>JANPJE010000337.1:0-31271 GCA_031425355.1 Spirosoma sp. | reverse complement strand
GACTGAGCCAATGATGTAATGCGTATCGACGGGGTTATTAATCCAGTGACGCATGGCTTCATTCGTGGCATCTTTGAGCGTCTGACTGCCCGATGTAGCCGGAACGACCGTTGCGCCGAGCATTTGCATCCGGGCCACGTTGGGCTGCTGCCGTTCCATGTCGATGCTGCCCATATACACGATGCACTCCAGACCCATCAGTGCGCAAACCGTTGCTGTCGCGACGCCATGCTGACCGGCCCCGGTTTCGGCCACGATTCGTTTCTTGCCGAGCCGCTGTGCCACCAGAATCTGCCCAATGGTATTGTTAATTTTATGCGCTCCGGTGTGGCACAGGTCTTCGCGCTTGAGATAGATCGTTGCGCCGATGTGTTCAGACAGTCGCTTCGCCAGAAATAATGGCGTTGGCCGACCGACATAATCTTCGAGCAACTGCCAGAACTCGGCCTGGAACGCTGGGTCAGCAATGATCTGTAAATAATTCTGCCGTAATTCTTCGACGTTCGGATAGAGCATTTCAGGAATGAACGCTCCGCCAAAGTGGCCGTAGAAGCCTTTATCTGTGACCTCAAATGAGGTTTGTGGTTCGAGGGTAGTTTGCATTGTGATAATTAGTGCTTCACTAAGCGCAATCCCATAGCAGGGAGATGGTCATAGTCGTTGTCAGTTGTGTGCAACTCCATATCTAAATACAATGCGGTAGCTGCAATTCAGATGTCATTTTTACCCATGTTGCGAGCAGATGATTTGAGAGGAGCAGTTTGCAATTTCCCCTGACTAAATGCGTCTATTTGGGCGTACAATTGTGTGATGGGTAACGTGATATCAGCAACTGGATAGGTAGTGAGCAAGTAATCCATCCGGTTAACCTTCTGCACTCCCCAGTCGGATTTAAGTGCAAAGGCCTCAAGTTCACCTACAACTATTATAGAAATTACTAACCTGTTTGAAGAGGTCATACCTTTTCGTATTACATCAATCAGAAGGTTGGTATCGTAAATCATTGATGGATAGTGAACTTATGAGCAGAGACATTTCATCTAGTCTATCATTGGTGGAACTCGTCTGTTTACTATAGCCCTGGACTCGCTATTTACGATTTTTCTCTTCTTCTAAAACCTCATCCATCCGTCGATTTTCATCATCTGTAAATTCGATACCAAATTGAAATGGCTCTTTCGGAGAAACTGTATCTAAAAATCGTTCCACACCCCAACGTTTGATGTCTTCGGGCTTGTACACATTAGAACCTCGCTCCTTAATGGTAGGAATGGGTTCCGATTCCTTTTTGTTTGTCGTTTCCATTAGCGTTGTCGTTTAGTCATGTAACACGATTAATGGGTGTACAGTGCCGAATTGTTATACCGTTTCTTCTTCCTCTACGGGCCGTAGCCGGTCAATCAATTCCTTCACTTTTACTACATCTTTCACGCCCGGCGCGGTTTCGACCTGGCTGTTTACGTCCACGCCGTACAGTTTCATGTCTTTCAGGGCGGCTAACTGGTCGAGGTTATCCAGGCCAATACCACCGCTGATGAAAAATGGCTTTTCGTTGTCGTAACGACTTAGAATACTCCAGTCGAAGGTATGTCCGTTGCCGCCTGGCTGGTCGCCTTTGGCGTCGAACAGGAAAAAATCGCACTGGGCTTTAAAGTTGTTCAGCATCGAAAAGTTGAATGACTCATCGACCCGAAACGCTTTAATGATATTGATACCCCGGTTGCGCAGACTCCGGCAATATTCGGGCGTTTCGTTACCATGCAACTGAACGTACTGGAAATCGTATTTTTTCACATTCCGCAGAATAAAGTCCGGACTTGCGTTCACAAATACGCCTACTTTTCGAATGCTTCGGGGCAAGGCCTTCACAGCTTCCTCGTCTAACTCGTCGCCCACGAACCGGGGCGATTGGTCGTAAAAGATAAACCCAACAAAGTCAGGATGAAGGGCGGCAATCTCTCTCAGGTTCTCGGCGTCTCGCAGACCGCACACTTTAATTTTCATGACGTAAATGAGTTTGTAAAGGTGGGCATTCGTGAAGTGAAATCAGTTGCCAAAGCCTGTAAGGCTGCGGCTGGATCAGCGGTTTTCATGAAGGCTTCGCCAATAAGAAAGCCATCATATCCGGCTTGAAACAGGGCATACATCGTAGCGGCATCGTGCAAACCGCTCTCGGTAATCTTGACAAAGGTGTCGGGAATGTGCTCGATCAACCGCATCGACGTATCAATAGACGTCGTAAACGTTTTTAAATCCCGGTTATTGACACCTACCAAATCGACCGTATGCGTCAGACTTCGGTCGAGTTCGTCCTGGTCGTGAACTTCGAGCAACACCTGCATACTCAAATCATGCGCCTGCTGACTAAGCTCTATCACTTCGGCGGGCGTCAGGCAGGACGCAATGAGCAGAATTAAGTCTGCTCCCCACGCTTTGGCTTCCAGAAGCTGATAGTAATCGATCACAAAATCTTTACGCAGAATGGGCGTTTCCGGATTCGCCAGCCGGGCCGCCTGTAAATCGGCGGGGGTCCCACCAAAAAACGGTTCGTCAGTCAGCACCGACAGCACAGCCGCGCCCGCCCGCACGTAGCCCTGTGTCGTTTCGGCTACGTCGGCCCGGTCATTGATGATGCCTTTGGAGGGAGACTTGCGTTTGAATTCGGCAATGATACCCGTTGAGCGCAGGTCCTGAACGGCGTCGCGTGCAGATAGCGCCTGTCGTTTGAAGTCGGGCATTTGTTCCAGCATTGACACCGGGGTGGTCGCCTTGCGCTGGGCTACTTCAATTCGCTTTTGGGCAATAATTTCGTCAAGAATCGTCATTTTTACAGAGTACGGACTTCAGCCCGTATAGCCGCTGGGATACGTACCTCTGGCTATTTTTTATAACTACTAATTGGCTTAAAGTTCTTGCGAACTAAATGCGGGCTTATTCAATCAACTTCTTAAAACACGCCAGTGCCCGTTTGCTTTCCAGCGATTCACGGGCCATGGCTACTGCTTCTTCGCGGGTTTCGGCCTTGCCAGCCGCCAGCAATCCCATTGCCGAATTGGCCAGAACTGCGTGCTTCTGAGACCGGGTCGCTTCGTCGTTCAGTACGTTTAGAAATAGCTGTGCCGACTCGTCTAATGTTTGCCCGCCCGCCAACGATTCCGGTGTTAATGTATCCAAGCCTAAGTGCTCAGGATCAAGTACTTGTTCCGTCTGATTAGTAATGACTTTGAACGCACCCGTCAGCGAAATTTCGTCGTAACCGTCCAGTGCGTGCAGAATCATAAACTGCTTGTCTGTCTGCTGATAAAGGTACGCATATAATCGCGCCAATTCAAGACTGAACACGCCAACAAGCTGCTTGACAGGCCTTGCCGGATTAATCATAGGGCCCAGTACATTGAAGAATGTTTTTACGCCCAAATCCTTTCGGATGGGGGCTACGTTTTTCATGGCGGGGTGAAACAAAGGCGCATGAAGAAAACATATGCCGGCCGTTTCCATTTTGCGCTGCAACTCGCCCACATCGTTGGTAAACCGGTATCCTAATCGCTCCATCACGGTCGATGAACCGACCAGCGACGACACGCCGTGATTGCCATGTTTGGCTACGCACTGCCCCGCCCCGGCCACCACAAACGACGACAGTGTTGAGATGTTGAAGGTGTCTTTTCCATCGCCCCCGGTGCCGCAAAGGTCCATTGGGTCGTAGGCGGCAAGGTTGACTGGCAAGCAGAGTTCGAGCATGGCATCGCGGAACCCTTCGAGCTCTTCCAGACGCAGACTGCGCATCATGAAAACGGTCAGAAACGACGCAATCTGTGCCGGGTTGTACTCGCCCCGGCCAATGCCCAGCAACACTTCCCGCGCCTGGTCTTTGGTCAGGTATTTATATTCAAATAGGTGATTTAAGATTGCTTTCATAGTTTAAAGAGCGAAAGAGTGAAAAGCTGGCGCGTAACCTATTCGCTCTTTCACTCTTCATTTTTTAGCCAGTTCTGAATCATTTTTACGCCGTTCTCCGTCAGGATTGACTCCGGGTGAAATTGTAATCCCTTCACATCATACCGCACATGGGATAGCGCCATCACGCGGCCCTGCTCATCAATCGCCGTTGTGCGCAGGTCAGTGGGCATGGATTCGGGGACGACCGTCCAGGAATGATAGCGGCCAACGGTCAGTTCGCTGGGTATGTCGGAAAAGAGCTTTTCAGACGTATCGGTAATCGTTGTTTTATGCGCTACGCCATGCAGCACATCGCCGAGGTTTTCGAGGGTTGCGCCATATACCTCGCCAATACCCTGATGACCGAGGCAAATGCCCAGAATGCTTTTGGTAGGGCCGTATTCACGTACTAAATCCTGCATGATACCCGCTTCGGATGGAATACCCGGACCCGGTGAGAGCAGAATTTTGTCATACTGTCCGACAGCATCGAGAATGATTTTGTCATTCCGGATAACATCAGGCCGATGCCCCAACTCCCGCAAAATATAGACGAGGTTGTAGGTGAACGAATCGTAATTATCTAAGACTAAGAGTTTCATGTTTGATGGGAAGAGAGGGAGGAAGGGAAAGAAAGGAGGAAAACGTAAAATCTTTTCCTCCCTTTCCTCCTTTCTCCGTTTAAATCGTTTTCGCCTGTTCGAGTGCCATCCGTAGGGCAGCTAATTTGTTGTGTACTTCCTGTAATTCGCTCTCAACCACCGACTTGGCAACCACTCCCGCCCCAGCCTGATAATAAAGCGTGTTGTCTTTGCTCATAAAGGTCCGAATCATGATGGCGTGGTTGAACTCGCCGTCGAAACCCATGTAGCCAATGCTGCCCGAATAAAATGAACGGCTCAGGTTTTCGTAGCGGTCAATGAGTTGCATGGCGTTGTGCTTGGGTGCGCCAGAGAGCGTTCCGGCGGGAAACGTTTCGGCCACAATTTGCAGGGGGTCAGCGGTTTCAGTTAGTTCACCAACAACTTTCGAGACGAGGTGAATAACGTGCGAATAATACTGGACTTCCTTAAATGTCTCAACGTTTACTACGTCGCAGTTGCGGCTGAGGTCATTGCGGGCGAGGTCAACCAGCATCACGTGTTCCGCCGATTCTTTGGGATCGTCATACAATTTCTGGGCCAGTTCGGCATCGCGCATATCGTCGCCGGTGCGCCGGAACGTACCGGCAATCGGGTAAATCGTGGCTTTTCGGTCTTTCACCACAATCTGCGATTCGGGCGACGAGCCGAATAGTTTGTAATTGCCGTAATCGAAATAAAAGAGGTAAGGAGAAGGGTTCAGCGAACGCAACGCCCGATAAACATTAAATTCATCGCCCATGAATGGTGTCGAAAACCGGCGGGAAAGCACAATCTGAAACACATCACCCCGATGGCAGTGGTCTTTCCCTTTCTGGATTACCGCCCGAAACGCATCGTCGGTAAAGTTCGATTGCTCCGGTCCGGCAACGCTAAACGTATAGGTTGGGTAGTTGCGGCTCGTGATTAAATCGCTGATGTAATCGAGGGTACTATCCGGCTCAGTATCGCCGTTGCGCAGGTAGGAATGCTCGAATAAATGCAATTCATCTTTGAAGTGGTTGATTGCCAATACGTAGCGATAGACCGTGAAAACAGCCGCCGGAATTTGGTTCTCGGTTGGGATGGGCGCGTGAAGCGTAATGTCCTCGAAACTCTGCACCGCCGGATAGCCGAAGTAGCCAAACAGCCCGTTCGTAATAAACGGGAAAGGGGCTTTTTCGTGCTCGAAACTGTCTTTAAATTGCTGAAGCGCGTCCAGCATTTCATGGGCTGGCAACGCGTTCGTCTGTCCATTTTCGCCCGGCATCTGAACCGTTAACTGCTGATTCTCATACGAAAAACGAGCGACCGGATCAAAGGCGATGTACGAAAATGAGTTGTCATTGCCGTGATAATCAGAGCTTTCGAGCAGTATGCTGTTCAGAAATCGGTCGCGGATACGCAGATAAATACTGACCGGCGTAATAATATCGGCCAGCATTCGCTTGTGTCGGCTGACAACGCGGTAGGTCGTGGTTTGGGCAGTGGTCATAATTTGTCAGGAATGGTCAGGATTTGGTTTGTGAAACGGGCAAAAAAATAAGGCTCACCGGGATGACGGTGAGCCTTTATAGATTTGTTGGTGAACAACAATAGCGGCAACCTTCATCCTCTATGAGAAGAATGCCACCACCAGATCATGTTGTTAACCGAGTTATTCATATTTTTTTATCCCTAAACGTAACAGGCCAACGGACTGCGCTACGCCCCGAGAGAATGCACAAAGATAAAGCGTTTTTTTATTCTGATAAAAACGAAATTACTTTTTTGTGGATAAAATCGGCCAGTTCCACCGGTACCTCCCAGGGGAGCAGATGCCCGGCACCGTCAATGATGGTCAGCGTTGCATTTTTTAGATACGGCAAAACCAATTGATGTTGTACGTCGGGTGGCAGGGCGCGGTCTTCGGATCCAACAATGATCGAAACGGGAATAGTTATTAACTGCATCCGGTCTGAAATGTCTTCTTTACTGCCAGACAGGAGCCAGGCGTTCCAGGCGGGTTTTGATGTTCGTAAGTCGTCCGTAATGATCTGATTCTGTATCGCTTTGGAAATTGGCTTCGCCGTTATATTCTTCTGTGTCTTTTCTGCCGCCGAACGTTGACCATATCCATTCAGCAATTTTTGTCGCTCGTCATCCGGAATGGGTTCGGGAACGGGCGGTGAGGGCGACACCAAGATCAGCGATTTCATGCCAGGCTGTTGTTGACGACTGACCGTGCCAGCCGCCAAAGCCAGTGCCACTTTCCCGCTCATTGAATGGCCGATCAATACAAAATCGTTTATACGTAACACCTGAATCAGGTTCGCTACGTCATCGGCCATGTCGTCAACGGAGTAACCGGATTCGGGCGCATCTGAATCACCGAAACCACGCAGGTCAATGGCAACGCATCGGTATGTGTCCGAAAGCTGGTTCATAACGCCCTGCCATTCCAAGGCCGAGCCGCCGAAGTAATGCAGAAAAATAAGCGTCAGCGCACCGCCACCGGTGTCAATAACGTTGAGGTTGAGACTATTAACAGAAATACGCATCGGTTAAACCTGAACTTTCAACCGGGCCGGGCGGTCCGTTAATTCGAGTAATTCCCCGTGTGGAACCATCGTGATTTGTCCAAATTCTTTGAGTAAATTGCGGTAAGCGTCGGCTACGGGGCGGGGTTTTCGGTCGAGATCATACAATCCACATGCGTTAACCGTGTTGTTTACCTCGCCCAACTGCGAATCCCAGTCGATCTGGTCGATCAGGCTGTACCACGTAAAACCCAGCACTGGCACGCCATCCCGACGCATCCGCATAACACTAACCCACTGTTTATAGAGCCAGATTGGAGCCAGATCGGCCTCAAACACGTTGGTTTCTGTGTGCATAACCGGCATTCGGTACCGCTCATAATAATCTTTCGTAATTTCGTACCAGCCCAATACGTCCATCGACGTTTGAATGGAGCCATCGGCTAACCTAATGCGTTCATTGCGACCGTAATAATCGTTACCCATAACCTGATAACCCGGTGGCTTCCCCTCCATAAACCAGTCGTATTCCTCGCGGGTCATGCCATTGTCTAACAGGTACATTCCGACCGTTGCAGAAGGCGGATTGGCATAGAGCAGGTCCAGCGACAGAAACCGCAGTTCATTCTCAAGGGCAACCTCTGGTGATGGCGTTGCGTAGAGTTCATGCGTAAACTCGGCACTTTCGCTTTGCACAATCACGCAATCGTTCCGGCGTTTGGCAATTTCATGATTGCCCATTATGCTGGCAGCTACGCAATGCTTGAGCGCGGTTACGAAGCCTTTATCGGTCTTGATCTGCTCATTCCAGACACCATCTTTGGCACTGATGCGGGCCGTTACGTAGATTTCGTTGACGGGCGTGTAAAAACGCACCCACGGATACCGCTCGGCCACGGCTCCGGCATATTCGGCGAAATGAATGGGCAGTTCCGGATTCTGGAAATTTTCAATCCAGTCCGGCACACCAAAGTGCATCAGGTCCAGAATGGGCGTAATGCCCAATCGCTTGATTTCAGCCATCGCTACGTCGGCAAAACTCCAGTCGAATTTTCCCGGACCCAGATGAATACTGTAATACGGGAGACCGTAGCGTAACACCTTCAGTCCCAGCTCTTTCACCAACCCTAAATCTTCCTTATATCGGTCATAATGACCACATTCGCGAAGCTGGTCGCGCCGGACTTTCCCTTTTTGAATGGTTGGGTATGAGCATTCGATGCCCGTTGCAAACATGAAATTACCGGGATTTTTATCGGGCAGACCGCTGCCGTTGTGTCCTCCCGCTCCGCCAAACTGGTCGCCGTCGTAGTTTCCATCGCCGAACGTTTTCTTGATGATGTTGAGAAATCCTTTTTGTGCCATACTATTTATCGTGTTCGGTTTACGGTTTACAACGGCCCGGCGTAAACCGTAAACCGATTAACCCTTATGTAAGAACCGGTCGGCGGTGCGAAGCGACAGGGCCATGATTGTCAGGGCCGGGTTCACGCTAAGTGCACTCGGAAACGTTGAATTATCACTGATGTATAGGTTCGGTATGTCGAACGATTGCCCGGCGGCATTGACCACGGCGTTATCGGAGTCGTTTCCCATCCGGCAGGTGCCAATTACATGCGCGTTGCGTGGGAAGGCCCAGACGTTTTTCGCTCCGGCAGCCGCCCAGATGTCGCGCATGAGGGCGTCCGCATGAGCCGTCATTCGGTTTTCATTCTCACCGTTTGAGAAGTAAATACGTGGTTTAGGTAGTCCCCGGATGTCTTTTTCGTCCGACAATTCCAGATAATTATGGTCGTAGGGCAGGCAATCGCCCAGTATATTGATACCGGCCACATGGTTGTAAGCCAGTGCCGCCCGTTTCAGGTCCTGCCCCCACAGTCCCCGGCCCCGCGCCATCTGGCTCAGGTACGTAACGGGCATCACACCGATGGACTGGAGCAAATAGCCACCCGCAAAATCAGCCATCTTGCCATTATACTCTTTGGGTCGGTGCGTATCTTCCGAAATCAACGCACCGGGAATGCCTTTATAGGGTCGCACATCATCGTCAAATTCACCCCAGATTTGCAGGGCCGTATGTGCCATAAGGTTCCGGCCAACCTGCCCGCTGCTATTTGCAAGGTCGTTCAGCAGTAGCAAACGGGCAGTTTCGATGGTTCCGGCGCAGAGAAATACGTACCGGCAACGCTGCCGTTCTTCCTGTCCATTTCGGACATAAACAACTTCGCTGATTTTGCCGGATGAGTCTTTAATAAGCTGATTAACAAAACTTTCCGGTCGAATTTCGGCTCCATAATGAACGGCCAGCGGAATGTATGTCACATCCATGCTGGCCTTCGCGCCCGTATTACAGCCCGCCTGACAAAACCCCCGATTCGTACAGGCGGGCCGATACCCTACGCCTTCGCGATAATAGCCTACCGATAGAGCTGCGTTGGCCGCCGGTGATGTTTTCAGGCCTACTGCTGCGCAACCGAGTTTCATTAATTGACCCGCTCCGTTGACGGGTAGCGGCCCCAGCGCGTATCCCTGTTTGCGGGTCGGCCCCCACGGGTAAACCGACGGGCCGGAAACACCCAGAAACTGCTCAACTTCGGTATAATACGGCTCAATCTCGTCGAAACGAACGGGCCAGTCTTCACCCACGCCGAACTCGGTTCGGATGCGCAGATCGTCGGGTTGAGCGCGAGGAGTGTAGGCTGTATAATGGAGCGTGGAGCCGCCAACGCCCGTACCCGAGTTGTTACTGCCAAAAGGAAGTGGATTGTTGCCCGCGCTCAATCGCTCGTCGGTCCAGAAAAGTTTCTCCTGCGCCCGCTCATCGGTCGCGAAATCGGTTGCCGGATTCCAGTGTTTACCCGCTTCGAGTGCCACTACGTTTAGACCCGCCTGCGCCAGCCTTGCCAGCAACGGTGCTCCGCCCGCGCCCGTTCCGACCACGACTGCGTCAACGATTTCCGTCGATTGAAAGCGATTTGTCTGGATGATTTGCGACGTAGCTGGTGGCATAGAGGTATTGGTCAGAACTTCTTGATTTCGCGGGGTTCGCGGTCTTCCAACTGATTGAGTTCAATAAGTTGCCAGCCCGGCGTATCGGCCATGCCAACGTACCCAATTTCCTCCTGTGCCAATGGATGACTATAATAATTCTCGACAGCCTCAGCTAAAAGTTCCTCGAAAAAACGGTTGGCGGGTAATTTCCGCCAGATTTCTCCCGACACTTGCCCTTCTTGAATGGCCTTCAAAACCTGATCCTGCTGATCGCCGGAGAGTCGTTCAAACCGTTGTTTAAATAGTATCCGGGCACTTTCGTCGACGCCTTTCAGGCCCAACTTATACGCTTCTCCATCAGCAGGCATGGTGTCATATCGCCAGCCATCGGATTTCTGCTCGCTCAACCGCTGGTCGATGCCACCCGCTACGTCTATTGATTTCGTGCCTTCGTCCTGTGGAATAAGTCGGTCGCAGATAATCTGCAACAGGGCAAACTCCTCGGCCGAAAAGAAAGCCGGTTGATGAGAGGGAGTATTCAGCCGCTCCGTCAGTACCTGCCGTGTTGCTTCGATAATCAGAGAAGTATCGAGCAAAGCCCGAACGGTGCCGGTGTGATAGGGCATGGGGTTTAGTGTCGTTTGAGCAGTGAGTAAAGTGTGTTGAGCAATAAGGTTCTACCCCAATTTCCCACCTGTTACTTCCACAATACTGCCGGTCATGAAACTACCCTCGCTGGAAGCCAGCAATACGTAGGCCGGGGCCAGTTCTTCGGGTTGGCCGGGCCGGGCAAGGGCGACTTCATGCCCGAAATTTTTGACCTCATCTTTTGGCATAGTAGCCGGAATACCGGGCGTCCAGACCGGACCGGGAGCTACACAGTTGACGCGGATGTTTTTCGGCCCCAACTGAATCGCCAGCGACTTTGTAAAAGCATGAATGGCTCCTTTCGTGGCGGTGTAATCGACCAGAATCGGATTGCCAACAATGCCAACAATACTGCCCGTGTTTACAATGGCGTCGCCT
Organism: Spirosoma sp.; assembly: GCA_031425355.1. Lineage (GTDB taxonomy): Bacteria > Bacteroidota > Bacteroidia > Cytophagales > Spirosomataceae > Spirosoma. The sequence continues at coordinate 20,176 of JANPJE010000337.1, read as the reverse complement.
TCGTGTAGGTGCGGCAAAGCAGCCTGAGCCATGAAAAAATAAGCCAGAATGTTGGTGTCGAAGGTGCGCCGGAGTTGTTCTTCGGTAATGTCTTCGAGTTTTTCCTGCGCCATCTGATAGGCCGCATTGTTGACCAGAATGTTCAACTTGCCGTAATGTGCCACCGTCTGGCGAACAACGTCCTGACAATTTGCCGAACTGCGAACATCGGCCTGAATGACCAAACACGACCGGCCTTTGCTCTCCACGAGCCGTTTGGTGTATTTGGCATCGTCGGTGTTTTCGTTGTAGACAATGGCGACATTGGCTCCTTCCATCGCAAAAGCAATCGCAACGGCCCGACCAATACCCGAATCGGCCCCGGTGATGATGGCAATCTTATCAGTGAGTTTACCCGCTGGTTTGTAGTTCGACAGGTCACTATCCGGGGCGGGGTTCATGTCCGACTGGCGGGCAGGGTAAGGAAGTTTCTGTCCGGGAATTTCCTCGGATGTAGGCCGAAATTCTTGAGTTTCCATAACGATTTCAATTGGGCGAGACATGGTGACAAAAACAGCCTGGAATTTCTGATTGATAAATTCCATCTCGGGAAATGTTAATAGAAACGGTTTGTTCGCCGAATAGTTATTACGAATGTGTACTGTCTGGTCTCTCCGTTAATGAAACGACCCGCAACAGATTCCGTCGCTGTGGGTCATTCGTTTCTAAAGACTCATCAGCCCTACCTGAATCGTTTTGTTTTCGGCCAGGTCAAACGAACACTGGTCGAAGGTGGGCGGGCCCATCAGCATCGTTACGTTTGAGAAACCGAACGGTTCCGCAGGCATCTGACCCGAGAAATCCATTTTGTTATTTGCATTCAAATCCTGATAGATCCGTACGGCGTAGCGGCCCGGCGTTAGTCCCTCGAACGTGATACTAACCTCACCCGAAGCGGGCACATCGAGGCTCTTTTTTTGAACGGATTCGCCGGTGAAAGTGGCCTCGTCGGTTGCCAGGCCAATGTTTAATGTGCCGCTTCGTTTATTTACGTTAGCGAGTACAATCGTTAATTTGTAGGTTCCGGCCCCAACCGATGTTGACGTAACGGCGGTTGTCTGCTGGGCGATATAGGGTTTAGCAAAATTGCCGATGAGCAGGGTGAGGGTAATCAGGAAGGTAATGAGCGTTTTCATGGCAGACGTTATGTTTAGTTTTCGTTCGACAGCACAAACATAAATGCCCTAATCTTCTCCATGCAACGTAAAGGGATGAACTGCACGCTTCTGGGATAAACTGCACCGTTAGGGACGAATACTACGCGTTGGGGGTCATTTGGTGGAAATACAGACAGTATTTTGATCGGCTGTTTAATGCTGTAATCCTGTCCAAAAGACCGTAATCACTCTACATTCAGCGTCAGATTGCCACCTTTCGTGTAGCGGATTTCTTCTTCGGCCAGCATCTGCTTCACGGTTTGCGCGAGGGCATCGGCATCGGTTTGGGCGAAGTAATGGGCAAGCTGTTTAGGTGATACGCCGGGACCGTTGGCGAGCGCAACATAATCCCGAACCTCCGTCCGAACGGCAGCCGTGGCGGTATTTTCTAACTTTTTCTTTTTAAGACAATTGTCGCAGATGCCGCATCGTTCACCCGTTTTTTCACCGAAGTAAGCTTGAATAAGTCGGGTTCGGCACTGGGTCGGATGTTCGGTGTAGATTGTGGCGGCCTGCACTTTTCGCATCGCCAGCTCTTTCCGGCGAGTCAGTTCGGCCACGTTGATTGGCAGCGAAGGCGCGTCACAGCGGGGTGTCAGATACGTAAGCTGGGGTTTATCTTTCTGCTTTTCGTAAATCACTACGTTGCGCTGGTGCAGTTGCTCAAGCAGGCTCTCGATTTCGGGCTGGTTCAGCAAAAACGTCCGCGCCAGTGTCGATTCGGAGATGGTGATGAAGTCGGTAAATAACTCGCCACCGTACATCCGCAACAGCAACTTCAGGAATGAATCGAACTTGGGATTCAGCACCTGAAATTCGTATAACTGCCTGTTATCCAGAACTATTGTCAGCCTAGAGGGATGGTAATAATTCTCATTAAGCTGAATAAATCCTTCTAACTGAAGCTGTTTCAGGGCGTAATGGGTTTCCTGCGGGGGCAAACTAAACGTATTGGTAAACGCACCCAAATCGAAATCATAACTGCTGAACTCGCCCCCGCCAACCGGTACCGCCGTGTAGTTGGCAATTGCCTGATATACCCGGCGAAGCATCGCAACAGGCTGGTAAAGCTGCTCGGTTCGGAAACGCAGATTTTCCAGATCGCCGGTTGTGTAAAGCATCACGGCATACGCTTTCTGTCCGTCGCGCCCAGCCCGGCCTGCTTCCTGATAATAGGCTTCAATCGAGTCAGGAACATCTAAATGCACAACCACGCGCACATCGGGTTTGTCGATGCCCATGCCAAACGCGTTGGTCGCCACAATAACCCGAATGCTACCCTGAATCCATCCATCCTGCTTGTCGGAGCGTTGCTGAGTTGTCAGGCCCGCGTGATAAAAATCAGCCGAAATGTTTTGCCGGGTGAGCCACTGCGCTACGGTTTGCGTTTGTCGGCGGCTACGAACGTACACGATTGCCGAACCCGGCACATTGTGCAGAATCCGAGCCAGTCGGGCGTCTTTGTCTTCTTCCAGAACCGCCGAATAGGAGAGGTTTGGGCGGGCAAATGTTTGCCTGAAAATAGCGGGCGGCCCGTCGGGATGGTTAACAGTACGGGTACGCAGCGCCAGCTTTTCGACAATATCGGTCTGCACATCGGGCGTTGCAGAGGCAGTTAAGGCAATGACCGGCGTATCGGGAATGAGTTGACGGAACTCGGCGATTTGAAGATACGGTGGCCGGAAATCATAACCCCAGGCCGAAATACAGTGCGCTTCGTCAACGGCTAACAGGCAGACAGTCATTTGTTTAACGCGCTCGATAACAAGTTCGGTCCGCAACCGTTCGGGCGATACGTATAGAAATTTCGTGTTGCCGTAAATGCAGTTGTCGAGGGTCGTATCAATTTCGCGGTGGTGCATCCCAGAGTAAATAGCCGCTGCCGGAACGCCCCGCCGACGCAACTGCTCAACCTGGTCTTTCATGAGCGCGATGAGGGGTGTTACCACGATGCAAACGCCTTTCATAGCCAGCGTGGGCACCTGAAAGCAGATGGACTTGCCCCCGCCGGTTGGCATTAAAACCAGCGCGTCCTGCCGATTTAGCACGGTATTCACTACGTCCTCCTGCATCGGCCGGAAGTCGGAGTAACCCCAAAACTGCTGTAAAATCTGCCGGACGGTCAATTCGTTTGTTGTTTGTCGTTCGTGGTTGCTTCCCGATAATCAAGTCACAAACAGTAGTTAATGCAAATTTACGCCTTGCGAAAGACAAATCGGTAGAATAGTGGGTTTACGTTTATAGAACAATGGAGGGAGAAGTTGCGTACCGATTCTCGACTACACAAAAGACAACTATGATTCAGAAAGTAATTAAATCCGACGAAGAGTGGCGGCAGCAATTAACGCCGGAACAATACCGGGTCGCTCGCGGAAAAGGCACCGAGCGGGCGTTTTCGGGTGAATATTGCGAAGCCCACGACGCCGGCCTGTATGCGTGTGTTTGCTGTGGAACCGAGTTATTCGAGTCGACAACCAAGTTTGAATCGGGAACGGGCTGGCCGAGTTTTACCGAACCGATTGACAAAGAGCACGTTCGATTAGAAAAAGATAACAGTTACGGCATGTCCAGAGTGGAGGTGCTGTGTAACGTGTGCGACGCTCACCTCGGGCACGTATTTAACGACGGCCCCGCCCCAACAAGAATGCGCTATTGCCTCAACTCTGTGTCGCTGGTGTTGAAACGAACGGCGTATTCAGAATAAAGCGGTTTGGCTACCGGGAAGCTGTTCGCTTGAACGAATAGTTTGCCATCTTGCAGACGGTTTAACTTACCAAACGGTCTGCCTGCTACATTGCTGCTGGCTGTTTGGTGGCGAAATTCGCGGTATTATTCCAACGAATCCGCTGAGCCTGATCGCTACACATCTATATGCCCAATAGGAATTTGTCCCGATTGATGTTCGTCATCGGCTTGCTTTGTACAAACGGAACACTGGCTCAGAAGCTGTCCCCGCATCCACCGTCGGCACAGGCTTCTCGTCCGGTAAGTGGGTCGCTCGCGGGTACGTCGATACCGCTCTACAGCACCGTACGCAATGAATTTTCCCGTATTTCACCGCCTGATGAATTCCTGCGCCGACGAAGCCCAAATGCCCGCCCGTTAGCACCAACAGCACAATTTATCGTTACGTACACGAACTTCACCGCCGAAGCGAGACGAGCTTTTCAGTATGCAGTCGATATCTGGTCAACGCTGATCGTGTCGTCGGTACCGATTCGGATTCAGGCCAACTGGGTGTCGCAGGAGCCAAATCTGCTGGGATCGGTGGGACCGGCTTCGTATCGGTATAATTTCGACGGTAGTCAGAAAGCGACAGCTTTTTATCCGATTGCACTGGCCGAAAAAATTGCCCGTCGGCAGCTAAATAACCCAACCGATGCGGACATTGTCGCCGACTTTAATCGGAATAACACTTGGTATTATGGCACGGATGGCAAAACGCCCGCCGGTCAAACGGACCTCGTCACAGCGGTGTTGCACGAGCTGGCGCACGGCTTAGGGTTTATCGGGTTTTTTAGTGTCGAAGACGGAAAGGGCGATCAGGGCGACGGTCAATATTTGGCGGACTTCCCATCCGTTTATGACCATTTTATTGAAAACGGCCTGAAACAGCGTTTAGTGACGTCGCAAAAAGATTACCCGGATAATTCAATACCCTTAAACCGACAACTGACGGGTGGTGATTTATACCTGAATGGAACCGTTCTGCGGCAAACAACGGGTCAGAAACTCAGGCTGCATGCGAAAGCCAAGTTCGACCGGTCGGCGAGTATTTACCACCTGAACGAAGAGACGTATTTGCCCGGCGACCCCAACTCGCTGATGACGGCGTTTCTGGGTCAGGCCGAGTCAATTCATAGTCCGGGGCCGCTGGTGCTGGCGTTCCTGGCCGATATGGAATGGAAGACGACCTCGTTGCTGCATCAGCCGGTGCTAAACTCCGAAGAGGTTGCCGACTTCCGATTTAGCGTTCGGGCCATTAGCGACACTACCCTGACAACTGGTTCTGTTCGATTATTTTATCGAAAGACCGCACCGACACCCACTGATTCAGCAAGTATAGCCGTATCGCTCACGCGCGTAGGCACAACGGATGAGTACCAGTACATGCTTCCGGCAGCGCAGGCGCGGGGCGACATCTGGTATTATTTTCAGGCGCAGGACGCATCAGGCCGCACGTTTTCCAATCCGGGCCGACTGACCAACGGTGCGCAAACCTGGCATCATATTCGGGTTGGCCCCGACATTTCGCCCCCGATTATTCTTTACAGCCCATCAAAAAACAGTATTTTCCCGAGTGCTTCTGTCGATAGTTTGCCCATTGCCGCCCGCATTGCCGACGACCGAAGCGGCATCGGTGCTGCGTATGTCGAGTATCAGATCAATGGCACGGCTCAGCCCAGCGTACCGCTACGTTATAGCCGCCGAACCGTCAACTCCATTACGTACGACAGCGTATATGTCAACCGGCTGAGTTTCCCGGCCAATTCGCTGAAAGCAGGTGATCGAATTACGTATCGAATTGTGGCGAGGGATTCATCGCGGGCTAAAAACCAGACCATCAATCCGACGACCGGTTTTTATGAACTAAAGGTCGTGGCACAACAAGCTGTACGTGAGCAATATATCAATTCGTTCAGCAATGCGGCAATGGCGGTTGATTTCGTCGGTTATGGCTTCAGTATTGCAACGCCTGCCGGGTTCGTCGATCCGGCCATTCACTCGGATCATCCGTATCGAAACGGCACAGATTTTCAATTTCAGGGCAATTACGACTACATGCTTCTGTCGCCGATTCGGATCAAAACCAATCCTGATAGTGCTCAAATCCGATACGATGAAATTGTGCTGGTGGAGCCGGGTGATCCGGGAAGTCGGTTCGGCGACAGTAATTTTTATGACTACGTTATTATCGAAGGCTCCGACGACAACGGTCGTACATGGAAACCCCTGCGTAGCGGCTACAACTCGCTTGACCGGATTGAGTGGCAGACGACTTACAAAAGTAGCTTGGTTGCCGGGCCATTTACGGAGCAGAACTCAACGGCAGCAGGCACTCCGGCTATGTACCGTCGCCGTGAAATACCGCTTCTAACGCCGGGAAGTCCTTTTCGGGCGGGCGACCAGATTCTGATTCGCTTTCGGTTGTTTGCCGATCAACTGGCACACGGCTGGGGCTGGGCCATTGACAATCTACGCATTCAGGCTCCACCACCGCCCCCCGTACTGACTACGGAACCGATTCTGGCGGGGTCATTCCGGGTCTATCCAAACCCAATTGTCAATGACAAGATACGTATTGACGCTGATTTTGGACAAGCCGTTTCTACCGTTCAATTGAGCATTTTGGGGCCAACCGGACAGCTATTTCGCCAACTGACATTGCCCGTGAAGGGCACAAAACTGAGCGAGTTAATCGACATGAGCCAACTGGCAACGGGTTTGTATTTCCTTCGACTACAGTCAGGCGATTCTGTGCTGACCCAGACGGTTGTGGTGGTGAGGTAGATGACTGTGACACCGGGATTTATCCCGGTGCAAGTGATAAAGCACAGTGAGGTATGACCTGTAGCAGATCAAACCCGGTGCGAGTTATCCTACTACATAGATCACTTGCACCGGGATTTATCCCGGTGTACTGTGTAATTCAATCCTTCAATCATCCCGATTCCGGATGTTGGCTTCGGCAACGGTGGCTGTACGTGTACGAACGGCTGACGTAATGAAGAAGCCCGTTGCTTTCCGACCACTGGCGTTGGTGTTGACAATATTGGTCGGGATATTTACCGGTGGCGTGGCAAACAAGCCGCCATTGGTGATCTGCGTTCGTAGTTCCTCCCAGAAATCATACGCAGCGAGACTTATCGACTGAACCTCTACAGTCACTACGTCATTCATGGCAAACAAGCTATCCGGATTGATTGCCTGACGGATAGGGACGATAAATGTGAGTCCGTCCGTTACTGTACTGGCCCCCCGAAACGCGCCATCCTGCGACGTAATGATGTTTCCGGGCTTGTTTTGCAACTCCCCGTTGCGGAAAAACCGAATCCGATAGTAATCTGCTGCCCCCGGAATATCGACGGCGTAGAATTCACCTCTGTACCCCTCCGTGCTTGACAGTGGATTGAGTTTGCGCTTTACGAAAACAAGGGAGTCGATGGGCGGTACCCGGTTCATTTTTGAGCTGGCCCGATACGTTTCACCCTGATACGCGATGGCGAGTTGATACGTCCGGCCAATGCGCCCGAGCGTGTCTTTCGCGCCTGGCTGCCAAACGTAACTGCCGTCATTGTCGGGGTCTGCAAATGAATAGGTTTTGCCCGCATCATCCGAAACGGTGACCGTCGCGCTGGTAGCCGGTGTGGGGGCACTGTTGCTGAAATAAGCCGCCGTTTGGGTGAGCCGAATCGTTTGCGAACCAGGCTGGTCGGTCAGGGTGCCATCCACCGAAAGCTGCGTCGGGCCGGTATCGAGTTTGGCATCAATAACCGTCTCGCAACCGGTTAGCCCGACCACAAGCACGGTGAGAAATAAGAAGATAGGTGTTGATTTCATGGTTGAAGCACCGGTTTATAAAGTCGGTACGTCTAAAATTTGAAGTTATACGTCACGGATGGAATCAGGGTGGCAAATACCGAGTAGCGAATGGCTTCGGTTACGCGCGTATTGGTTTCGTTCGGCTGGAAATACACCGAAAAGGCATTTTTACGGGCATACACGTTATAAACCGAGAATACCCAGTTGTCTTCTTTTCGCTTGCCGGGGCGTTTCCGTCCCTGCAACGTTGCCGCCAAATCGAGCCGGTGGTAGGCCGGAATGCGGTAATTGTTGCGCGAGTTGTCCGTGTTCTGCGGCACCACATAGCCCTGATATTCAAACCGATTGGTCGGGAACGTACCGGGTGTGCCGCTGGCGAGCGTGAACGTGGCCGAAAAATTCCAACGCTTTGCATTGGCCGGATCGACCAGAAGCACGGTCGTCAGCGTGTGCCGTTTGTCGAAGCGGGTTGGATACCAGTTATTGTTGTTGATGCCCGTTACCTGCCGTTCGGTTTTGGCGAGGGTGTAGCTAACCCAGCCGTTTATGACGCCGGTGTTACGTTTCACAAAAAACTCGGCACCGTAGGCCCGACCTTTACCACTCAATAAATCACCTTCGAGGTATTTGTTCAGGATCAGGCTGGCCCCGTCGATATAGTCGATCTGGTTCTCAAGCCACTTGTAATACACTTCAACCGATGCCTCAAACTCGCGGCCCGTTGTGCCAAAATTCTTGAAATAACCACCGGCAATCTGATCGGCAATTTGCGGCTTGATATTGTTTGTCGACGGTGTCCAAACGTCTAACGGTGTGGAGGCTGTGGTGTTAGAAATCAGGTGGACGTACTGCGCCAGCCGGTTGTAACTCAGCTTAAGCGAACTAGTATTATTGATTTCATATTTGGCGGCAAAGCGGGGTTCCCAATTGCCGTACGTTTTTATCGTGCTGCCTCTTTTGTAGGTTGTGGTTGCAATGGGTTCGCGTCGGGTTCCTACAGGAACATCGGTCTGGAACGTATAGGCTTCGCCCGGTCCGATGTAATTGAACAACGAATAACGAAGGCCATATTGCAGTTGTAATTTGGGCGTTAGCTGTTGCTCATTGCCGATATACAATGCGTTTTCGAGGGCGTATTTGCTCTCCAGACCGAACGTACGGATGCTGCCCGAACTGGCGGCTGTGGCCGTACCCGGCTGAAAATCATGAAGAATGGACTGTCCGCCGAAGGAAATCGTGTTTTTGCCCAGAAACAGCGTGAAGTCGGGTTTAAAGCTATAATCGACAATACGGGCGTCGGTACGGAAAAAGTCGTTTGGTGTTTTCTGCTTCAGGTCGGTGTTGAGCGAATAATCGTAATTGCTGTAATAAGCCGTTGTGTTCAGAAACAGGCGGTCGCTGAATACGTGGTTCCAGCGGGCCGAAACCGTTGTGTTCCCCCAGTTGAAGCCGAAGTCAGAGCCAAACACATCGCGACCGAGATAGCCCGACAGAAACACCGTATTCTTGTCGTTAATCCGGTAATTGGCTTTGGCGGTGAGGTCATAAAAATAGAATTTCGACCCTTTCAAATCCTTGTTTAAAAATGGCTGGGCCAGGACGTCAGCGTATGACCGCCGGGCCGCTACAATAAACGAACCTTTGCCTTTGAATAAGGGTCGCTCGTACGATAAGCGACTGAAAATCAGTCCAATGCCGCCGTTCAGTTCTGGTTTTTTTGCGTTTCCTTCTTTCAATCGAACGTCTAATATCGACGCGATACGTCCGCCGTAGTTCGATGGGATACCACCTTTTATGAGCTTTACGTCTTTAACCGCATCGGGGTTAAAGACCGAGAAAAATCCGAACAGGTGAGAGGAATTATAGACCGGTGCTTCATCCAATAATACCAGATTCTGGTCGATGCTGCCGCCCCGAACATTGAAACCCGTTGCGCCTTCGCCCACTGTCGATACGCCCGGCAACAGTTGAATGCTCCGAATAACGTCCACCTCGCCGAGCAGTGCCGGAATTCGCTGTAAGGTTTTCACGTCGATCCGGTTGACGCTCATCTCAATGTTTTTAACGTTATCATCCTCGCGTTTGGTCGAAACGACAACCTCCTGAAGCTGTTTCCCCTCTTGTTCCAGTTCGAGATCGAGTCGCACGTTTCGGTCGGTCAGGTCAACCGTTCTGGTTTGTTTGGCGTAGCCAACGTAGCTGATAACGAGGTTATACGTGCCGGGCGGTACCGTAACGGCATAGAACCCGTAGCTATTCGTGACGGCCCCGGTACTGGTTTCTTTCACGTAAATCGAAACGCCGATCAATCCCTCGCCGTTGGCGGCATCTTTAATGTAGCCACTAACCGTCAGGCCAGCCACCCGACTGTTTTTGTCTGGCGAATTGCCGATTGTATTCGTGTTTGGCGGCCCCTGTGCCCTGCTCATCCGAATTGGCAGCAGGGTGATAAAAAGGCAGCACAACCCAAGTAGTATGTTGTGTTTCATTGTGTTATCAAACGTTCGCCCATTTATGAGGAGACGATTCAAGTTGTAACACAAAAGTATAGCAGGTGGTATTACGGTTTTGTAAAAAATAGATAAAGCCGCTGAATACGAGGGTAAACGGCATGATAGGTAGGACAAAACCAATAAAAGGTTTTTACTTGTCTTTATATCTTACGATTCGCTGTCCTGTTTTTTTATCTGGCTAATTAATTTCCGTGCTTCACCGGGGTTGGTTTCTGGAAAATGAACGGGCAGCGACTCCAGTAGTTGAGTCAGAATATGGGCAATGATAAGTTGCTGGTTGTTGCGGTCGTCGCTCGGAATAACGTACCAGGGATTCTCCTCAGTTGCTGTGGCGTTGATGGTGTCTTCATAGGCCTGCAAATAGTCCGGCCAGAAGGCACGCTCGACCAGATCGCTTTCGCTTAGTTTCCATTGTTTTTCTACATCCTCCAGCCGCGCCGTCAATCGGTTGCCCTGTTCGTGTTTATCTACGTGCAGGTAAAATTTTACAATCGGAAACCCATTGCGGTAGAGATAGTCTTCAAAATGGACAATATCACCAAACCGCTGCTTCCAGAGTGTTTTGTCGTTTACTGGTAGAAGATTCGACGGAATAGACTGCTCCTGAAGCCGCTCCGGATGTACACGCAGGGCCAGCACTTCTTCGTAATAGGATCGGTTGAATACGCCAATACTGCCGCGTTCGGGCAACTCCTGCCAAAACCGCCACAGAAAATCGTGTTTCAAATCGGCCTTCCCAGGCTTTTTGAACGAAGAGATCTTAAACCGGGATGGATTTACGCCCTTAAATACCCGCCGGATACTGCTGTCTTTTCCGGCCGCGTCCATTGCCTGAAATACCACCAGCAACCCGTACTGCTCATCGGCATGCATGACGTTTTGCGCCTGATCCATGCGAGCGGCCAGTTCATCCAACTGCCGGTTTAGATCAGCCTCATCCGTATAAAATGGGTCGATATGTGTGGGCGCGTCAGCGATGACGAAGGGCTTTTTTCCGTCCTGGCGAAATCGATTCGCGTTGAGTTTTTTCATAAAAAGAAATGAGGCCGGTCGGTTTCTCATCTGAGCGCCGACCGGCCGAATTATTATTGTGCCTGGATAACCGGAATCAGTTTTTGTAGTTCTTTAAACCGCTTTTCGTCAGGTTCCGGCTCGGCGACGGGTAATTTTTTGAGTTCGTCGATAATGATCCGGCCCACCAGCAAGCGCATGTTTTTCTTGTCATCGGCGGGAATAACGTACCAGGGCGCTTTGTCGGTGGCGGTTTCGTTGATGCAGGTTTCGTAAGCATCCTGATAGGCATCCCAGAATCCACGTTCCTTTACGTCTCCTTCGTCAAATTTCCAGTTCTTTTCAGGGTCTTCAATACGGGCAATCAGCCGGTCGGCCTGTTCCTCTTTCGAGACGTGCAGATAAAACTTAACCGTTGGGAAGCCATTGCGGTATAGATACGTTTCCATATCGCGGATGGCCTCATACCGATGTTTAAAGAGTTTGTCTAAATCGGCAGTTGTTTTTTTGGGCAGCCGCTGGCTCTCGGTCAAAATTTCGGGATGGACTTTGGTAACCAGCACTTCTTCGTAGTAGGACCGGTTGAAAATGCCGATGGTGCCGCGTTCGGGCAGTTCGCGCCAGCTACGCCACAGAAAATCGTGGTCAAGTTCCTGATCCGTCGGGCGTTTGAAGGAGTACACCCGTACCCCCGTCGGGTTCGTACCCGTGAATACGTTCTGAATCGTACCATCTTTTCCGGCCGCATCCAGGGCCTGAAAAACGGTCAGTAATCCATAGCGGTTATACGAGTACATGAGCTCCTGCCACTTATCAATTTCGGTGGCCTGCTGGCGCAAAAGAGCTTCGTAATGAGCGTCATCTTCGTAAAGATCATCTATTTTGGTGGGTGATTTTTTTAATTTTAATGCGTTGTTTCCATCATAGCGGAAACGGTCGGTGTCGAACTCTTTCATAGGTACGGAGCGCAAACTTTACGCTAATTAGTTCTGTTATTTAATTGACTTTATAACCACAAACCGAACGAATGGTTGCCAATCCATTTCGCAGCCAGTTTGCCGCGCTGACAAAATCCCTTCTGAAACTCCTCGGATTTTCGGGGAAAGCACAGCCGGTTTATCAAAAGCAATCACCAAGTATGATGACAAATCAATCCGCTAATCTGGCGAAAGCAACCTTTGGAACGGGCTGTTTCTGGTGTACAGAAGCCTTATATGAATCGCTCGACGGCGTTATCGACGCTGTTTCGGGATACGAGGGCGGCCAGAAACCCAATCCGACGTATAATGAAGTATGTAGCGGCACGACCGGCCATGCCGAGTGCGTGGAGGTAAACTACGACCCGGCAAAAATAACGTATCAGAAATTGCTGGAAGCGTTTTTCCGCAGCCATGACCCGACTACGCTGAACAGACAGGGGGCCGATGTTGGTACGCAATACCGGTCGGTGATTTTTTACCACAATGACGAACAGAAACAGTTGGCTGAAACGGCGAAAGCTGAATTAGATAAAGCGGGTGCTTATAATGACCCGATTGTGACGGAGATAACCCCTGCCGAAACGTTCTATGAAGCCGAAGCGTATCACCAGAGTTACTTCGCCAATAACCCCAATCAGGGGTATTGTTCATTTGTTATTGCACCCAAACTTGACAAGTTCAGGAAGGTATTCAAAGAGAAATTGAAGACCGCTTAACGAACGATTACCCTGTATGATTTGCCCGATTACCCCAAAACCAAGCTCATTGGTTTTGGGGTAATCGGGCAAATCATACAGGGTAATTCACTTCCCCTCACATATTCAGGCAACGGTCTGCACACAAGCCGGGTCGCTGGCGCGTCTATTGTTAATTGCCCTGTGTAATGACCGCCGAGTTGTTGTTGCCAAACTGGCCGAAACGTACCATGTTTCCCTCACCGGCTTGCGTGAGCGTCAACGCGTTACCAGTGCCGACCTGAGCGGCTGAATAATTAAATGGGTAAGCCGCCGACTCAAGCCCTGTTACATTGTTAGCATAGCCGCTTTGCGCAATGACGGCGGTATTCAGCGAACCTTCCTGAGTCAACTTAACCTCCATGAAGCGACCCGTTTGTGTCAGGCTAATCGTGTTATCATCACCATACTGTTGGGTTAATGTGCCATACAGGTACTCGCCAGACTGGCTAATGGTGGCCTGATTTCGGTTTCCACCAACAACCAGAGCGGAAGCGTAACTGTTATCGCCAATCTGTGTAATGGCTATCTGGTTATTGTCTCCATAAGAGGACTTAGCGAAGGCTCTGTTCAAATTGCCGGACTGTAACACATCGAATGTATTGTCGCTGCCGTTTTCTGCCGATGCATCGTAAACCATGTTATAATTCCCGTCCTGTAGAATGGTTGTTTGGTTGTTGTCGCCCACCGCTCCCTGAGCATACGCATAGTTCTGGTATCCGTCCTGTGAAATAGCCATCCGGTTGAAATGGCCCTGCCATGTTTGCCCATAGCTTACATTCCGGCTACCCGTTTGGCTGATGTTAACCTGGTTGTTATCGCCGAGAATAGTTGTCGCATAAGCCGAATTGCCATCGCCAATCTGTGTAATCGTAGCTTCGTTTGCATTGCCTAAAGCCCAGGTTCGTGCATCTGCAACGTTGTTGTTGCCCGTCGATGATATACTTGCTTCACTATTGCTGCCATATTGGTGTAGGTAAGATGTATTGTTGTCTCCCGCAACAGCGATAGAGCCGGTATTGCCGGAGCCGGTTTGATTGACAATAGGAGCCTGATTACCGTTGCCACTCTGACTGAATGACAGGGTATTGGATTGCGCATAGACTGTACTTAGTGAGGCTACTGCCATTACTGATAAAATGAGCGTTTTCATGAGTGCAATTGGTTAAAGTGAACTGACTTTGCGTTAGTATCACCTGTATATCGCGACTATGTATAGGAGGTTATCAGGCCGGACAGAAAAATATATGGCTGCCTTCATGTAGCTAAGGTTGGCATACAGCCTCTTCTTCCCACACTGGGCAACAACCGACCCCGAAGCGCAATCTGCGCGGGCATTCAACCCGGTGTCGATGATAAAAAGAAACCGGCAGGGAAGTTCCCTGCCGGTTTGAGATCACTCTCATTCTTTCTCTGTTCACCTCACTTTATGCGATATTATAGCCGCTTAGGCAAGTATTCGGTTGCCAGCGGGCGGTTTGCTTCAAGGCGGTTCAGGTATCGGCTTTTCAGGTTTAGTTAGCTGGTCCTTGTGTAATCGTTGCTGTGTTGTTCGTGCCAAACTGGCCAAAGTGTACAGTGTTACCAGTGCCGGTTTGGCTTAAGCTCAGCGTGTTGTCATACCCTTGCTGAGTAGCCCGGTAGGAATAAGAAGCAAATCCCGTTAGTATATTGCTGTTACCTTCCTGTAGGACAGTGGCGGTATTGAACGAACCTTCCTGTCGCAGGTTGGCATCGTTAGCATTACCGGTCTGGATAATGCTCGCCTGGTTACCATTGCCCTCTTTGGCATGTACGTAGCCAAGATTATCGTCCCCGGTTTGAACGACGCTGAGCTGATTGCTATTTCCGTCGGATGAATGAGCGCGGCCCTTGTTGTCGTCGCCGGTCTGTACGACACTGGCCTGGTTGTAACTACCCTCTTTTGAGTAAGCCCGGCCCGTGTTATTGTTTCCCGATTGGACAACACTGGCCTGGTTATAGCTGCCCTCAGCCGAGTGAGCACGACCAGAGTTATTATCGCCCGATTGGACAACACTGGCCTGATTATAGCTGCCATACTCCTCCGACCAGACATCGCCTGCGTTACGATTGCCGATTTGGGTGAGACTTACCTGGTTGTTTCTACCGTTTTCCGAATAAGCAGTACCGTAGTTGCCAGTACCAGTCTGGGCAATACTGACCATGACATGATTACCGTAGCTTTCGCTGGCGTTGCCAAAATTGCCGTCACCAGTTTGTGTCACACTTACCTGGTTACTATTGCCATAGTACATCTGAGCATAGCCAACGTTACTATTGCCGATTTGGGTTACACTGGCCGTGTTGTCAGTGCCAAACCTGTCCGTGTTACTGGAGCCAATTATTCTGGCATAGCCAGTGTTGCTACTACCGGTCTGACTAATACTGGCTCGGTTAACTACACCGAAGTGTGAGAAAACGCTTTCCATCAACACATCGCCCGTGTTGTCGTTCCCATTCTGGGTAACATTAGCCCGGTTTTTATCGCCGTGTAATACAGTACTGGCCCTGTTACTGCTCCCAATCTGGGTGATGGCAGCCTCATTTTCGGAACCGTAGTTACCAACGGCGCTCTCATTTCCGTTACCTGTAACGGCTACAGTACCTTCGTTGCGATAGCCAATCTGATAGAAACTGGTGCGGTTGTCATCACCATCTATAGTGAGCAATCCTGTATTAGTATTGCCTTGTTGCGTAATTACCGACTGAGGATTGCTGTTACCGTTACCAGTCTGACTGATTGACAATATATTCTCGCTTCCCTTTTGGGCAATTGGAGCACTGTTGCCATTACCCGTCTGGCTGAGTGACAGGGTGTTGAATTGAGCCTGGGCGGTATAGACCGTAGCGGCTGCGAATGCGGATAAAATGAGCGTTTTCATGAGTGATATGAAATTTAAAAGGATTTGAAACTGATTACGGGTTTGAAAGTGCTGTCGTCAGAAGGGGTTCGCCGATTTAGAAAGAAGAGCGTTGCGTAATAGTGGCTGTGTTGTTGTTGCCCGATTGACCGAAGCGAAGAACATTGCCATCGCCGGTTTGGGTGAGCGTTAATACGTTACCGGTGCCATACTGGGTGGCGTAGTCGTAGGAGCCAATGCCGGCCAGCGTGTTGCCGTTGCCCTGTTGGAGAACGGTGGCCGTATTCAGGGAGCCGCCTTGAATGAGTTTAGCGTCGTTCCCCATACCATCCTGAGCCACTGTGGCCAGATTGTATTTGCCATACTGATTAATTACAGCGAGGTTAGCCTCACCAGTTTGTGAGATGGTTGCCTGATTGAAGTCGCCACTGTATGGAACAGAGCCATAACCTACTTGATTAGTTCGGGCGATGTTGCTGTAACCTACCTGGCTGATTGTGGCCTGATTATCCGAACTGTACTGGACGTTCGCGCTGCTAATGTTGTTGTCGCCAAGTTGGGTAATGGTGACCTGGTTATTATCAGCCTCGAACGCAGTGGCACTACCGCTGTAGCCGGACGTTCTGGCAAAACTTTGGTTATTGGCTCCCGTCTGTGCAATAGAAATCTGGTTGTTGTCGCCAAATTTCGATTCTGCCTGCGCTTTGTTATCAACGCCATCCTGGGCAATGCTGAATTGATTGCCGAACGTAATGAAATTGGAAATAGAGGCCTCATTCGTATTGCCAATCTGGATTATTGACGTCTCATTTCCGAAACTCAAATCCGACAGAGAAGCTTTATTGCCATTCCCCGTGATGGAGATCACACCAGTGTTGTTCCGGTAACTCTGGGAAAAATGAACCTGGTTACCGTCGCCAACCGTGGTGATGGACCCTGTATTTTCGTTTCCCCACTGGTTGATGCCGGATACTGCGCTGTTGTCATTGCCGGTCTGGCTCACTGATAGGGCGTTGTTGCTTCCCTGTTGATGAACCGGAGCACTGTTGTCGTTGCCCGTCTGATTGAATGACAAGGTATTGGATTGGGCGAAAACTGTACCTATTGATGTGGCTGCTAAGGCTAATAAAACGAGCGTTTTCATGAGTGCAATTGGTTAAGGTGAACTGACTTTGCATTGGTCTCACCTGTATATCGCGGCTATGTAGGGGAGGTTAACAGGAGCAGAAAAAAAAGATATATTGATAACGAAGACGGAAAATGGAGATACTTAAAGGAGAGGATACCAATGAACTATGTATCAGACCAATACTTGGCCGGTTCATTGCTTTTTGGCAGTCAAATCACTACCTATGTCTGCCGGTACTATAAAAGCCGGGTGATATGATTTCCGATGCTGATAACCCTTGCCTGAACTTTGAACAGGGGAGCCTGGAATTTTATCAGGCCCTGTTTGCCGATTACAAGCAAGCATGGGAATGCCTGTATATCAGTGTCTTCCGTAGTTTTGTGCCGTATGCCCGTCAGCGTAGTGCCATCTCGACAGACGACGCGCTCGATATTCTACAGGAAGGAATGGCTGAGTTTGCAATGAAATTAAAGAATGGGAAATACGTTTTTCAGGGC
Organism: Spirosoma sp.; assembly: GCA_031425355.1. Lineage (GTDB taxonomy): Bacteria > Bacteroidota > Bacteroidia > Cytophagales > Spirosomataceae > Spirosoma. The sequence goes on along the minus strand of JANPJE010000337.1, from coordinate 2,691 downwards.
AGACCCGTAGCGGCTTATGTGTTCACCGTTTGCCGAAATCGGTGGGTCAGTTTTCTGAGAAAAAACCATATTCAAAAGGTCGATACACTTCAGGACGACGTAGCGGAAAACGATTCAGTCGATAGCGACGAGCCTATCAGCCGGTTTGCTGGATTTGAGCGTGACGATGATACAAATCAGAATGGAGACTTTCAGGCCGGTTCGCCGGGAAGTGATTCAATCTGGGAAGACAGTGAAGTGGACTGGGAAGCCGTTAAGCAGGCATATTCCGAAGTAAGTGACGATTGCCGAACCATGCTTCACTGTTTTTATGTGGAGGAAAAACCGCTGGCTGAATGTGGAGCACGAATCGGCTTGCAGGATAACTCCGCAAAAGTGAAGCGATTTCGGTGTGCCCAGCGATTGAAGACCTTATACAGCCAGTATAAACGTGAGTAGCCATGGAATTATCCGATGAGCTTTTGGAACAGATTGGCGCTTACCTGTCGGGGCAGCTATCCGTTGCCGAAAAAGACCAGTTTGAAACCCGCCTGCAACAGGACCCGATTCTTCAACAGGAGGTAGCTCTCCAGCGCGAACTGAAAGTTGGACTATCGTTTCTATCCCAGAAAGAACGATTTCGGCAACTACACACAGACCTGAGCAAACGGGGCCTGCTTACTGACATTGACCGGCAGACTGAGCTGCAATCAACCCGACCAGAATTGCCCATTACAGCACCGAAGACAGTGCCCTTACCAAGCAGTCGCCCGATTTTCCGGTATGGCTTGGCGAGTTGGGCAATGGCGGCTTCGCTCGTTCTTCTATTGGGTATTGGTTGGGTACTGTATCGAAACCAGACGGAAAAGCGGCAGACACTCGCGCAAAATGAGCGGCATTTCAACGACTTCTTTTCGACGAACCTCAAACCAACACCGGGTATTGCAACCGACCCGGATCGGCTGGCGGCTTCTCCGGATAACAACACGTCGGTTCAGGATTCTGTGCGTCTGCGCTCGGCTGTCGACGGTATGAAAGGGGAAGGACTCCAGCCTGTTATCAACGAACTTACGATTCTTTCAACGGGTAGGCCAGGGCACTGGACGGCCAGTGCCCAATGGTATCTGGCTTTGGCGCTTCTCAAAAATAATCAGCCCACCGAAGCCCGGTCACGTCTCCAAATAATTGCTCAACTGAACGGACATCCGTACCAGCAGGAAGCACAACGTTTACTGAATCAGTTGACCAGTCCTGTTCCCCCGTCACAGCCATGAAAAACGAACGGCTCATTGGCGTTTTAGGAATACTGCTATCCGTTTCGGTCTCGGCACAGACGACAATTAACCCCGGTTTGCTGCTCGACGATGAGGACTATGCACACGTACTGTATCAGGATATATTGACTAAAGAACCGTTGCCCAGCCGGGTTTCGTTTGAGGCCTTTTGCCCACCCGTACAGGCTCAGGGTGCCTACGGTACGTGTGTTGGCTTTGCCTGTGGTTATTACCTCCGCACAATTATGGAGGCTAAAAAGCGACAGACAACGAATAAGACTGAAATTAGCAAACTTGCGTTCTCGCCCAGCTACCTGTACGAAAAAGCAAAGTCGGCTCATGACTACGCCTGTACAGAAGGGGTGTACCTGACCAAAGTTTTTACGGTTCTCAAGGAGGTCGGTGTTGTGCCGTTCAGTCGGTTTCCCTATCCAGCCTGCGGCCAGCAAACGAAGGCTGCCGATGCGATTGCCGCCCGCTATCGTATTTCGGGCTACGAGCGCCTGTTTAATGTGCAGGACGCTGAACAAAAAAAGATTGATAATCTTCGGAAAGCCCTGGCCAATGGCAGCCCCGTGGTGGTCGGTATGGTGGTTCCTGCTTCGTTCTATTTTGCCGGAAACGGTTGGGAACCCGCGCCGGGCGACGACCCGCAGGATAAGCGAATGCAGGGCCATGCCCTGTGCATAATCGGGTATGACGACAAACGATTTGGGGGTGCGTTTCGGGTTGTAAATAGCTTTGGGAAAGCCTGGGGCGACAGCGGATTTTGCTGGATTAGCTACCGAAATATGATCCGTTTTACGCGCTACGGGTTTAAGGTTACTGTTTAGTCGTTGCCTGAGTTTGCTTTTCTGAGCTGGTTCGGCGAAGTTAGAAATTACACTCAACGCGGAAGGCCACGCGTCGTAATCTGAATTCGGTCTTCGGCTACTTCGTGGTTACTTTTTGTGCAGTGGACAGCCTTAATCATCTCCGACAATGAACCCACCAGAATCGTGTATCCACTCTCGTTTCGGATATACAGGTTAGTATTGGGTGTTGTCGGTAAGGGACAAAAAGGTGTTTCGGCAGCATACGCCAGCAGATACTCCATCCCAAACGGGGCGGCACAAACAAATGACGTACCGGGGGTAATGCGGACGTACTGATTCTCCTGACCGGGCTTGATTTCAAAATCGTTTTCGAGTAAGGTTTTCATGCCATCGGCCAGTAGGTAGATCAACCGTAGATGACACGGCTTACTCGCTTTTGCTTCGACAATAAGTTGATTTCCTTCCCAATATTCGACACTCGTTCGCCCTCTGTCCGTCCGAATCGTAACATCGAGTGCAGTTCGTGCAGATGACGTTTTCTGCCGGATAGTATCATGAATGGCTACTATTTGGGAATAATCAGCCGGTTTCAGCGTCAAGTTTTGCTGGCTAATCCAGGGCAA
>JANPJE010000336.1:0-11532 GCA_031425355.1 Spirosoma sp. | reverse complement strand
TTTTTTTTCGACGTAACGCATTGGGACTCCATTAGCAATCAGGCGTTCAAAGACGAAGTTAAACGAACCGGAAAGCTGCTTTACGAACGACATTCATGAGACCTGATTTTCAGCCGTCAACAATCGGCACAGACCCGTTGCCAGTGAGTAATAAACCGTCGGGCAACCCGTCAGCCCCGACCCCACGCCCTGCGCCTTACACCACTGCCGAGGGTATCAAACTAAAGCCCCGTTTCACAATAGCGGATCTAATCGACGCCAATCATCTGCACTACGGAGCCGGGATTTCGCCCTATCTGCGGGGGCCATACGCGAGTATGTACGTCCGCCAGCCCTGGACAATCCGGCAGTATGCAGGTTTCTCAACCGCCGAAGCCTCCAACGCGTTTTATCGGCGCAATCTGGCCGCCGGTCAAAAAGGGCTTTCGGTTGCGTTCGATTTAGCGACCCACCGGGGTTACGATTCCGATCATCCGCGTGTGGTGGGCGACGTGGGTAAGGCAGGTGTGGCGATTGATTCGGTCGAAGATATGAAAATCCTGTTCGACCAGATCCCCCTCGACCAGATGTCAGTGTCGATGACCATGAACGGGGCCGTACTGCCCATTATGGCGTTTTTCATCGTGGCGGCAGAGGAGCAGGGCGTTTCGCCGGAGAAGCTATCCGGCACCATTCAGAACGATATTCTGAAGGAGTTCATGGTCAGGAATACGTACATCTACCCACCTGAACCATCGATGCGGATTGTAGGGGATATTTTTGCGTACACGGCTCAGCACATGCCGAAGTTCAACTCCATCAGCATCAGTGGCTACCACATGCACGAAGCGGGTGCACCGGCTCACCTCGAACTGGCCTATACCCTGGCCGACGGGCTTGAATACATCCGAACGGGTTTGCGGTCGGGTATGAACATTGATGACTTCGCCCCTCGCCTATCGTTCTTCTGGGGTATCGGCATGAATCATTTTATGGAGATTGCCAAGCTTCGGGCGGGACGGTTACTATGGGCTAAAATTGTGCAGCAGTTTGCTCCGAAAAATCAGAAATCGCTGGCCTTGCGAACCCACTGCCAAACCTCCGGCTACAGCCTGACCGAGCAGGACCCATTCAACAACGTAGCCCGCACAACCATCGAAGCCCTGGCGGCTGTGCTGGGCGGCACGCAGAGCCTGCATACCAATTCATTAGACGAAGCCATTGCGCTGCCAACCGACTTTTCGGCCCGGATTGCCCGCAACACGCAACTTTACCTGCAACACGAAACTGATATTACCCGCGCCGTTGACCCCTGGGGTGGTTCGTATTACGTTGAGTATCTGACCAAAGAATTGGTTGAAAAAGCGTGGGCATTGATTGAGGAAGTGGAGCAGTTGGGCGGCATGACAAAAGCCATTGAAACAGGCTTGCCCAAACTTCGTATTGAGGAAGCAGCAGCCCGGAAACAAGCGCGGATTGACGCAAAAAAAGACGTAGTGGTTGGCGTCAATAAATACAAACCCGAATCTGAAACCAAAATTGATCTGCTCGATATTGACAACCAGGCTGTGCGGGAATCGCAGGTGAACCGATTGAATGAAGTGAAAGCGAAGCGGGACACGCAGATGGTGGAGAAAGCGTTGACTGCCATCACAGAAGCGGCTAAAAACCCCACCCCCGACCCCTCCCCCGCAGGGAGGGGGGAAGGACCCGAAGCGTTTGGTGGTCGTCCTTTTTTCAATACGAAATCAGAGAAATGGAAGAACTTAAAGGAATTCGCACGGGCAAATCGAAAAGAACCTACTAAAGCCGAAAAATTACTTTGGGAATATCTTCGTGGCAAAAAAATTCTTGGCATAAAATTCCGTCGACAGCACGCTATTCAAGATTTTATTGTGGATTTTGTCTCACTTGACAAGCAGCTCGTTGTTGAAGTTGATGGTGAAATTCACGCCCAACAACGAGAATATGACATACTAAGAACAGAGTATTTAAATGCTAATGGATTTGAGGTAATTCGTTTCACGAACAATCAAGTAATTAATGATTTAAATAATGTACTAAGGAAAATCGAAGAGACAATCAAAGTTTCTGAGCGAATTACGTCTCCCCTCCCTACGGGGGAGGGGCCGGGGCTGGGGGCCAACCTCCTCGCGCTTGCAGTTGAAGCGGCACGCTGCCGCGCTACACTTGGTGAAATTTCTGACGCTATGGAAAACGCTTTTGGCCGGCATAAAGCCACCATTCGGGCCGTGTCGGGTATTTATTCGGCAGAGGTGTCCGACGATGAGAACTTCCGGCTGGCCCGCGAAATGAGCGACCGCTTCGCTGAACTTGACGGGCGTCGTCCCCGGATTTTGGTGGCTAAAATGGGACAGGATGGCCACGACCGGGGCGCTAAAGTGATTGCCACGAGTTTCGCTGATCTGGGCTTCGACGTCGATATGGGACCGCTGTTCCAAACACCCGACGAAGTGGCTCGGCAAGCCGCAGAGAACGACGTACACATTGTTGGCGTATCGAGTCTTGCCGCCGGACATAAAACACTGGTGCCGCAACTTATTGACGAATTGAAAAAAATCGGTCGCGGTGATATTATGGTCATTGCCGGGGGCGTCATTCCGGCGGGTGATTACCAGTATCTGTACGATGCAGGCGTGAAAGGTATCTTTGGGCCGGGCACGGTCATTTCCATAGCAGCTCAGAAGATTTTACAGGAGTTGATGGTGGATTAATTACGTCAATTCTACTAAATTCCTTATCCTGCGTTAAGAGTTCTTAATTCCCTCATGCTCAACAGGTAGAATCTTCACATTATCAGCGTTTGACTGTGCATAACGCAACCTGTCCGTAATGAAATCACTCCTGTTAGTAGCCCTATGTTTCTCCGGTGCTTTAGTCTTCGCGCAAACACCCAATTTTGGTTTTGAACAACCGGCTGTTGCGGGTAAACCTACCGGATGGAACCGAATCGGCAATGCCGACTACACGTTCGTACTCGATTCAACTGTTAAGCACAACGGGCGGTTTTCGTTAAAAACTGCCTATATAAATGGCACTGGCTTCGGCGGGTCTTACTGGCGCATTCCTGTAACTTTTGGTGGCAAAAAACTAACGCTGACGGGATTTGTCAAGACGCAAGACGTCGGATCGGAGCCGAACACGTTTGCCGGTTTGTGGATGCGGGTTGACAACGCGGCAGGCAACGCCGTAGCCTTCGATAACATGCAAAGTCGGGGCATTAAAGGCACGACCGACTGGCAACAGTATACCATTACGTTACCCCTGCCCGACGATGGCGAGAGCATTCACATTGGTGGGTTGATAGTGGACAAAGGGACCGCCTGGTTCGATGATTTCAATTTCACAGTCGACGACAAACTAATTGACAAGGCCCCGGCCAGAGTGGTGAAACTCGCGAAAGCGCAGGCCGATACTGCCTTTAACAAAGGCTCCGGCATCGAATTAACGACGTTAACGAAAGAGCAAATCGCCAACCTTACCCTGCTTGGGAAAGTCTGGGGATTTATCAAATATTATCATCCGGCAGTGGCCGATGGCAATCACAATATGGACGCTGAATTGTTTCGGGTGACGCCTGCCTTACTCAAAGCAACATCTTCATTGAAGCGTGACGACGTACTGCTCAACTGGCTAACAACCTTTGGCCCTGCGAAAGCGGGGGGCGCCAGACTGGGCGATACGACAAATGCTGTTCACAAGCCCGACCTGAGTTTGCTTAGTGAGGTAAGTTCTCCCCTACGAACGCAATTGGAGGCTATTCGTCAGGCCCGGCGACCCGACAAATCGTACTACGTAAGCATGGCTCGACAGGTAGGCAATCCTGAATTTCAGCATGAGGCTCCTTACCGCCAGATGAAAACGCCAGACGCGGGCTATCGGCTCCTGTCACTTTATCGGTTCTGGAACATTATTCAGTACTTTTTTCCGTACAAACACCTGATTGGCGAGGACTGGAACAGGGTGTTGCCAGCTTTCATCCCAACCTTCGTGAACGCCCGCGACTCGTTATCGTATCGGCTGGCGGCCCTTTCGCTGATCGCCCGTATTCACGACACGCACGCGAATGTGTGGGGCGATCAAATCATTCAGAATCAATATAAAGGTGAGTATCATGCGCCGGTTCAGGTAAAGTTTATAGACAATCAATTTGTTGTGACGAATTTCTATAACGACTCCCTTGGTACACTGTCGGGGTTGCGTCGGGGCGATGTCGTTACGTCTATAGACGGCATTTCCGCCGAAACGCTGGTGCAGCAGCGACGCAACTACTATCCGGCCTCCAATGAGCCAACCCAACTCCGCGACATTAGCCGGGATCTGTTGACCGGGCATACCAATGCGATTAAAATAGCTATTGAGCGAGATGGAAAACCGCTGACGTTACCAATGAATCGGTATAAAAAGGGACAGGCAAAATTCAGTAATGGAATTGATTACAGCAGCTACCCAAAAGACAGTTGCTACCAGTTGCTTCACCCCGACGTTGGCTATTTGTTTCTGGGCAATGTCAAAGCCGACAAGTTACCGCAGATTATGAAGTCATTCAAAGACACGAAAGGTCTGGTTATTGATCTGCGCTGTTACCCGTCCGAATTCGTTGTCTTCTCATTAGGCAAGTACCTGACAACACCGATTCCTTTCGTCAAGTTTACGGGTGGGAGCGTTCAAACGCCGGGCCTTTTCACATGGGGAGAGCTGCTAAAAGTGGGGCAGCGGGGTGTTGAAGATGCTTATAAAGGCAAAGTCGTTATTCTGGTCAATGAGACAACACAGAGTCAGGCGGAGTACACAACGATGGCTTTTCGGCAGGCACCGGGTGCTATTGTACTGGGCAGTACGACTGCCGCAGCCGATGGTAACGTATCACCTTTTGAACTTCCGGGCGGATTGAGAACTATGATTAGCGGCATTGGCGTCAACTATCCCGATGGCCGCGAAACACAGCGCACGGGTGTGGGTGTCGATATCGAAATGCGCCCTACCCGGCAGGGCATTCAGGCGGGGCGGGATGAATTGCTCGAAAAAGCCGTGACGCTCATTCGGGAAGGAAAATAGTGGTTTGGGATTATTAAGATTATTGTCTTAAGAACACCGGGTTTCAGTCCGGTGTTCTTAGTAACATCAATACTTATTCAGCACCGAATCAGGCAGGAATTTTACGTCTAAATTGGTGGCTTTCATCAGGTTGGCGCGGTTGTTCTGCCCATCGACATAAGCCGGATTTACCACCATCGACCGATTGTAATAATACGAGGCCAGTTCCAGCTTCTGCCGGTTGTTCTGCGCGAATCCCTCCCCCTGATAAATTACACCAAGGTTATTATACGCCGGAGCATACGCATTGGCGGCCCGGATTGTCTGCTTGTAATAGTACTTCGCCGAATCGACGTTGGGCGTAATCTTCTGGAATACATACGCCATCGAAAAATACGATTCGCCGAAGTTGGGGTAAATGCGTGTTGACTCCTGCAAATGGTCGAGTGCCCAGCGACCGTGTTTGTTGGCACGGGCAATGTTCGTATCAATCAGCGTTTGTGCGTTTTTGATCTGGTCGGGAGATGGTTTAGGCTTGATGGCATTCGTGGCGTTGGCGATGGAATCGGCTTGGGCACGGTCTTTCAGGCCCTTTTGAATCCATTCATTCGCTACGTGCCGCTGCACCTGGCAGCTATTGGGCGCATAGGGCAAAGCCGAATTGAACAGCACAAAGTTATTTTCCCAGTCTCGATTGCGGTCCACCGTTTTGAATGAATACAAGCCAATCACCACGGCCATCAGCCCCAGCAACGGCGCATACCGAACCAACGCCGGACGGGCTGTAGATTCAGACGTTTGTTCGACGGATTCGGTCGGGTTACGAACCAATAACTTTTGCAGTGCCCAGACCAGCACGAAGGCAAAACCCATCACGGCGGCATAAGCAAATCGCTCGGCAAAAATGCCACCCCGTATCCAGATAAAGCCCAGACCTGGTGCCATTGTCACAAAAAACCAGAAGATGCCAAAGCCCCAGAGCGTGCGTTTTACGAAACCTTTCCAGGCCAGCCAGATCAAACCCACGAACGTAAAAAAGCCCGCCCATGTCAGCAAATCGCCTTTTCCGCCCGACGGAATGACGTTATACGAATAATCATAAACCAACGGATGTGGCAGAATCATCAACCGGATATAATATTCCAGAAACTTGAACATGGTTGATTTCTGCGTCTTCTCAATGGCATACGGGTAGTTCGCCCAATCGATGGGGGGCGTACCGCTCAGGGTACCAATCATTTTCTGTTTCTGATAGAAAAACAGGATGGCGACAATCAGAAATGGCCATAAACTAACGAGCGACTGCCAAACGGTACGTCGGGCAAACCAGTATTGCATGGCCGGAATCAGGGCTAAGCTAACGATAGACGATTCTTTAGACAGAAAAGCCAGATACAAAGAGAGACAGGCTCCGGCAATCCAGCCCCACGCTTTCGTTTCCAAATACCGCCAGTACGACAGCAACATCAATGAAATGAACAGGAAACTCAGGATTTCGTCGCGCCCTTTAATGTTGGCGACAATCTCGGTATGCAGTGGATGGGCGATGAAAACCAGCCCGATCAGAAACGCCGTAATGGCCTGATTAGTAAGCCACTTCTGGAGCAATATGCCAATAAACAAGCCCGTCAAGCCGTATAATCCGGCGTTAATCATGTGGCTTATGTTCGGGTTGTCTTTAAAATATTCCTGCTCCAGCGCGAACGTAATGAGCGACAACGGGCGATAATACCCCAGCGAAATATTACTAAAGTGCCAGAACTCAGTGCGGAATAAATCGGGAATGCCTGCAATGCCTTTTTTTACGAATAGATTTTGTTCAACGGCAGCAATGTCATCGAGGGCATATTGATGCCCGAACGTATTGATGTACAACGCGAAACCCAGCAACGCCAAAACCGCCGATGGCCACCATTCTACGGGTCGTTCGTCGATGGGTAAGTCAACGGGGATGGGTGAAGTTGGTTTTATAGTTGTTGGGCGCGTTGCCGGTCGCTGCGTCGTCTCAACCGGGCGCCCCGCGTTTGGCCGGTTCGGGCCTGTTCCGGTTGCTCCGCCTGCCGTGGTCGATTTAGGGACTGCCGGACGAGGATTCTCGTAACCCTGTGATTGCTTTTTTTTAGCCATAACAGCAAATACTCGTCTATTTAGGTGTTTAGATTCTTTACACAGTTTTATAATAGACTACGTAGAGAATTAGTACTTTTGGATTGTAAAGTTCCGTAAGAATGTCAGCAAAATCAATTCAAGTTCTTCATCAGTTCAAAACTATTCTTGTTAGTCTTGGACTTGGGATTCTCCTCAACGGCTGTTTACCCGCCATCACGCCAAAATCGACCGGTAATGGCTCCACCCAACCATCGCGCGATGATAACCTCGCGCTGGGCAACCCAAGCGGGGCGTCGACCGGAAGTTCCGACAATTATCTCCTTATAAAACCGGAATACGTATTGTCGTATAACAGTAGCCGGGGTATTGCCAACTGGGTAAGCTGGCATTTGAGTTCGGCCTGGAAAGGCGACAGCCAGCGCATTGATAAATTCCGGCCCGACGCCAGTCTGCCTTCGAGTTGGTACAAGGCCAGACCAGCGGACTATACCAACACGGGTTTCGACAGAGGCCATCTTTGCCCGTCCGACGACCGCGACAGCTCGCCCGATGAAAACGCGGCTACATTTCTCCTTACCAACATCGTGCCACAAGCCCCGCGCCATAATCGGGAAGTCTGGAAATACCTGGAAGAATACGAGCGGCAACTAACAACGAACGGCAACGAGGTCTATATTATTGCCGGGACCTGGGGTTCGGGAGGAACAGGGTCGAACGGTTATGCAACGACGCTGGCAGACGGAAAAGTGGCTGTTCCGGCAGCACTATGGAAAATTATTGTGGTTCTGCCAACCGGCTCCGGCGATGTTGACCGGATTTCGACCAATACGCGAATCATTGCCGTGTCGATTCCGAATAACCAATCGGCCGCCGATAAGCCCTGGCGAGCTTACATTACCAGTGTAGATGACATTGAAAGCATGACAGGTTATGACTTTCTATCCAACGTACCAACCGAAATTCAACGCCTGATCGAACGGCGGATTGATGGCGGGAATAGTTAGAGAAATTAGCCAGGAGTAGTCAAAGGTGATCCGGTACAATCAATTCTTGACTATTCCTGACCACCCTTGACCAGTTTTTTTAGGCGGCCGCCACCGATACGTCTGACAGAATCGGATTTGACGTCTGCAACGGAATCCGCTGTGTGCGTCGGCGGAGAAGGGCGATGGCATCGTTATCGTCGGCAAAGGCACCGTTTACGTTCACCATGTGGCGGGCCAGTACGTCGTATTTGCCACGCATCAGCAGGACAAAAATTTGTAGAAAATCAAGTCCGTCAAAGATAATCGCCTTATTCTGAGCGTACTTATCAATTGTTTTCAGGAAAAATGTGGGGTGTTCGGTCCAGTGCATAGCGGGACGGATGTGGTGGCTAATGTGGTAACCATCGTTCCAGCACTTTTTGTTGTACTTGACGTTAATGCACGTAATGCTGTTTTTGTACGCATTACCGGGGTCCTCGTAATCGACAAACGCGTGTTGTGTCCAGTTGCCCAGCATAGCAATCAATCGGTAGATAACAAGTGGCAGCAGAAACACCATCACCGTAGCTGGCCAGCTCACGAAGCACAGCAGAACACAGACAATACCAAAGACGATCTCCCCGATCAGCGCGCGGGTCGCCAATTTCGGGCGATTTTTCTGGCGAAGGTAATTGAGCAGATTTCGAACACCTACTACGAAAAAGCGGCCAAAATAAGCCAGAAAACTACGCAGGCTGTCGCGCTGAAACGTCATCGTGCTGCTGTCGTCGTCGTCGAGGTTGTTTTCGGGGTGGTGCATCCCAATGTGGTGGCTGTAATACGTTTCGGGCGTGTGACCGAAAAACGGAGCCAGAATCCAGGGCAAATAGTTGTTCATCCAGCCGTATTCAGGTTTGAAAAACTGCCGGTGGCTGGTGCAGTGCAGCATCAAACCAAATGGACCTTTGAACCGGAAATTGCTGATAAAGAAGTGAATAGCGGCCACCGCCCACCAGGCCCAGCCCGTCAGGAACGGCATGAACAACAGAACGCTAAGCGGAATGAGCGTTACCGTGATACGTATTGTCAGATAAATAAAGGGCAGGTCACGCTCGTCTTTGATATACTGAAGAAAAAAACGGTCGAGTCGGCTATAGTCGCGGCCCGTAAACGTAGGATCCAGAATGGTGCTCAGTACTTTCATGTATGAGTACGATGATTGAAAAATAAATAAATAAAAGGTTCGTACACTATCGATTTTGCAATGAATGACAATCGACAGGGTACGAACCTTTCTCTAATAACAACGAAAAATACGGAATTGCATCGACGGTTCTTTCGTTAGGACAAAATTTATTTTCTCTCAACCGCATGACCGCCGAATTCATTCCGTAAAGCGGCCACTACTTTTCCGGTGAAGGTATCTTCCTGCAACGAGCGGTAACGTGTTAGCAGCGACATAGCAATAACGGGCGTCGGCACACCCAAATCAAGAGCGGTTTCGAGTGTCCACCGGCCCTCGCCCGACGAGAACATTTTTCCCCGGATGGTTTCCAGTTTAGGGTCTTTGCTAAACGCGTTCTGGGTCAGCTCCATCAGCCAGCCACGTATCACGGAGCCGTTCCCCCACATTTTGGCAACGGCCTCGAAATCGAACGGGAACTGGCTTTTTTCCAGCACCTCGAATCCCTCGGCGATGGATTGCATCATGCCGTATTCGATTCCATTATGCACCATTTTGGTGAAGTGACCGCTACCCGCCGGGCCGGTGTACAAATACCCGTTATCGACCGAAATATCATCGAACACGCCGTGCAGCGGTTCAATCACATCGGGGTCGCCCCCAACCATCGTACAGGCTCCGTTCAAAGCACCGCTGATGCCTCCGCTGGTACCACAATCCAGGAAACCAATACCTTTTTCTTTCAGATAGCCGTGCCGACGTATCGAATCTTTGTAGTGCGAATTACCCCCGTCGATAACCGTATCGCCGGGTTGCATAACGGCCAGAAGCTGCTCAATTACGTTGTCAACGAGTGGGCCAGCCGGAATCATCAGCCAAAGTACTCGCTTTTCGGGCAGGGTCGCGTAGAGTTCCTGTAACGTAAGAGCACCTCCGGCACCCTCGCCCTTGATGGCTTCGACCAGTGCTTCGTTAATATCGTAACCAACAACGGTATGACCGTGCTTTACCAAATTGCTGACGAGGTTGAACCCCATCTTTCCTAAACCAACGAATCCAATATGCATAACAGTCAATGATTTGAGCGGTCAAATTGGCGATTTTTCCTGAATGCCGGCTCGCTCGGTTAGTAGAATTTAAAAAGTATGATTCGGAAAAAGGCGATACCAGACCAACACCGCACACACGCCAATACCCGTACCAACGCCGTCGGCAATAAGGTCGAGCCAGTCGGCACTACGGTTAATGGGCAAAATATATTGAAGCATTTCGATGAGGGCACCCACAAGTAGACCCGCGATAACGACCGTGCGGATCGAATAACCGGCCAGCATCCACAAAACGGCAAACAACCCGAAAATGGCGAGATGCAGGAATTTATCGTTCCAGGTTATCAACTCGTCCGGCACCTGATTATGGGGCGTCAAACAGCCAATCAGCATCGTGATGGTCCAGGCGACAGCCAGCCAGCGCAGCACAGTTGGGGTAATTTTCATTTCGTCGATTGTAGTCGGTTGGTAGTTAGCAATAAAAAGAAGAGGGTCAGGGTGAGCAAATAAATAACGTTACGTGAGTCAATAATGCCCCGGCCAAGTGCCCGGTATTGCTCGTCCAGTGCGAATAATGACAGGTAATAGGATAAGCTGCTTAATACCGACAGACCCGCCAGTGCACTCAGGCCAATATATAGCAGAAAGCAAAGAAACACGCCCAGCACAAATGCAACTACCTGATTATCATTAATTGACGATGCCCACAAGCCAACCGCCACAAATACACCGGCCAACAGAAGTAACCCAATATACGAACCAAATACACCCGCCGAGTCAATATTGCCGATGGGTGAGCCAAGCTGATACAACGTAACGTAATAAAGCAATGTTGGCAGCAAAGTCAGCACGACCAATAGCCAGCTCGCCAAAAATTTACCCATCACCACGCCCCAGCGACTCACGGGTTTGGTGAGCAGCCATTCAAGCGTACCCGACCGGATTTCATCGGCAATGGAGCGCATGGTAATGGCGGGCACCAGAAACAGCATGACGTAGGGCGTCAGGTTAAAAAACGCACCCATATCGGCATACCCGTTTTCGAGCAGGCTCGTATCCGGAAAGACCCAGAGCATCAACCCCACCGCCGTTAAAAATACGCCCATGATGATGTAAGCGATTGGTGACGAGAAGAATTGATTGATTTCTTTGCGAAAGATGGCGAGCACTTTTTTGGTATTTGGTTTAC
>JANPJE010000335.1:0-2002 GCA_031425355.1 Spirosoma sp. | reverse complement strand
CTCAAAATGCGCGATAGCCGGGTACAAAGCAACCGCGCAGCTCTGACGCAGGGAGCGCGGTTATTCAACGCAAACTGCTCCGTTTGTCATGGTTTGAGCGGTAAAGAAACCCCGGCGTCGACCGCAAATCAGGCGTACCCTGACCTGACTAACATTGGAAAACGATTGACTAAAGACCAGATCAACAGCCTGTTAATAACGGGCCGGGGCCGAATGCCTTCGTTCAGCCATATTGCCAAAGAAGACCGCGAAGCCATCGTGAATTTTCTGCTGACTATCGAAAAGCAACCGGCTGTTGTCAGCGCATCAACGTCCGACATGCACAACGTAGTAACGTCAACGGCTACTCCAGAAAGTGATTTTCCGTATGTGCCGCCGTATCTGAACAATGGAAATACCCAGTTTCGGGATCAGGAAGGCTATCCGGCCATCAAACCGCCCTGGGGAACTCTGAACGCCATCGACCTTAATACGGGCGAATATAAATGGCAAATTCCACTTGGCGAATACCCAGAATTGACGAAAAAAGGTGTTCCCCAAACTGGTACGGAAAATCATGGAGGGCCTGTTGTTACGGCGGGTGGTCTGTTGTTTATTGCCGCTACATATGACGAAAAATTACGTGCCTTTGACCGGAAAACGGGCAAGCTTCTGTGGGCTTATAAACTGCCCGCCGGGGGCTTTGCCACGCCCATAACGTATCGGGTTGGTGATCGGCAATACGTTGCCATCGCTGCCGGAGGAACGCGCTACGGTTTGAAATCGGGCGGGTCATATGTGGCGTTCGCTCTGCCTGCCGCAGCAACCAAGTGACTGAATATTGGTGTATCGGATGTAATAAGATCAATAGGCAATCCAATGAAAAAACACCTGCTCTGCTGCGATTGGGGAACATCTTTTTTTCGATTACAGCTAATAGATACGTCTGATTATCAGTGCATTGGTGAAATACATTCCCCCGTTGGCGTGTCCGGTACGTTCGATGGCTGGAAGCTGGCCGGAGAACATACGGGCATCACCCGCGAGCTATTTTTTCGCCAACAGGTACGTCAGCAAATCGACTCGCTGGCGGCTAAGCTATCCGTCAATTTAACGGATATTCCGGTCGTTATTTCGGGGATGGCGTCCTCGTCAATTGGCATGGAGGAGATTCCGTACGCTACGTTACCGTTTGCCGTCGATGGCAGTCAGGCGAGTGTCCGGCGTTTCGATCAACAAGCTGATTTTCCGCATGATATTCTGTTAATTTCCGGCATCCGAAGTCAGCACGATGTGATGCGTGGCGAAGAGACTCAGCTTATTGGCCTGATTGCCCTGCTTGACTCGCTGGAGACTAAAATCGACGATGCTACATTTATTTTTCCGGGCACACACTCCAAACATGTGTATATTCAAAACCGGCAATTAACCCACTTCGATACGTACATGACCGGTGAGTTATTTGACCTTATGGCGAATCAAAGTATTTTGAAAGATTCCGTTGATATAACCAATCTTGACAATACATCAGTCGACGCGATTATAGCGTTCAGAAAGGGAGTTAATCAGGCAAAATTATCTATTACGTTGAATAATTTATTCAGGGTGAGGACGAACCAGTTATTCGATAAATTTACAAAAAAGCAAAATGCATTTTATTTAAGTGGTCTATTAATTGGTGCTGAATTAAGTGATCTACCAAAAAAGGCCAGTTGGCCACTTATTTTATGCAGCGGCAGTAATTTATCCCACTTTTATGAGCTTGCTATCGACGAATTACAACTGACAGACCGCACAATAACTGTACCTGCTGAATTAAGTGACAAAGCAGCCAGTATTGGTCAACTACATCTGTTCCACAACCAGCTTTTAAAACAATCATTCGAATGATTCAATACTCATTTTCATGGGAGTTGTTTAAAAAAGTGCCCATTATCGGTATCATTCGTCACCTATCTACCGACGAGATTAGCCAGATTCTTCCCCTTTATCAGGAAGCCGGCCTGACGACGATTGAAATAAC
>JANPJE010000334.1:0-3034 GCA_031425355.1 Spirosoma sp. | reverse complement strand
CACGCAATACCAAACGCCCAACATTGACCGGATGGCGGCTGAGGGCATCCGCTTTACCAATTTCCTGTCGGCACAAGCCGTCTGCTCGGCATCGCGGGCGGCTTTGCTGACAGGCTGTTACCCGAACCGGCTCGGCCTGAGTGGGGCGTTGTATCCGCGTTCGCCCATTGGACTGAATCCCGACGAGACCACCCTGCCCGAATTACTCAAAGCAAGCGGGTACGCAACGGCCATGTTCGGCAAATGGCACCTCGGCGACAACCCGGCGTTTATGCCAACGAAGCAGGGTTTTGATACGTACGCCGGTTTGCCTTACTCCAATGATATGTGGCCGGTTGAGTATAACGGTCAGCCGATTACAGATGAAAATGATAGGCGCAAAAAATCATTTCCGCCCCTGTTTTTAATGGAGGGGACAACGCCAGTTCGCGAAATTCAAACCCTCGACGATCAGGCAAGTTTAACCGGAGAATACACAAATCGGGCGATTGGCTTCATCAAAAAACACCGCAAAGACCCCTTCTTTCTGTACCTGCCCCACAGTATGCCACACGTACCAATTGCGGCATCGGCCCGATTCCGGGGGAAAAGCCAGCAGGGTTTGTACGGCGATATGATGATGGAAATTGATTGGTCGGTGGGCGAAATTCTGAAAACGCTGAAAGAAACGGGCATCGACAAAAACACATTGGTCATTTTCACGAGCGACAACGGCCCCAGGCTGAATTACGGGAACCATGCCGGATCGACCGGTGGGTTGCGCGAAGGAAAAGGCGTCAGTTTTGAAGGCGGTCACCGGGTTCCGTGCCTCGTGCGCTGGCCGGGCGTAACGCCCGCCGGACAGGCCTGCACGAAGTTAAGTGCTACCCTCGACCTGCTCCCGACTATTGCCACTGCCTGCGGAGCCAGTCTGCCCACGCGACCTTTCGACGGGGTAAATCTGCTGCCTTTGTTTCGGGGAGATTTTGCCAAAACACCCCGGCAATACTTTTATTATTACTACCGCAAGAACAACCTCGAAGCCGTCCGGCGTGACGACTGGAAATTAGTATTGCCGCATCCGGGCCGCACCTACGAAGGTAATATGCCCGGCAAAGACGGATACCCCGGCAAAGCACCGGAGGACCACGATTTTCCATTGGCCCTGTACGACCTCCGCCGTGACCCCGGCGAACGCTACGATGTGCAGGCCATGAATCCCGACATTATGGCTGAACTACAAACCGTTGCCGAGAAAGCCCGCGTCGATTTAGGGGATGATCTGACCGGTCGAAAGGGGGCCAATGTACGCCTTGTGGGAACAATTTCCGTGAATTAATTCTTCGCCATGTCTGAACAAAGCTTCACTGAACGGGCGACTATGCCCGCTGGACAAAACCCGATTCTGGAGCGTAGAACGGTCGAAAACGCCAATCGGAACCTCTTGAAATACTTAAAACCGGGCTTGTCTGTACTCGACATCGGCTGCGGCTCCGGGGCGATTACCCGCAGCATTGCCGAAAAAACGGGATCAACAGGGCGCGTTTTGGGCATCGATCCCAACGAAAATCTGATTGAACAGGCCCGGCAAAACGCGGTCGATATCCCCGGCATTTCTTTCCAACAGGCTGACGTGTATTCGTTCGAGACAACCGAACAGTTCGACCTCGTTACGTGCGCCAGAACGCTGCAATGGCTGGCCCAGCCCGAAGCTGCGCTGCTGAATATGAAGCGGTTTGTTAAGCCGGGCGGCTCTCTGGCCCTCCTCGACTATAACCACGAGAAGATTGTCTGGACACCGGAGCCTCCCCAAACGATGCGGACGTTTTACGATGCGTTCTTGCAATGGCGACAGGATGCGGGCTTCGACAACGCCATCGCCGACCATCTGGAAGCGATGATACATACCATTGGGGTTGACTCGGTACAGGTAGAAAATCAGTCTGAAATCGCGCAAAAAAGTGACCCTACTTTTGCCGTAGCAAGCCGATTATGGGCCGAAGTTGCCGAATTGCGCGGCTCTCAATTGGTGCAGGCCGGATACATTACCGAGACGCTACGTTTGCAGGCCATCACCGATTACGACAATTGGATTGCTACGATCGGCGAGTCGATGGTGGTGTACATGCTGGCTGTTGAAGCGGTCTTGTGATATGGGGTATCGTGGTATTGGGTTCTGGAACGCCACGATACCCCACCATATCTCCCCATTAAATCGAAATCGTCCGGTCGCGGGAGATAGTGAGCCACTCACCTGTAACAGACTTATTTTCAATAACATAAGCACGTTCGTATAGGGCAACCGTTGGGCAAATGTGATTGGGTAATCCGTACAGTACGTCTCCGATTTTATACGAATGTCCTACCCCTGCTTTGAGTACCAAATGCTCTTCACTTTGCCCGATGGCAACTAAATCCGGAGCATTTAAGAACGTAATACGTTGACTTAACTCACCCTCAGCGGCAACGGATTTATGGCCGATATCGACGCAAAGTTTGGTTGAATCGGGGAGTGAGACGACCCGCCCAACAACCAAAGCCGCTGGTTGAAACGGTTGTTCTGGCAGTCCGGTCTGATATCCTTTATCCCAATAAATAAACGTACCGGGACTGCACTCGACGCCGGGTCGGCGGGCGTGGATCGGGAACGTCGGGCTTCCGCCAACGATCAGTATGGGCGATGCAAACCCACGTGCCGAAAGTGTATCGCACATAAGTTGCACAGGCCAGAAAGCGGCATCGCACTGCGCCGTCCGAATGGCTAAATCCGGGTCGCGCAGGTGACCGTCGTAGGCGTGTAAACCCATTGGCCGGACGCCCGGCAACTGGTCGAGTTCGGTATAGAGCGTCAATACGGCCCCGCCGGGAGCCAGGCCCGTTCGGTTCATGCCCACGTTCAAATCAACGTAAACCGGAACGACACAGCCAGCTGCTACCGCCAGTTCTGACAGTTGCCGAGCGGAAACGGAATTATCGACTAAACAGGAAAATGCCGTTGCCGGATATGCCTGCATCAAGGCGAGCAGCCGGTGAATCTTGACTTCGTTGGGCTGAT
>JANPJE010000333.1:0-3275 GCA_031425355.1 Spirosoma sp. | reverse complement strand
TCTGCAGCTTGCCTGGACGTTCGACACGGGCGAAAATAAATCAGCCGACAAGGGCATGGACATTCAGTGTCAGCCAATTGTGGTCGATGGTGTGCTCTACGGAACAACGCCCCGTCTGAAACTCTTCGCCATCAATGCCGCCACAGGTCAGCCAATCTGGCGGTTCGACCCGTTCGCTGATCCCAATAAAACCCCACGATTTCACCCTATGCGGGGAGTTACGTACTGGGCCGACGGTTCGGACAAGCGCATCCTGTATTCCGTCGGCTCGATTTTATACGCTATCAACGCCACTACCGGCAAGCCGATTCAGGGTTTCGGAACGAACGGCGAAGTTGATTTGCACGAAGGACTGGGCGATAAAGAAACCCTCGGCCACGACGTAGCGAACCTGAGTATTCGCAACACAACGCCCGGCGTTATTTATAAGGATTTCCTGATTGTGGGGTCCAGCATGTCAGAAGGGGGCGACGCGCCACCGGGCAACATCCGGGCGTTTAATGTGCGCACCGGAAAACTCGCGTGGGTGTTCCGAACGGTGCCGCTGCCGGGCGACTACGGCTACGAAACCTGGTCGAAAGACGCGTATAAAAAAATTGGCGGGGCCAACTGCTGGGCGGGTATGGTGGTCGATGAAAAACGGGGCATGGTCTATGCCGGAACGGGTTCGCCCACCGTCGATTTCTACGGTGGTTCCCGCGTCGGACAGAACCTATTCGCCAATTGTGTGATCGCGCTAAACGCCGAAACCGGCAAGCGGGTATGGCATTTCCAGACCGTTCACCATGACCTTTGGGACCGCGACCTCCCCTGCCCGCCCAACCTGATTACCGTAACCCATAACGGGCCGGATGGCCGGCCTCGACGAATTGACGCCGTAGCGCAGGCAACAAAAGATGGCTACGTATTTGTGTTCGACCGGGACACCGGCAAACCGCTTTTCCCGGTCAACGAAGCACCCGTTCCTACGTCGCCCGCGCTGCCCGGCGAGCAGCCCTGGCCCACCCAGCCCGTACCAACAAAACCAGCTCCGTTCTGTCTTCAGGAAGTGACCGAAGCCACGCTGACCAACCGCACACCCGAAGCGCGGGCCTACGTGCTGGACCGGTTTCGTACCAGTCGGCAGGGTCGCAAATCCGCTCCTCCTACCGAAGACGGCTCGTTGATTTTGGGCATGGGCGGAGGGGCCGAATGGGGCGGCAACGCAGCCGATCCCGACGGAATTCTGTACGTCAATGCCAATAATATGCTCTGGTGGCTCAAAATGCGCGATAGCCGGGTACAAAGCAACCGCGCGGCCTTGACGCAGGGAGCAAGGTTATTCAACACAAACTGCTCGGTTTGTCACGGTTTAAGTGGTAAAGAAACCCCGGCATCAACCGCAAATCAGGCATATCCCGACCTGACCAATGTTGGAAAACGGCTGACTAAAGACCAGATCACCAGCCTGTTAGTGACGGGCCGGGGCCGAATGCCTTCGTTCAGCCATATCGCCAAAGAAGACCGCGAAGCCATCGTCGATTTTTTGCTGACTATGGAAAAGCAACCGGCTGTTGTCAGCGCGTCAACATCCGACATGCACAACGTAGTAACATCAACGGCTACTCCAGAAAGTGATTTTCCGTATGTGCCGCCGTATCTGAACAATGGAAATACCCAGTTTCGGGATCAGGAAGGCTATCCGGCCGTCAAACCGCCCTGGGGAACGCTCAACGCCATTGACCTTAATACGGGCGAGTATAAATGGCAAATTCCACTCGGCGAATACCCCGAATTGGTACGAAAAGGTGTTCCCCAAACTGGTACGGAAAATCATGGAGGGCCTGTTGTTACGGCGGGTGGTCTGTTGTTCATTGCCGCTACATATGACGAAAAATTACGTGCCTTTGACCGGAAAACGGGCAAGCTTCTGTGGGCTTATAAACTGCCCGCCGGGGGCTTCGCCACGCCCATAACGTATCGGGTTGGTGATCGGCAATACGTTGTTATCGCTACCGGAGGAACGCGCTACGGTTTGAAATCGGGCGGCTCATATGTGGCGTTCGCTCTGCCTGTCGCAGCAACGAAGTAACCAGGACTTTGGCAATGTGAATATGGGGCATCGGATGTAATGAGATCAATAGGCAATCCAATGAAAAAACACCTGCTTTGCTGCGATTGGGGAACATCCTTTTTTCGATTACAGCTTATAAATACGTCTGATTATCAATGCATTGGCGAGATACATTCCCCCGTTGGCGTTTCCGGTACGTTCGATGGCTGGAAACTGGCCGGAGAACATACGGGCATTACCCGCGAGCTATTTTTTCGCCAACAGGTACGTCAGCAAATCGACTCGCTGGCGGCTAAGCTATCCGTCAATTTAACGGATATTCCGGTCGTTATTTCGGGGATGGCGTCCTCATCAATTGGCATGGAGGAGATTCCGTACGCTACGTTACCGTTTGCCGTCGATGGCAGTCAGGCGAGTGTCCGGCGTTTCGATCAACAAGCTGATTTTCCGCATGATATTCTATTAATTTCCGGCATCCGAAGTCAGCACGATGTGATGCGTGGCGAAGAGACTCAGCTTATTGGCCTGATTGCCCTGCTTGACTCGCTGGGGACTAAAATCGACGATGCTACATTTATTTTTCCGGGCACACACTCCAAACATGTGTATATTCAAAACCGGCAGTTGACCCACTTCGATACGTATATGACGGGGGAGTTATTTGACCTCATGGCGAATCAAAGTATTTTAAAAGATTCCGTTGATATAAGCAGTCTTGCCAATACGTCGGTCGATGCGATTAAAGCATTTAGAAAGGGAGTTAATCAGGCAAAATTATCTATTACGTTGAATAACTTATTCAGGGTCAGGACAAACCAGTTATTCGATAAATTTACAAAAAAGCAAAATGCATTTTATTTAAGTGGTCTGTTAATTGGTGCTGAATTAAGTGATCTACCAAAAAAGGCCAGTTGGCCACTTATTTTATGCAGCGGCAGTAATTTATCCCACTTTTATGAGCTTGCTATCGACGAATTACAACTGACAGATCGCACAATAACTGTACCTGCCGAATTAAGTGACAAAGCGGCCAGTATTGGTCAACTACATCTGTTCCACAACCAGCTTTTAAAACAATCAATCGAATGATTCAATACTCATTTTCATGGGAGTTGTTTAAAAAAGTGCCCATTATCGGTATCATTCGTCACCTATCTACCGACGAGATTAGCCAGATTCTTCCCCTTTATCAGGAAGCCGGCCTGACGACGATTGAAATAAC
>JANPJE010000332.1:0-11897 GCA_031425355.1 Spirosoma sp. | reverse complement strand
TCGATAGCAAGATAAGCGAATCTACGTTTAATAAAGACGGATAACCGACCAGACTACCGCTCTACAATCTCCGCACAACCTTCCCCGCTCTTCTCAGTTTATAACTGTAGGTTCAACACCCCCGCCCCTCATGGAATTTATCGACTACTACAGCCTTCTGGACGTACCGAAAACGGCATCGGAAGACGATATTAAGAAGGCTTACCGCAAACTGGCCCGGAAGCACCACCCTGACCTGAATCCGAATGATGCAGAGGCCAACAAGAAATTCCAGCAGATCAACGAGGCCAATGAAATTCTGGGCGACCCCGATAAGCGTAAAAAGTACGATCAGTACGGCAAAGACTGGCAGCACGCCGAACAGTTTGAAGAAAGTGCAAGAAGGCAACAGCAGCAAAATCGCCGGTCGGCAGCATCCGGCGATGCGAAAGAATACGATTTTTCGGACGGGTTTGGCGGAGCTGATTTCTCTGATTTCCTGTCGTCCATGTTTGGTGCGGAAGGCGACCCACGAACGAGTGGCACTAAAAGTGGTCGGCAGCAAGCCAAATTTCGGGGACAGGACTATCAAGCCGAACTGCATCTGAACCTGCGCGATGCATACACGACGCATAAGCAAACACTGACCATTGACGGAAAAAACATCAGGATTACAGTTCCGGCGGGTATTGAAAATGGACAGAAGATAAAGCTGACCGGGTATGGCTCGCCGGGTGCGAACGGCGGACCCAATGGCGATTTGTACATTACGTTCGTCATTGCCGAGGACAGCCGCTACAAGCGAAAAGGCAACGATTTGTACGTCAATGCAGACATTGACTTGTACACGGCGTTGCTGGGTGGCGAACGAATCATTGAAACGCTGGATGGCAAAGTGAAAGTGCCTGTATCGCCCGAAACCCAGAACGGCACGAACGTTAGACTGAAGGGCAAGGGATTTCCCGTTTACAAACAGGATAGCTTATTCGGCGACCTCTACGTGCAGTGGCAAATAAAACTGCCAACAAATCTGACCGATGAGCAGAAGGAACTGTTCCGAAAATTAGCCGCCATACAACCTTCGTAACTATGCAACCCAATCTAATTTCCATCAGCGAATTCTGCGTTTACCATCATATCGAAATTGCGTTCGTTCAACTGCTGGAGCAGCAGGGTCTTGTCGAAACCATCACCATCGAGCAGTCGGTGTATGTGCAGCAAGAGCAACTGCCGCGCTTGGAGAAACTTGTCCGGCTGCATCAGGATTTGTCGATTCACCCCGATGATCTGGACGTAGTGAATGAATTGCTTGAACGGGTTGAAAGCCTTCAAAATCAGGTAGCACAACTTCAAAATCGGCTGGTTTTCTATGAGCCGTTGGGCAATTAATACATACTCTTACTTTCTTGGTATAATCCGCCAATCGACTCCATTCAATGCCAATTCGTTCAATGCACTTTTTTACTCTGACGGCTTTCCTGTCTGTCCAGATAGCAATAGCCCAGCCAGCCAAACGTCCGCGCGAATACGGTATGCGGTTTGGGGTAATCCCGACCGGCTCGCTCAACACCATTACCGATGTGCCCGGTGTTCGGGTGGGCCAAGTCACGCTTCGGCAAGGGCAAACTGTTCGCACGGGTGTTACCGCCATTCTGCCGCATACTGGCAATCAGTTTCAGCAGAAAAGTCCGGCGGCTATCTACATCGGTAATGGATTCGGTAAACTGACGGGCTATAGTCAGGTCGATGAACTCGGTACGCTCGAAACGCCCATTATTCTGACCAACACACTGAGCGTTCCAACAGCCACCGATGCCCTGATCGATTATACGCTGACCCAACCGGGCAATGAGCAGGTTCGGTCGGTGAACCCGGTTGTAGGCGAAACCAACGACGGTTTCCTCAACGACATTCGCGGGCGGCACGTAACAAAACAGCACGTACTGGATGCGCTTCGGCAGGCCAAAAACGGGCCGGTGGAAGAGGGAAACGTTGGGGCCGGAACGGGAACGGTTTGCTTTGGCTTCAAAGGCGGGATTGGCACGTCGTCCCGGAAGTTGCCCGCTTCATTGGGCGGTTATACGGTTGGCGTGCTGGTACAGACGAATTTTGGTGGCGTTCTGCAAGTTGCCGGTGTGCCGATTGGCGTCGAGTTAGGCCGTTATGATTTCAAGGAGAAACTTGATGGCTCCTGCATGATGGTTGTGCTAACCGATGCACCTTTAGATGCCCGAAACCTCAAACGCCTGGCGAAACGAGCATTTATGGGCCTTGCCCGAACAGGCGGCATCGCATCGAACGGTAGTGGCGATTATGTTATAGCAGTATCAACAGCCTACCGCATTCCGCACGAAACGACCAATGCATTTGATGAAACAAAGCTGTTACGTAACGACAACGTGTCTCCGCTATTCATGGCCGCCATCGAAGCGACCGAAGAAGCCATTATCAACTCCCTGTTTGCCGCCAAAACCGAAACAGGCGACCGGGGCCATGAGGTAAAGCAATTGCCTGTGGAGAAAGTAGTCGACCTATTGAAAAAGGCGGGTCAGATAAAGTAGGAAGATTATACTTGTCCCAATTGCTTTTGCCGGCCACCCATTGCCAATCGAATCAATCCGTACACTACCAGTCCCAAAAACACTGCCGTTACAGCCCATTTTAAGTTGGTAAGGATAGAGCAAAGCGACGCAATAGCCATCGATGTATTCGGGAACGTTTTAAGTAAATAGACAATGCAGGCGTTCTCGAGCAGATCGAGTATCAGAATGCCAACCGGCACTACGTTGACCAAACGAAAAGGCGCGTACGTCCGATTTCGGAACAGCAGCGAGAGAATGATGCAAAATAAGAAGGTATAAATAATTGGATAAGCTGTATCAACGATCAGTGCACCCTGCGCATAAATAGCCCGTCCTTCAGGGCCATAATCCGCAACCATCCGACTGATTTTGGCTGGATTATATTCAAACAGCAGGTCGATTGGGCCAATTTCTTTTCTGGCTAAGGCATTCATCTGAATCTCCAGATTTTTCAGAAGATAAGCTGGAAACGGTATGTATAGCACAATAGCCACGAGCAACGTTTTCCAGGAAGCAATGCGATAAAGAAGCGTTGATAGGGAATTGAGCATGACAGTAGGGAACAGAAGAGGAAGTCAAAGAATCAATTGAACACAGAGGCACCGCAACGGCGGACTGTAAAGCATACGAAGAATTAATTGGTTACTACTTTGTTTCCTTGTTGAGCGTAGTCTGAGACTACGCTCTGATGTTATCCGCCGGGCCGACGCTTCGGTCTCCGACCGGCGATCAACGACCTGCTCAATTTTCCTGCCTTCCTTCGGCCACGCGCCACAGGATAAGTGCCAGGCCAGCAAACGCCAACGCGCCCAGCAGCATATAGCCGCCTTCGCCCAATGCGCCTTCTAAAGCGGGTTCCAGCGTGAGCGATGCCAACCCGTTATAAATTGAATCATTGACCGACAGCAGGGCTACAGCGACGCCCGCTAAAGCTCCTCCGGCGACCAAACCCGTTGCAAACAGATTTCCCTTACCCAGATCGGCATCTTCCTCCACAATGCCTTTGCGTTTGGCATTCTGCTCAACAATCCATTTCATTAAACCCCCGGCGAAAATAGGCAACGTAGTGGATAACGGCAGGTATAAGCCCACCGCGAACGCCAGCGCACTGACACCAACTAACTCGAAAACAAAGGCAATAAAGGCGCCAACGAGCACAAACTGCCAGTCGAGGTTGAATGACAGCAATCCTTTGATCAGTGTAGCCATAAGCGTTCCCTGCGGAGCCGGAAATTTATCAGAACCGATGGCGTGCGTGATGCCCTGCGCCAGCAAATCAGGCGTGGGCGTATCCAGAATCTTAACCGTGGCACCCACAACCAACGACGATACAATGACGCCAATAAACAGGGCCATCTGCTGGTATTTGGGGGTTGCGCCAACGAGATAACCCGTTTTAAGATCCTGCGACGTACCGCCCGCATTGGCAGCCGCTACGCAAATCATGCTACCCACCACCAATACAGCCGGTTCATACACTTTGCCGGTTAGACCGAAGCCGATAAAAACGAGCGATGTCCCCATAATCGTTGCAATGGTCATACCCGACACCGGCGACGAACTCGACCCGATCAAGCCGACAATCCGGCTGGCAACGGTTACGAAAAAGAAGCCGAACACAATGACCAATATGGCAATCAGCAGTTTGGTAAGCAGCGAGTCGCCGGGAATTTGCGGCAATACAACCATTAAAGCGGTTAGTGCTACGCTCCCGATAACGACAATCCGAACGCTTAAATCCTGCTCAGTACGTGGAACCCGGCTACTCGTACTCAACTCGCCCTCTTCTTCAATTGCTTTAACCGACGACCGGCTGAAACTCTGTTTGAACGATGAAACGATGGTTGGAATGGTCTTGATGAGCGTCATAAAACCGCCCGCCGTAACCGCTCCCGCGCCAATTTGCCGGATATAAGCTCGGTAGATGGCTGCAGCGGTGTCAGTAAAGGTGTGCGTTGCCGGGTTCCAGCCCCCCGGTCCACCCGCCGTTTGCAGGTTAGCAAGATACCCGAGTTTCTGAAGTTGCAGTGCAATGGTATCGCCCGGCACCACCGACGCCAGCAACGGAATTAATCCCAGCCACGCCAAGATACCACCGCCAACCAGCACCGCCGAAATCCGAAATCCGATGATGTAACCCACGCCTAAGTACTCCGGAGTAATCTCGCCTGCGACCTGCGCCGACGGGAAATAGCGATTCGTTTGTTTGGTAGCCCAAACCGGCACTTCGGCAATAACGTGCAGCACTTTCTGCAGCAAGGCATACAGCAGTGCGACGCCCAGACCCTGGTAGGCCGTTTTTGCAAAATCACCCCCTTTCTCGCCCGCAATCAGCACCGATGCGCAAGCCGTACCTTCCGGGTAGGGCAACGTACCATGTTCCTGCACAATGAGCGACCGGCGCA
Organism: Spirosoma sp.; assembly: GCA_031425355.1. GTDB lineage: Bacteria > Bacteroidota > Bacteroidia > Cytophagales > Spirosomataceae > Spirosoma. Next base: position 6,931 of record JANPJE010000332.1, on the reverse strand, counting down.
GCGGAATCATCATCAGCGTACCAATCAGTCCGCCCAGAATCGCCAGTGTCAGAATCGTCCAGTAATTAAAAAAATCGGCCCCGCTTCCATTGGTCAGAAATAGAAAACCCGGCATTGTAAACACCACACCTGATGCAATACTTTCGCCTGCTGAGCCGGTTGTCTGGATAATATTATTTTCGAGAATGGTTGTGTTCAGAAACCGTCGCCCCAGCGAGATAGCAAGCACAGCAATGGGAATGGAAGCCGACACCGACAGCCCAGCTTTGAGCGATAAATAAACCGTTGCGGCTCCGAACAATACGCCAAACACCGACCCCGTAATGATAGCTTTGAGCGTAAACTCGGCGGGGGATTCCGTTGCGGGCACAAACGGCTTATGAACAGGAGAGGTTAGGGACATAGTCGTTGAATTTGGGAAGCTCGTTGCTGAGCATCACAAAGTAAACGATTCCCCGTATATACCCAACTCTACTGAATCGCCCGGGTCGTGTACCGGTCCATTACGTCGCTGGGATGAATTTCAAGGACATTTGCCAACACCAGCAAAACGAGTGTTCGTGAAGCGATCCGGCGGGAGATTCCGGCAATTGAGGCAAACAGATCGACCGTAATGCTGTTGTGTTCGCCGAGGTGCTGCATGAGTTTGTGTTCCTTCTCGCCGTAGTTGAACCGAATATCACGTTCGGCCTGCTCACCTTTCAAAATCTCGCGCACTTCGCGGCTGGCCTGCACCGATTTGTCGGCTACGCGAACGTATGCTTTTTTATTGTCGGGATCGGCGGGGTCAGGAATGATGTAATGGGGGCGGGTGGCGCTGCGAGGCACGCGAATCACGAGGACTTCGCGTTCGTCGTAAAGCTGCACGCGCTCGATGGTGTAGGAAATACGCGGAAAACAGAATTTGTTAATGGCCCGGACGAGCAGATATTCGTCCTCATCGGCATACTTCAGTCCCGGAATTTTTTTGTCGTCACCGACGCCGATGAGCATGACTCCGCCGTTTGTATTAGCGAAAGCGACCACGCCCCGGATAATTTTTTCGGGATGATTTGTTTTCAGCTTGAACTCTAAATTGCTACCCTCTCCCCGTCTGACCAGGTTTTTGAGCGCCTGATAGTCCATAACCGATGGGTTCATCTGGTTGAGCACTGACTTGCGATAAAGATACGAAATTTGAATAAACTTGCAAGTATTCGTTCCGTATCCCTATTTTTCGTTAAAAACTCCGCTTATTTTCGTCAACTTTTCGACGTTACAAACCGTTAGTGACGTATGTATTCGCCGGAGAATATAGTGTTGATCTACTTCACATAACCCCTGCTGGCGTTCCTTTTTGTATTAACTAAGAAACACAAAAATGCTGGTAAACGTTGCTTTAGTTATTGGGACATTCCTGTTTATGGAAGGCGTCGCGTGGTTTACGCACAAGTACGTCATGCACGGTTTTTTGTGGAGTTGGCACCGCGATCACCACAATCATCACAATGGTTTTTTTGAAATTAACGATCTCTTCGCCGTTGTGTTTAGCCTAACCGCTATTACATTGATTCTCATCGGTGTAGAGATGCCTGAATACCAGTTCCTGGCGTGGATTGGTGCGGGCGTAACGCTTTATGGGTTATTCTACTTCGTTTTCCACGACGTGATTGTTCATCGACGCGTGAAAATGAAAGTGGACACCAGCGGCCGGTATATGCAACGGATTGTGCGGGCGCATTACATTCATCACAAAGTGCACACGAAAGAGGGAGCCGAAGCATTCGGGTTTCTATACGCCCCCAAAAAATACGACCGGGCGGTGAGGAGTAAGGCAAAACCGGCCAAGACGAATTCAACAACGGCCTGAGCACCTCGGGACGACAACATCCTTAGGCACACACATACCAAAAAAGGCGTAGTCCAGACCACTGGACACGCCTTTTTTGGTAACCGTTGAACCGAACAACTCAATATTCGTCTTCGTTGAAGAAGAAGTCGTCTTTGGTTGGATAGTCCGGCCAGATCTCTTCGATGCTCTCATAGGGCTGGCCATCGTCTTCGAGTTCCTGAAGGTTCTCAACGACTTCGAGTGGGGCACCGGAGCGAATCGAATAGTCAATCAGTTCGTCTTTGGTGGCGGGCCAGGGGGCATCTTCCAGATAGGATGCCAGTTCGAGTGTCCAGTACATAGTGTGTTCGATATTTAATGACTATTTTTCAATAAGGGTGCAAAAGTAAAAAAACCGTTAATATCCAAGCTATTTTTGGCGAAAATGTTCCTGACTATTCTTTTGACAGGATTTAGGCGATTAACGCACAGAACCGTCGTTTGTTTCTGTTTCCGCAAATAAACCATGTATTTCGCGTTTTGAACGCAATTACTGCGCGTTGATACGTTTGGTTTTTCTGAAAAAGAATAGTTCGCTAATCTACCCTAATTAAAATAACTATAAAAAGGCGATTTACCAAATTTATAGTGTCTATTCTCCACAGCCTTATCTTATGCTCGTTGAAATATGTGCCTATTCGCTCGATTCATGCCTGACAGCACAGCGGGCCGGAGCCGGACGGATTGAACTTTGTGGTGGACTGGCCGAAGGCGGAACGACGCCCAGCGCGGGTCTGATTCAACTCGCCCGCCAACACCTCACGATTCCACTGTACATCATGATTCGGCCACGCGGGGGTGACTTTCTGTATTCTGAAACCGAGTTTGCTGTCATGCAGGCTGACATCCTTCTGTCAAAAACGCTCGGTGCTGATGGCGTGGTGCTGGGTATTCTGCAAGCCGACGGTACGGTGGATGAAGCACAAACCCGGCAATTGGTCGAACTCGCGCATCCATTGCCCGTTACGTTCCACCGCGCGTTCGACATGAGCCGCGACCCAATTGAAGCCCTCGAAGCCGTAATTCGCACGGGTACCATCCGAATTCTTACCTCTGGTCAGCAGCCAACCGCCGAAACCGGTCTCTCTACGTTACGTCGTTTAACCAAACACGCTGCCGGACGTATCGAAATCATGGCCGGGTCTGGCGTAAGCGCTCAAAACGCGCAAGTGCTCATAGAGGCAGGCGTTGATGCACTTCATCTGAGCGGCAGCCAGAAAGAAACAAGCAGCATGGTTTTTCAGCAACCATCCGTCTCAATGGCATCAAGCCCGCCCGGTGAATACGAATACAGTGAAGCAAATGAGGCAAAAATACGGGCGGTTGTTAACCTGTCGGGAAAAATTACAGGACAATTGCCCGATTCCCGGAAATAAACACACGATCATTGAAAACCAGCTTCAGGGCCTGTGAGAGAACAATTTTCTCAACGTCTTTGCCTTCTGTTGCCATGTCGGCGGCTGTATGCCGATGATCCACATCTTTCACACTTTGGGCAATAATGGGGCCTTCGTCGAGGTCATTGTTGACAAAATGGGCTGTAGCGCCAATGATTTTCACGCCCCGTTCATACGCCTGCCGGTACGGACTGGCCCCCACAAAAGCAGGCAGAAACGAATGGTGAATGTTGATAATCCGATTGGGAAATTGGCGCACAAACCCGGCGGTCAGCACACGCATGTATTTGGCCAGCACAACGTATTCCGGCTCATAAATAGCCATTGTCCGTAAAATAGCCTCCTCGTGTTCTTCGCGGGTTTTGCCCTCATGCGAGATATAATGAAACGGAATCCCAAACTTGCTCACTAAGGGTTGCAACGTACTGTAATTACTGACAACAGCCAGAATATCAGCGTCTAACTCATCGAACGCGTAGCGAATCAGTAACTCTCCCAGGCAGTGATGTTCTTTCGTAACCATCACCACAATATTTTTTTTGCGCTTGGGATTCAGACGAAACGTAATACCCGATGGACTCGCAGCATCGGCGTCGGCAGAAGTGTTTGAATTAGGTATAGTCGTCTGCAATTCGGTCAGCAAAGCCCCGCTGTCGAATACACCTTCAAACTCCGTCCGCATAAAAAAACGCCCCGATGGACTAACGTATTCATCATTATGGATGACGTTCAGATTATGCCGGTACAGCACGCCCGTTACGTGATAAATCAGGCCCTTGTTGTCGGGGCCATCCATGAGCAAAATGTGTTTATCGGGAACGGTCATACAGCGTTTGGAATAAATCGCTTAAAAGTAGTAAATGCCAGTCTTTAATTCCTTTATTTTGAGCCGTAAGCCCCTCATCTATGGTAAATCGACGTCGTTTTCTGACTCTTAGCTCGCTGGCCGGGCTGCTTCCCTCACTATCATTCGGTACGGCCAAACAAAAGGCTAATGCGCCAACCAACAGCCTTCCAATTAGTACGTCCAGCCCCACAGCGTCCGGTCCGATGGTCATCTCGACTTGGAAACAACCAAAGGCGAACGCAGCCGCTCAGGCCGTGCTTGACCGGGGCGAAAGTGCTCTGAATGCCGTTGAAGCCGGGGTGCGCGTTCCCGAAGCCGACCCGGAAGACATGAGCGTTGGCTACGGTGGCCGACCCGACCGCGACGGTCACGTAACGCTCGACGCCTGCATTATGGACGACAAAGGCAATGCTGGTTCGGTTACTTTTCTGGAGCACATCATGCACCCAATTTCGGTAGCGCGAGCGGTGATGGAAAAAACACCGCACGTCATGCTCAGTGGCGCGGGTGCTTTACGCTTCGCGCTTTCTCAAGGCTTCAAAAAAGAAAACCTACTCACGAAAAAGGCAGAGAAAGAATGGCGTGAATGGCTCAAAACAGCCAGCTACAAACCCATCGCCAACATCGAACGGCACGACACCATAGGGATGTTAGCCATTGATAGTCAGGGGAATATTTCGGGTGCGTGTACCACCAGCGGCCTTGCCTACAAGATGCACGGTCGCGTGGGTGATTCACCTATTATCGGTGCGGGATTATTTGTCGATAATGAAATTGGCGGAGCCTGTGCTACTGGGTTGGGCGAATTAGTGATGCGAACCTGTGGCTCATTTTTAGTTATCGAACTGATGCGACAGGGTCGGACACCCCAGCAAGCCTGCGAAGAAGCCGCCCTGCGTATCGTCAACAAGCAGGAATTCAAGGATATACAGGTTGGTTTTCTGGCGATAAACAAGCAGGGAGAGTATGGAGCATTCAGTATACAGCCGGGTTTTAATTACACCCTGTCGAAGAATAAAAAAACTGACGTAACAGACGCTAAATCATATTTGAAATAAACAAGTTTTTCTTTTATTGTTTATAGTGTTTAATTGCCCCCCAAAGTCTCGGGAACCCATTATATCAACCAACGAGCCAAACCATTACTAATTTGGAAGCGGTATTTTCAACAACGAAGCGGAAGTTACTACTCGAAATCGCCTGGGAGGTGTGCAATCAGGTAGGGGGAATTTATACGGTTATTCGGTCAAAAGTACCGGCAATGGTCGATAAGTGGGACGATAACTACGTAGCGCTGGGGCCTTATTTCCCACAACGTGCTGCTGCTGAATTTGAACCCATTACCGATTCGGACGAAACAGAAATCGGGCAGACTGTTCGTAAAATGCGTCAGTTAGGCTACACTGTCGAATATGGCTACTGGCTCGTTACGGGTCGTCCACGCGTGGTGCTGTTCGACATTAGTAGCATCAACGTCGCGCAGCTAAACGAGATAAAAACCCAGCTATGGCTTAATCACCAACTCTCAACGCTCAACGTCGAAGACCTTGTTAATCAGACAATTATCTTCGGGGAGATGGTTAAGGTGTTTATCACGTTGCTGGCCGAAGATCATGCCCGGCGCGTTGATTTCGTCGCGCACTTTCACGAGTGGATGGCGAGCACCGGCCTGCCCGACCTGCGTAAAAATAACGTGAAAGTGGCTACGGTTTTTACCACGCACGCAACGATGCTTGGGCGCTATCTGGCCCAGAACGAGCCGGGTTTCTACGGAAAGCTACCCTTTTTCGACTGGAAACGCGAAGCGCAGCATTATGGAATCGAAACCCAGGCTACGATTGAACGGCTGGCAGCCATGCAATCACACGTTTTCACGACTGTCAGCGACGTAACAGCCCGTGAGTGCGAGGTCTTTCTTGGGCGAAATCCTGATTTAGTCTTGCCGAATGGTCTGAACGTCACGCGATTTGCGGCTGTCCACGAGTTTCAGAATCTGCACGTTCGGTATAAGCAGAAAATTCACGAATTTGTGATGGGGCACTTTTTCCAGAGTTATTCATTCGATCTGGAAAAAACCCTGTATTTCTTCACGTCGGGCCGATTTGAGTTTTCCAACAAAGGCTATGATCTGACGTTAGAAGCACTCTCCCGCCTGAACCTCCGGATGCGCGAGGCAGGCATGGACATGACGGTCGTGATGTTTATGGTCACCAAACAGCCGTATACATCCATCAACCCCGATGTACTGCACTCGCGGGCGTTGCTCGATGAAATTCAGGAAACCTGCGAAAGTATTGAGAAACAAGTTGGGGAAAGGCTTTTTCAGGCAGCAGCCTCTGATCCGCAGGGCACTACGTTACCCGATCTGAATAATTTTGTCGATGAATACTGGCGGCTCCGGCTCCGGCGGACCGTGCAAAGCTGGAAAACCAAGCACCTGCCGCCGTTTGTGACGCACAATCTGGTGCAGGATGACGACATGACGCGCTTTATTCGTAAGGCTGATCTGGTGAATAATGAATTTGACCGGGTAAAAATCGTTTACCACCCCGATTTCATTGCGTCTACCAATCCACTTTTTGGTCTGGATTACAGCCAGTTCGTGCGGGGCTGTCACCTCGGCGTATTCCCGAGTTATTACGAACCGTGGGGCTACACGCCGTTGGAGTGCGTTGTGCGCGGCATTCCAACCGTAACAAGCGATCAGTCGGGTTTTGGTGATTTCATCATGCAAATTATGCGCGATTACGAAAACCGGGGCATTTACGTCATTAACCGGCGGACGCAGAATTTCAACGAAGCCGCCGACCAGTTAAC
>JANPJE010000331.1:0-3419 GCA_031425355.1 Spirosoma sp. | reverse complement strand
GGTAAAACGCTGAAACAAGTGGGTTTCCGCATTAAAGGACCAGATAAGCAGGACGAAACGTTCTTCTTTGATGACGTAATGCTGGTGAAATAATAATTGTTTTGGGGGAATTATCAGGGGCGGAGGCAATCGCCCCCTGATGATTCCCCTTCTGTTTTTAAGAAGTTTCACCCCGTTATGGCACGTATAAATCGTCTACATACAAAACGCAGTACACGCAGAACGCATCCATTGTTCGCTACGTTTGCGCTGGCTATGCTACTGATACTGAGTAACGTGCCGGGTTTTTCCGCTACGCCGATTAAGGTCGAAGCGGAATCGGGTGTGCTGTCGGGGGTTGACATTGCCACAACGGTAACGGGTTTTTCGGGAACGGGCTATGTGACTGGCTTCGACAATGCCACCGACCAGGTCAGCCTTACCCTCACCGCTCCGGCAGGACTCTATGAGCTGACCATCGGCTACCGCTCCCCTTTCGGCGACAAAGGCGTTGATTTTCAACTCAATGACGCGAGGGGAACGGGTACGCTGAAACAAACCAGCACCGGGTTCACTACGTTTGCAGGAGGAAAATTTCTACTCAAAGAGGGTAAAACAACGATGACGATTTTCCGGGGATGGGGTTATTTCGACATTGATTACATTGTACTGACCCCCGCAACCGTGCAACTCCCGGCCACACCACCCAAACAATTAGTCGACGCATCGGCAACCCCCTCCACCGTTGGGTTATTTTCGTATCTCGTTGACCAGTATGGCCGTAAAGTCGTATCGGGACAGCAGGACGATGTGGAGTACGTTCTGGAAAAAACCGGCAAGGAGCCCGCCATCGGCTCTTTCGATCTGATTGATTATTCGCCCTCACGGGTTCAAAACGGATCAAAGCCGGTCAGGACGAGCGAAGCCTGCATTCAATGGGCAAAAAAAGGGGAAGGGCGTGGCATTATCAGCCTGATGTGGCACTGGAACGCTCCTACCGACCTTATTAACCAGGCACCCGATAAGCTCTGGTGGCGCGGCTTTTACACTGAAGCCACCACCTTCGATTTGACGGTTGCCCTCGCCGATAAAAACAGTCAGCGGTATCAACTTCTCCTGAGCGATATTGATGCCATTGCAGTGGAATTGAAAAAGTTTCAGGCGGCAGATGTACCCGTTCTCTGGCGACCCCTGCACGAAGCCCCCGGCGGGTGGTTCTGGTGGGGTGCCAAAGGAGCCGCACCGTTCAGGGAACTCTGGCGTTTGCTTTACGACCGGCTCACCAACTACCATAAATTGCACAATCTGATTTGGGTCTATACCGGCACCGATACGGTCAACCCGGACTGGTATCCCGGCGACGCCTACGTGGATGTGGTCGGGCTGGATATATACGCGACGCCTGCCGCCACGCTGAGCGGCAACTGGGACAACACACTGGCTCAGTTTAACGGCAAAAAACTCGTCACCCTGTCCGAAACGGGCAACCTGCCCCTACCCGATGCCGTTCGCGGACTGGCTACGTGGTGGTCATGGTTTGCGGTCTGGACGGGCAATGACTACATCAAAAAACAGCCCGTCGATCAACTAAGAGCCGTTTTCTTAGATGCTGACGTAATCACCCGCGACGAACTCCCCGACTGGCGCAAGGCGGCTCCGGCAATCGTTATGGGTCTGGAGCCGCCGTTTCAGTTAACCCTTTTGGGCAACCCGGCGGGCAGCGACCGGCTTAAAGTGCAAATTACAGGTGCCCAAAACCAGCCGTTAACCCTTCGCCTGACGGACGTAACCGGCCGCCAGCGGCTCGAACAAACGGCCCTGCCTGTCTCCCGGATGGAACAGTATGATTTACCGTTACGGGTGGAGGCCGGTGTTTACTTCCTACAGGTTAGCAGCCAGACGGCAACAAATACGTTCAGAATTATTAAACTTTAATGGTAAATACCCTACCCCAACCCCTCCCCTTTTTTAGGGCGGTTCGGAGGGGCCGGAACAATCTCTTAACCAAATGAATGCCAGCGGGTTATCATACTATCACGCTTGCAGGATAAATACTCTTTAATATCAAAACCATGGCTTCGCTCAAGAATTCGTTTCGTTCGTTGCTGACTCCGGCTTTCAGTGGATTACTGTTGCTGTTGTTGGTTGGCTGGAGCGGTCGTAAAGAAGACAAAGTGCTCGTTTTTTCCAGGAACGTCGATAATCAGCCGTCGGCGGCAACCGCTGCGAAGGCGTTCATGGCATTGGCGCAACAGGCAGGCATTGAAGTCGATACGACAACGAATAGCGCGTATATCGCCGAAGATTCGTTAAAAAACTACCGCGCTCTTGTCTTTCTGAATACGTCGCAGGACGTACTGGGCACAAGCCAGCAGCTTGACGTTGAGCGGTTTGTGCAGGCGGGAGGAGGCCTCGCGCTGGTCAATCCCGCTGGCTTCACGAAATACCAGTGGCCCTGGTATCAGGATATGCTGGGCGCGAATCCGGTACGGCCCGCAACGGGTCAGACGTCGGTTTCGTTCTCCCGGACGTTCGATGGGGGACGAATTTTTTACGTCGCAACGGGTAATGCGGGCGGCAGTCTGGATAATGTAGACCTCGCGAAACCCGTGCTGGATGGCCTGAAATCGGTGCTGCAAGGCCCCGCCCCGGATTATCGGAACGCGCACACGGCCCGGATGCCGGAAGAAAACCGCTTTACGTCCGTTGTGCTGGAATCGTTCATGGACGAGCCAATCGAAATGGAAGTCATGGACGATGGCCGGGTGCTGTTCGTCGAGCGGAAAGGCGCCATCAAGTTGTATGACCCGGTTGCCAAAGCCACCAAAACCATCAATAAATTGCCGGTTCACATTACGGGCAACTACGAAGACGGCTTGCTCGGTATGGAACTGGACCCAAAATTTGAGCAAAATCACTACGTATATCTGTATTATTCGCCCGTAGGTGCGAAGCCCGTTCAGAACCTGTCCCGCTTCGTATTCACCGGCGACAGTCTGCGATTAGCGTCCGAAAAAGTTGTTATGCAGGTGCCGGTCCAGCGCGAAACGTGCTGCCACTCAGCAGGTAACGTTTATTTCGGACCAGACGGACACCTGTATCTTTCCACCGGCGACAACACGAGTTCCAAAGAGTCGGATGGATTTTCGCCCTTAGACGAACGGCCCGGCCGCGCTCCATTCGACTCTCAGAAATCGTCGGGGAACGCGAACGATTTGCGGGGCAAAATTCTCCGAATCCACGTTGAAGCAGACGGTACTTACACCATTCCCAACGGCAATCTGTTTCCGAAAGACGGTTCGCTGGGCAAGCCCGAAATCTACGTAATGGGTGCCCGCAATCCGTACCGCATCTGGGTCGATAAACGCGGGTTCCTTTATTGGGGCGACGTTGGGCCAGATGGTGGCACGGCCAATGAACGCGGTCCCAAGAGCCAGGAC
>JANPJE010000330.1:0-12961 GCA_031425355.1 Spirosoma sp. | reverse complement strand
CAGAAAATCCCATTTGCTTTGTTGATGGGTTTATTAGTTGGTATTGCTGTTTGGTCGGCTACACATAAAGGAAGTATCTTTCTTACTATTGGTTTGCTGGTTTTTGTTCCTTTCATTGGTTTCAGACACTCAAAAAACCTGAAGGGCATTCAAGCGGAAATAAGCCGTAGAGATACTGTTCGTTAAGTAGACTCGTAATAATCTCATAGTAACACGTCACGGCGGATAGGCAGCACTCAGGAGTGCTACGTCTGGGCTGCCAAGCCCAACCTGATGAGTTTGTAAAGGTTCAGTACGTGTAACTTTCACACCATCGGCCTCCTGAAGCGTTGAGGGAAATGTCAAATTGATACGTCAATGTCGGACTTTCGGTCAACAGGTTGCACGTCCCAGCGGTCAAACCTTGGCTCGTTGAGCAGGTCGCGTGTAAGGAATTGACGGTTGTAACGGACAGTCTTCATTGGGTCGCTTTTAGCTGATAATGCATACTGTATACTGTTCTCCAGTTATCGGCCTTGTACGATACTTATAATTTTTATCTATAGGCATATCAAAATAATAGATAAAAACTATCGTAAAGATTAGCTTAAGTTTGATACGTCAACCAATAAAACGCTACCAAAAATGGGAAGTAACTTAGGTCCGGATACAACAGTATGGGACGTTAATGACGAAAGCAAAGTCAACACCGTAGGCAAGTGCCCGTTCACAAGTGGTGCGCTGAATAAAAGTGCTGGTGGTGGCACTAGAAACCGTGACTGGTGGCCGAATCAGTTAAAGCTGAATATCCTCCGCCAACACTCATCGCTGTCCAATCCAATGGACGAGACATTCAACTACGCTGAGGAGTTCAAATCACTCGATCTGGCTGTGGTGAAGCAGGACATCTTCGACCTGATGACCAAGTCGCAGGATTGGTGGCCAGCCGATTACGGTCACTATGGCCCGTTCTTTATTCGGATGGCCTGGCACAGTGCGGGCACCTACCGCATTGGTGATGGCCGGGGCGGCAGTGGCGCCGGCACCCTGCGCTTTGCACCACTCAATAGCTGGCCCGATAACGCAAACCTCGACAAGGCACGCTTGCTGCTGTGGCCGGTCAAACAGAAATACGGCCGGAAACTTTCGTGGGCCGACCTGATGGTCCTTACCGGCAACTGCGCCCTTGAGTCGATGGGATTCAAGACGTTTGGATTCGGTGGCGGACGAGCAGATGTTTGGGAGCCGGAGGAAGATGTTTACTGGGGTTCGGAAACCGAGTGGCTGGGCGATACGGTTCGGTATGCCGGCAGCAACGGTGAACGCAAACTGGAACAACCACTTGGAGCCTCACACATGGGTCTTATTTATGTGAACCCGGAAGGTCCGAAAGGACAGCCTGATCCGGTGGGTGCCGCGCATGACATTCGGGAGACGTTTGGCCGCATGGCTATGAACGACGAAGAAACCGTTGCTCTTATTGCGGGTGGACACACATTCGGGAAAACCCACGGTGCTGCTGATCCGGGTAAGCACGTTGGTTCCGAACCCGCCGGTTCGAGTATTGAAGAGCAGAGCCTTGGCTGGAAAAATTCATTTGGTAGTGGGCGTGGCGCTCATACAATTACCAGCGGGCTTGAAGGCGCGTGGACTACGACACCAACGAAGTGGGGCAACGAGTACTTCGACAACCTGTTCGGTTTCGACTGGGAACTGATAAAAGGACCGGGCGGAGCGCATCAATGGCAACCGTCGAATGACGGTGGTGTCGGTACTGTGCCGGATGCGCATGACCCGACCGTGAGTCACGCGCCGTTTATGCTCACAACCGACCTGGCGATGAAGGCAGACCCAGCCTACGAAATAATCTCAAGACGCTTTCACCAGAATCCGGACGAGTTTGCCGACGCCTTCGCCCGCGCCTGGTTCAAGCTGACACACCGCGATATGGGGCCAATCGAGCGCTATCTCGGTCCGGAAGTGCCGACCGAAGAGCTGCTCTGGCAGGACCCTATTCCCGCCGTTACGCATGAACTGATCAACGACCAGGACATTGCTGCCCTGAAGGGTAAAATCCTCGCTTCCGGACTATCGGTGTCCCAGTTAGTATCAACCGCCTGGGCATCGGCCTCTACCTATCGGGATTCCGACAAGCGCGGTGGTGCCAATGGTGGCCGCATCCGCCTGGCCCCCCAGAAAAATTGGGAAGCCAATAATCCGGCTCAATTAGCCACTGTGCTGGAAACGCTCGCTGGTATTCAAACTGAGTTTAACAATCAGTCGGGCGGTAAACTGGTTTCACTCGCCGACCTGATCGTGCTGGGTGGTTGTGCAGGCGTTGAGCAGGCCGCTACCAATGCCGGTCACACAGTGACGGTACCCTTTACACCGGGCCGGGCCGATTCGTCGCAGGAGCAAACCGATGTAAAATCATTTGATGCTATGGAGCCTCGCGCAGATGGATTCCGCAATTACCTGAACGCTGTGCATAAGTCTGCGGCTGAGGACATGCTGATCGACAAAGCACAATTGCTGACGCTGACAATACCCCAGATGACGGTGCTCGTTGGCGGGATGCGTGTGCTGAACACGAACTTCGACCACTCGAAACATGGCGTCTTTACGCATCGTCCGGAAGTGCTCACCAACGACTATTTCGTCAACCTGCTCGATTTGGGCACCACCTGGAGGGCAACCTCGGATGCCCAGAACGTATTTGTGGGTAGTGATCGCGTAACGGGCGAACCTAAGTGGACGGGCACACGTGTCGATCTGATCTTCGGTTCTAACTCAGAACTCCGCGCCATTGCTGAAGTTTATGGCTGCAATGACTCGCAGGAGAAATTCGTACGGGACTTTGTAGCCGCCTGGGCCAAGGTGATGAATCTCGGCCGCTTCGATCTGGCTTGATTTCAGGGCTGTCTGGTTATTTAGTTGTAAGAGGTGGTCTGGTAAATGGGCCACCTCTTTTAATTTCCCTGCGGGACGAAACAACTTCGCCTACGTAGTAAGCTATAAATAGAAAAGCGCACTGAGTCGATCTAAGTGCGCTTTTTTATAAGAAGTCAGAATTGTTACTCTACCGTCACCGACTTCGCCAGATTGCGCGGCTGATCCACGTTGCGGCCCCGCATAACGGCGATGTCGTAAGCCAGCAGTTGTAGCGGGACAACAGATACCAGCGGCATTAGAATTTCGTGAACTTTCGGAATCTCGATGGTGAAGTCCACAATGCCGGGCAGGTGCGTATCGCCCTCGGTTGTGATGGCAATGACGCGGCCTTTGCGGGCTTTTACTTCCTGAATATTCGAAACGACTTTTTCGTATGAACTGTCTTTTGTAGCTATCACCACCACCGGCATATCTTCGTCGATAAGGGCGATGGGGCCGTGTTTCATCTCAGCGGCCGGGTATCCTTCGGCGTGGATGTAACTGATTTCCTTTAATTTCAAGGCACCTTCCAAGGCGACGGGGAAGTTCAGACCCCGCCCCAGATAGATGAAATTGCGGGCGTAGGTGAAAATGTACGCGATCTCTTTGATCTTATCGGCGGCCTGCAATACCTTTTCTACTTTTGCCGGGATGCTTTCCAGTTCGGCCAGGAGTTGCCGGAAAAGAGATTCCGAAATAGTGCCTTTACGTTTGGCAGCAGCCAGTGCAATCAGCGTCAGCACCGTTACCTGGGCTGTAAACGCTTTCGTACTGGCAACGCCAATTTCCGGCCCGGCATGGGTATAAGCGCCTGCGTGGGTAGCCCGCGCGATGGATGAACCCACTACGTTGCAAACGCCAAAAATTGTCGCGCCTTTTGATTTTGCCAGTTCGATAGCCGCCAGCGTATCCGCCGTTTCGCCCGATTGTGAGATGGCAATCACAATATCGCCCTCTTTGATGATCGGGTTCCGGTACCGAAATTCCGACGCATATTCAACCTCGACCGGAATTCGGGCCAGTTCTTCAAAAATGTATTCGGCTACCAAACCGGCGTGCCACGACGTACCACAGCCAACAATGACAATGCGCTTCGACTTCGCCAGCTTATCCATGTAATCGTGCAGGCCACCGAGTTGCAGCGTGCCCTCGTCGGCCCGGACGCGACCCCGCATGGAATCGGCAATGGAGCGCGGCTGTTCAAAAATTTCCTTGAGCATGAAGTGGTCGAAGCCGCCTTTTTCGATGGCTTCCAATTCCAGTTCAATTTTATGGACGTAAGGGGTTGTGGTTGTGTTATCGAGCGTTACAACGGTCAGTTCGCCATTTTTTATCACCGCAACTTCGTAGTCGTTGAGGTAGATTACGTCTTTGGTATATTCAACAATTGGGGTGGCATCGGAGGCCAGGAAAAACTCATTCTCGCCCACGCCAATCACTAAGGGTGAACCTTTGCGGGCCGCAATAAGCTGGGTGGGTTCGGCTTCGCTCATGATGACAATGGCATAAGCACCAACGACTTCCTGCAAGGCCAGCCGCACCGCTTCTTCGAGTGTACCCCCCTGGTTTTCCCAAATGTCTTCGATGAACTGCCCGAGCACTTCTGTATCGGTCTCGCTGCTAAACATGTGGCCTTTTTTGAGCAGCGCCTGCTTGATGGACGCGTAATTCTCAATAATGCCATTGTGGATAATGGCCAATTTGCGATGAAACGAATAGTGCGGGTGAGCGTTTACGTCGTTAGGCTCGCCGTGTGTTGCCCACCGGGTATGTCCCATGCCAATGGTGGCGTGGAGTTCTTTACCGGCCAGTTCCTGCTCAAGCGCAATGACTTTGCCTTTTTTCTTATAAACGTTCAGTCCGTTCTCGTCCATCAGGGCAATGCCCGCGCTGTCGTAGCCCCGGTATTCGAGTCGTTTTAAGCCTTTTATCACCAACGGACACGCTTCCCGGTGTCCAACATACGCCACAATACCACACATAATTCGGTTAGCAGTTAATAGTTCGTCGTTATCAAAACGTTAAACGAGGTTTCCAAAGTAAAGTAAATGCAAAAAGCCGGAATGACCGGCTCTTTACAGAATTTGATTCGTAAGTCTACTTAATGGGTCGTCTGCTCCGGGTCAATTAGCCTGCCAGTTGCGTATATAGATTATAGTACCGATCCGTTACGTCTTCGTCTTCGATGGTGTCAAATTTGTGTTCCGGGAAGTCCGTCAGGATGGCATTCAGGCTGTCGCTCGACTCTTCTTCAGCCCGCACAACGGCATCGGCATAGGTCGAGCCAATGCGGATAAAGCCCTCAAAATCAGCAGTTTTCAATTCGGCAAGCATCTCATCATCAATGTCCATCATGCGGGCTTTCTCGATAATGTCGCCCTCAAATCGGTGTTCAAATGAGTTGTTGTAGACTGTAAAAACCGACTTGGTGTCTTTAAACATCGGGTCGTTCTTGTAAGTCGTTTTCAAATACAGGGGGATAAGGGCCGTCATCCAGTCGTTGCAGTGAACGATATCGGGTGCCCATCCGAGTTTTTTTACGGTTTCCAAAACGCCTTTGCAGAAGAAAATAGCCCGTTCATCGTTATCGTCGTAGAACCGGTTTTCTTTGTCATGAAAAACGTACTTCCGTTGGAAATAATCCTCATTATCAATAAAATACACCTGCAATTTTGCTGTTGGGATCGACGCTACCTTAATAATTAAAGGCTTCTCATCATCGCCCACAGCGATATTAATACCTGACAACCGTACCACTTCATGCAACCGGTTTTTGCGCTCGTTAATCAGTCCAAAGCGCGGCACCAGAATCCTGATTTCCATCCCCCGTTCCTGCATAGCTTGTGGCAATTTGCGGACGAAGTCGGCGACATCAGATGTTTTCAGGAAAGGGTTGATTTCGCTGGCAACGTAAAGAATACGTAGTTTGCTCATAAGTAGGGAAGCGTGTGTTGTCTGAGTGAACCAAAAAACTTACAAAATTATGCAATTTTTTTCCGTATTTCAATACGTTTTGTCCAAAAAAGATATGATTGCTGTATCATTGCAGCCGGAAAAGAGACTTGTCTGCTATGCATCGCTTCGATCTGATATCTGAACTTCATGACTACCTGACATCGGTTCGTTCAGCCCAAACCATCGGTTTTGTGCCAACAATGGGCGCGTTGCACGAAGGTCACACAACGCTCATCGAAACGGCCCGTCGCGATAATGATGTGGTTGTCAGTAGTATTTTTGTGAATCCGGTCCAGTTCAACAATCCGGACGACCTTGCCCGGTATCCGCGCACGCTGGAAGAGGACTGTCAGAAACTCGAAGCGGCTGGTTGCGATGTGGTTTTCGCACCTTCAGCCGCTGAAATGTACCCCGAACCACCCCTTCTGTTATTGAATTTCGGGGAGTTGGAAACGGTGATGGAGGGTGCTTTTCGACCCGGCCATTTTAACGGCGTGGGGCTTGTAGTTGCCAAACTTTTCAACATCGTACGACCCAACCGGGCCTACTTCGGTCAGAAAGATTTGCAGCAGGTAGCGGTGATCCGGCGGCTCATCCGCGACCTGAGTTTCCCCGTCGAACTTATCCGATGCCCAACCGTGCGCGAGGCCGACGGGCTGGCTATGTCGTCGCGAAACCGCAACCTCACCCCCGCCGAGCGGGAGCAGGCACCAACGCTATTCAACGCCCTGACGCTGGCTCATGAGCTACTTACCGACGGTCATAGTGCAACCCAAGCCAAAGCCGCTGTAACAGGCTTGTTTAGCAACAATAGTAACCTTCGGCTGGAGTACGTCGAGGTTGTAAATGCTGATACGTTACAAATTGCCCATGAAGTATTGGCCCCGGGCCAAACGGCTATTTGTCTGGCGGCTCACTTAGGCAAGGTCAGGCTGATTGATAATCTGGTGTTTTGAGAGGTGGCAAAAGCCTTTTACCAAGCCTATTCGTGAAGTTATCAGTCGACAATCCGGAAGGCCATTTTTGCCTTCTCACGCGAGAGAGAATTGAAGTGCCACCACTCGAATTCGATGGAGCTGAAACCGCCCTGCCGCATAGCCGTTCGAAGAATCAGGCGGTTATCGATTTGTTGTTTTGTTAGCTTCCCGGCTTTCAACAGCGCGTTCTCTCTGGATGGATAGGCCAGCTCGCCGAAGAAATCATATTTTGTACCCATATCCAGGGCCTTGCCATCTTTCGTCGCAACGGTCAAATCTACCGCACAGCCGTAGTTATGAATAGAGCCTTTGCGCGGGTCGGCAACGTATTTCTGGCGTTCGCGTTCGGGTAGTTCGGGGAGGGCGTTCCAGAGGTTCCACTGGGCCGAGCGGGGTCGGGCGGCATCATACACCAGCAGTCGCAGGTCGGGGTGACGCGCTTGCAGGTACTTGCTGGCATTGGCGAGTTTACGGGCGGCCATCGGCTGCATATACGCCCGCGTGAGGTCGCCATACACGTCCTTCCCAACGAAATTATCGGTGGTTGAATACTTGAGATCGACCAGAATTGTCGGGTCAACTTTCTGCACATTCACAAGGCCCTGTTTAATCATGGCCGCTTCGAGGGATTGTGAAAGAGCGAAAGAGCGAATGAGCGAAAGAGCGAAAAAGACAGTCAGTAAAACCAGTGAATAGCGCATTGTTACGTTGAGGGAAAATTGGTTTGGGCCAAATGTTCATGTAAACTTACAGGATTTCTAAACAGACGAGGGTGAAATGCTGTGAAGCCGCTCTTTCCCTCATTCGCTCCGCTTCGGCGGTCCGATTTCACACTTTGTGAACGATGGCTCTAAACTACATCTGGGTTGCTTTTTTTATCATTGCGTTTCTGGTCGCGCTGGTCAAACTGATTTTTCTGGGCGACACCGAAATCTTCCGAATTATTGTCGAAGGCTTGTTCGATTCGTCGAAGGTGGCTGTCATGGATATTGCGTTGCCGCTCGCGGGTGTCATGACGTTTTTTCTGGGGCTGCTCAACATTGGCGAGAAAGCTGGCGCTATTAATTTTCTGGCCCGCATCATCGGCCCGTTTTTCAATAAACTATTCCCCGAAGTACCGAAGGATCACCCCGCCAACGGTCAGATGATTATGAATTTTTCGGCCAATATGCTTGGGTTAGATAATGCCGCTACGCCCTTTGGTTTGAAAGCAATGGCGAGTTTGCAGGAGTTAAATCCAACCAAAGAAACAGCCTCAAATGCCCAGATTATGTTTCTGGTGCTGCACACGTCTGGCCTGACTATTATTCCACTCAGCATTATGGCGCAACGGGCCATTTTGGGAGCAAAAGACCCGTCGGACATTTTTATTCCATGTTTGATTGCTACGTATGTGGCTACGGTCGTCAGCATGGTTGCTGTAGCGATTAAGCAACGTATCAACCTGATAAACAGCACGGTGCTTGGCGGTCTGGGCGGCATCACAGCCCTGATTGGACTGATACTGTGGTTTCTGTCGACTAAGACAAAAGACGAAATTGAAGTCATCTCGAAAGTGACGGGTAATCTGATTCTGATGCTGATTATCGTGTCGTTTCTGCTGGGGGCGATGCGAAAAAAGGTGAACATTTTCGATGCGTTTATCGAAGGAGCCAAAGGTGGGTTCGAGACCTCTGTCCGCATCATTCCGTACTTAGTCGGGATGCTTGTTGCCATCAGCGCATTCCGCAATTCGGGTGCAATGGACTATGTGATCGACGGGCTTAAATTCCTGTTTAGCCTGACAGGCCTCAACACGGAGTTCACCGATGCGCTGCCCGTCGCGCTGATGCGGCCACTGAGCGGGTCGGGGTCGCGGGCGTTGATGATCGACGCTATGAAGCAGTTCGGTCCTGATTCGTTCGTCGGGCGGTTGGCGTGCATGTTTCAGGGTGCTGCCGACACGACGTTTTACATCGTCGCACTGTACTTCGGGTCGGTCGGTATTCGCAACTCGCGCTACGCTATTCCATTCGGCTTGTTCGCCGATTTAATGGGCGTTATTGCCGGTATTGCACTCGGATATTTCTTCTTTCACTGAGCGAAAATCACCAAAAACGTGTTTATTTATTAGCCTGGCTAACTCAACAAACCAATCTGCTTCGGCGGTTTTCCGAATGAACATTACTCAAGTCCGAGAACACCTCCATCGGCTCATCGACGAGGTTGACGATATTTATGTACTCAATGGCCTCTATCGTAATCTGTTATCCGATAAAAACCAGCGCGATGCTTACGAAAAAGAGCAGGTAGAAAAGGTAAAGAAACAGACAGGTACCACAAATCGGCGTCCTGGCCGGTCAGATTAATCCCGAAAGCCCGCTGATCGTGAGTGCGACGATAATAGCGTTGAATACGAACGAGAGCACGCCATGCGCCAGAGCCGTTCGACGCATCACTTTTGAGCCGATGGCTACGTCGGAAACTTGGCTTGTCATGCCTATTACGAAGGAAAAATACGCAAAGTCGAGATAATCAGGTTCCGGTTCGTGTGGGAAATCCAGACCGCCCGGCCACGATTTTTGTTGGGTTGTGTTGCCATAGTAGAGGTGAGCGTACCGGAGTGTAAAAACCGTATGCACTAAACTCCACGAACTGGCAACGGCCATAACAGCCAGTAAAACAGGCTGTTGATGATTCGGAGCGGTCTTATCGGTCGATCCCAGTACGTCGATTACCGCAAACAGACTGGCAACGGCTGCAACTACGACAAACACCAGAATCAGCGTTCGACCCGAATCTTCCATGCGTGAAAAACGGGGCAGATCGTGCGGATGCGCAACCAAAATAGTCGTCCAGGCCAGGAACAATATCGTTAGTGCGAACGAAATCCAGACAATGGTCAGTTGCGTTGACGTGAAAAAAGGAGTTGGTGCCAGAAAGAAGGTCAGCGCAGCAACAGCTAATGCAATAAACAACCGGTGATTGGAATCGAAATGACTGATTTTTTGGCGTAACGTTGAGAACATAATCGGGACGAAAAACGTAACATACTGCATAGATAGCAATAACTACACGAGTTCAACGACGGATTGCCTTATGCCCCACCAGACCCAACATCACATTGTTCGAATTGGCACGGATAAAGAGAAAACAATACTTTCTAGATCCCAGAAAGAGTTTAACCGTCTGAGGCGCAAAATTGAGAAATTAACCGTTGATCTGAGCGAATTGCGGGAGGCTGCTCAGCACATTCAGCAACGGGTACAAACTGATTATCGGCCATTGGTTGAGCAGTATAACCAGTTTCGGGCCGATCTGGTACGTCTGTTCGACCGTGCCCATGACCGAAATGAACACACGAAAACGGAGAAGAAAAAGCTTGTCGATTTAATCCAAAACATGGCTTTCGAGTTGATTTCCGAACACGGTATCGACGATCTGAAATCCATTTATGATAAGTACGACAAGCAGGGGTTCGACCATACCAACACCGAAGCCGATCAGCAAACTGCCGACTTGATGAAGGAAATGATGGCGGCCATGTTTGGCGTTAAATTCGATGAAAATGTGGACGTAAGCGATCCGCAGAAAATGACCGATTACGTGCAGGAGCAAATGGCGCAGCGGGAGGCCGATGAAGCCCGGCGGCAACAGCAACGCGCCAGCAAACCGAAATCGGCCAAACAGCAGGAACGCGAAGCGAAAAAACAGGCCGAAGAACGTAACACCACGAAGGCCGTTCGGACATTATACATGGATTTGGTGAAAGCCTTTCACCCCGACCGCGAACCCGACGAAGCCGAAAAAGTCCGCAAAACTGAAATCATGCACCGCGTGACGGACGCTTACGAAAAAAGCGATTTGCTCGCCCTGTTCCGGTTGCAACTCGAATTTGAACGTATCGACCAGACGCATCTCGAAACCCTCGCCGAAGACCAGCTTAAGTATTACAATAAGATTCTGAAACAGCAGGCGCAGGAATTAGACGACGATTTTTTCGCGCTGCAAAATGAACTGGCGTCTATGACGGGCAAACCCGCTTTTGCCGTTTCCTCGCGGTTCGCGCTGGAATTCAGCCTCAACAGCGACATTGCCCAATTAAAACGCGACATCAAACAAATCAAATCCGACGTAAAAGCACTGGCCGACGCCAGCCGCCTAAAGCACTGGCTGAAAACGTATCGAATTGAAAAGCCGGACGATTTATCGTTTTTTGATTTGGGTTAGCCTCTTGCATTACTTCTATAAACAGATAGGATACTGTGCATAAATTCCTGTAATATTCCTCGAAAAAGCTGTCTTCTCCAATGATTCTATGGCGTAGGACGATTATTTCAAAATTTTCAACAATCTTGCTGTGCTATTTGGCATCCTCATAGCCTGTTGCCGCTTTTGTTGAGAATCATGAAAGATTACATCCGACCCATTAACCGATTGCTCGTTGCTAACCGGGGCGAAATTGCCATCCGCATTATGCGGGCCGCGACTGAACTTGGTATCACAACCGTAGCCGTTTATACCTACGAAGACCGCTATTCGCTCCACCGCTACAAGGCCGACGAAGCCTACCAGATTGGCCGCGACGAAGAGCCGCTGAAGCCTTATTTAGACGTTGAAGGGATCATTATGCTGGCCAAACGGCATAAGATCGATGCGATCCACCCCGGCTATGGTTTCCTGTCGGAGAATGTGAAACTGGCCCGTCGGTGCCGCGATGAAAACATTATTTTCGTTGGGCCGTCGCCGGAAGCAATGGACGCGCTGGGCGATAAAGTGCGGGCCAAAAACCTCGCTACTAAAGCGGGTGTGCCGCTTATTCCTGACTCCCGTGAGGAAAATATGACCCCCGAATTTGCCCTGACCGAAGCTGAACGTATTGGTTTTCCGATAATGGTGAAAGCGGCCGCCGGGGGCGGTGGACGCGGGATGCGCGTGGTTCGGAAAGCCGAAGACTTTGAAAAGTCGTTCAACGAAGCCAAAAACGAAGCGCGTAACGCCTTTGGCGATGATACGATTTTCCTCGAAAAATTCATTGAAGACCCCAAACATATTGAGGTTCAACTGCTTGGTGATCAACACGGAAACATCGTTCACCTGTATGAGCGCGATTGCTCGGTACAACGGCGGTTTCAGAAGGTTGTTGAGGTGGCGCCGTCGTTCGGATTGCGGCAGGATACAAAAGATAAACTTTACGCGTACGCCCTGCAATTAGGCCGGGCTGTCAATTATTCCAATGCCGGAACGGTCGAGTTTCTCGTCGATAAAAACGAGAATATCTATTTCATTGAAGTTAACCCCCGGATTCAGGTTGAGCACACCATTACGGAGGAAATAACGGGCATCGACATCGTCAGGACTCAGATTCTGATTGCGATGGGCTACCAGCTTTCCGACAACGGTATTTACATCAATCACCAGGACGAAATTCCGCTCAACGGATACGCTATTCAGTGCCGCATCACCACCGAAGACCCGGCCAATGGCTTTAAACCTGACTTTGGCACCATCACCGCTTATCGTAATGCGGCTGGTTTTGGTATTCGCTTAGACGAGGGCAGCAGCTATGCGGGCATGAAAATCTCGCCCTATTTCGACTCCATGATTGTGAAGGTTTCGGCGCGGGGCCGCACGCTCAAAGGAGCCACCCAACGCCTGACGCGGGCCTTGCTGGAATTCCGGATTCGGGGTGTTAAAACAAACATCGGTTTCCTGCTGAATGTAATCAGCAACCCGGTTTTTCAGCGGGGCGAAGTGCGGGTGTCATTTATTGAAACGCATCCCGAACTCTTCAATTTCCGCAAGCCGCAGGATCGTTCGACGCGGGTGCTCAATTACCTCGCCGAAGTGATTGTAAACGGTAACCCAGAGGTTAAAAAGAAAGACGACAGCAAAGTTTTCCGTTCGCCCGTTGTTCCCAATTTCGACACGTACGGCGCCTACCCGGCGGGTAATCGGGACCGCTTGAAAGAACTGGGACGCGAGAAATTCGGGCAGTGGGTACTCGACCAGAAATGTGTGCTTTATACCGATACAACCTTCCGGGATGGGCATCAGTCGCTGCTGGCAACGCGCGTTCGGACGCAGGATTTGCAGAAAGTAGCCGAAGGGTTTGCCAAGAATCACCCGGAACTCTTTTC
>JANPJE010000329.1:0-3349 GCA_031425355.1 Spirosoma sp. | reverse complement strand
TACTCCCCGGTGCAAGTTTCATGGTTTCCCGAAAAAAGAAAATCAGCGGGTAGCCATCCACCAGAATGCAGATACCGACAACCATCCGCATATAGTCGAGTGTCTGCACGAAGCGAATGAAATTGTTCATAATCAACTATAGGTCAATGGTTTGTTATTTATTTCGGTTCAACATCAGCCGGTGCCGTACATACCCAAACTCACCTTTCAGCACAAAGGTCAGCAATTTACGTACCCGGCAATAACGCTGCCAGAACGAGGGGCTTAATGATGAGGTCAGCATCGGCTGGTATTTTTCTTTGATGCGATGATGTTCGTCAAGCCCCACCGTAGCGGCAATGGTAGACGATTTAGCATCGGGCTGCACTCGGAACCCGCCCCAAAAGCCGTCAACGTGCTTAAAGCGAACCCCCGGTTGAACGCTCAGACGCGCCACGATTTCATAGTCGATCACAAATCGCAGACTTTCGTCAAGCAAGCCAACCTGCGTCAATCGGTCGCGCCGGATAAACAGCGATTGGTTAAACACCTGCATGCCCTCGTAAATATGGCATTCGGCACAAAATGCCGGTGCCCGCATCTCTTCCATAATAACGTCGGCTTCATCGGTAATGTACATATCGCCGAAAAAAACGTCGGTATCGGGAGCCTTCCGCCAGGCATCGGCCACGCGCCGGAACGCGTCGGGTGCGAACACGTCATCGGAGTTCTGAAAGGCAACGTAATCGCCCGTTGCCCGTCGGAATCCTTTGTTGATGGCATCGGTTTGGCCCCGGTCTTTTTCGCTCACCCATCCGGCCAGATACGGTTCGTATTTTTTGATAATCTCAAGACTCCCATCCGTTGAGCCACCATCCATAATGAAGTACTCGATGTTCGGGTACTGCTGGTTCAGAACGCTTAAAATGGTACGTTCTAAGTAATGCGCCTGGTTATAAGAGGGCGTTACAACCGTCAGTCTGGGATACGTTTGCAGGTCGGCAGGATCAATGGCGCGGGGCTGGTACGGCTGCGTTACAAAAGAACGGAGCCGTTCGGATGTCAGATTCATGCCGTCGATTAGCAAAGGGTTCGATAAACCTCCAGGGTCTGGCGGGCGGTTTCATCACACGAAAAATTACGCAGCCGTTCAATTCCCTTCCGGCGCAGGTCGGCGCAGAGGGCATCGTCCGTTACGACCCGCTCAATCGCTTCGGCTATCGAGTCGTCATCTTCGGGGTCGAAATAAAGGGCCGCATCGCCCCCCACTTCGGGTAGCGAACTGCGGTTGCTCAGCACCACTGCACAGCCTCCACTGTAAGCTTCGAGCACGGGAATGCCGAATCCTTCATTCAGGGACGGAAACACGAAGGCGCGGGCATGCTGGTAAAGTGCAAGTAAACTGCCGTCCGTTGCAGGTCGGTAATGAATACGATTGGTGAGCCGCGAGGAATAGAATAGAGCTTGCTCGTCGTGGGTGAAGGAACCACCACCTGCACAGACCAGATGCAAATCGGGGTGCCGCTGCAACACCGGCTGAATGGCCCGGTAAAACCCGTCGAAGTTTTTATACAGTCCCCGTTTGCCCACATAAAGCAGGTACGGAGCTTCCAGGGGCGGAGCGATCAACTCATGTTCCGATTTGTACTGGCCTAAGGTGGTGCCCAGATGAATGACTTTGATTTTATCTGGATCGACCGTGAAAAAGCGAAGTATTTCCTGTTTTGAAAATTCAGAGATGGCAATTATGCAGTCGGCCCGACGTAGCAGTTGCTTCTTCAATTCATACAATCCTTCGCCTACTTCGGGATATATTTTGCCAAAACGTTCGCTCGTTGCATCATGAAACGAGATAACGAAGGGCTTTTTTCCCAGCGAATCCAGAAAATAGCGGTGGTAATACGTCGGGTGGAAAATATCGAATTTCCCCGCTCTAACGCGCTGTAAACTATACAGTCGATTCAGAACGGACGCAATCCGATGGGCATTACGTACCTGCGCTAAACTCCTGTAGCGCAAATGACGGCTGAACGATGCCTGGTCGAGGTATTCATTATTTGATAGCCGGAGGGACAGTTCGAATTCGATGTCTGACCGCTTGGCAAAAGAACGCATCAGTTCAAAAAAATAACGGGAAACACCCCCGTATGGCACGCCCGTGAACGATTGATGGTCGTAAAGTATTTTCATGAATGAAAAAATACAAGCTGACTGCCGTTTGTATTTTTCTGAGATGGTTTACCCGCAAAAATAGCGTTATCGACGGACAAAACCTTGATAGATGCAGATTATTCGGCAGAGCATGAATGCTAAAGGGCGGGAATAGCCATCCGGTCGAGGAAGCGGGTAATATTCCTCAGCGACTGGACCGTAGCGTGTCGCCAGCCACGCAGTACAACCGGCTCCGGCTGTTGACCAAAGGTAGGGATGACTGTGTTAAGAGCCGATGCTTTATCAACTTTGAGCATACGCCGGTAGTCATTCACCAGCGTTGAAACGGTTGATCGTTCTAAGAGCTGTAAACGGGTTTGATGCGGAAAAAAGCCTTCGTCCGGATTGATCAATCCTTTGAAATTGACAAATACAATCGTCTGATTTTGCCCGTCTGGACCAGTAGCGAGCCATTCTTCGCCTTCCCGCCGGATGGTTCGTTCATGCAGGTTCCAGAGGGCAACGTGCCAGCCCGGATTTCGAATTGCCCGCACATCCCGGAAAAAAACAGGTACGTGCATCAACCAAATCTGATCTAAACAAAGACCTTCGCAAAAATTTATATAAGCTCGTTCCCGCACCCGCTCGTCCCACCAGGTCAGCAGACGATCTGTTTCGCTTGACCGTCGAAAGGCCAGAAAATCAGCACTGTAGAGACCAATGTTCTGGAAAAACTTTTCGTCCGGCCAATGGTCATCGCGAAGTTTTTCGGTAACGAACGGTGTCAGCAACGTATTGGCCGTCGAGAGTTGCTCCCAAATCGGTGCTAATGGCCCGGTGAACTGGATATTCGGGTCAGCATACAGCAGTTTCTCCTCGCTGGGATACCGCCGAAAGGCTTCAGCGATGAAAAGCGGTTTGCAGGCAGACGCAAATTCCGTTGGCGTATAGACCGACGATAAGGTTGTCAACTCCATCGGGTTCAGTAACTCCTTGACAGCCAACAGCGGATACGGGGACACAAAACCAACGGGTAGATGGTCTGGGTCGTCAGATAAGCCAATAAGAACCAATGGTTTATCGGTCGGATGGGTCGCGTATTGACAAAAACTGTCGCCCAAAGCAATTGCCTGGGGGAGTTGGCGGATGGTACAGATGGTTACTAACACAGTGGCACAAAACTACGTCATTCGAGTATATCGCCCAAAACGGCTAAGTA
>JANPJE010000328.1:0-2735 GCA_031425355.1 Spirosoma sp. | reverse complement strand
CCTCCTGCGTCTGACCGGGCGTATGAAATCGAACTCCAGTTGAAACGTAAGGTCTTCGCCCCCAAAGGGTTCGGCGATTATGACTTTACGATTCCCGATGGACAGGTAGCCCCAACGGGCGATGCTGTCAACCAAAAAGGTACGTTTCTGAAAGAACTGCGGCAGGGACGCACCAACGCCAACGGACAGGCGACCGAACGGTTTCCAATTTCGGCTCTTTATCAGGCCATTGGATTACTGGAAGGTAAATTATTCGTGACCGTTTTTGATGAAAACGGGCGTCCCGTTAACCGGCTCCGGCGGCTCGATGTGCTGACGCAAGATACTTTTTTCGGCGTGCGCCTGCCCGACCGCTACGTAGCGACCAACGCGCCCGTTGCCGCCGATCTTATTGCCCTTGACGCAGCAGGCCAATTCCGTCCATCAGCTTCGGCTCTGGTCGAAGTAATCCGCTTTGATTATCAGACGGTCATCGAGAAAGATGACAACCGGGTAAAGTATATAACCAAACGACGTGAGAAATCGGTATACATCAACACATTGACGTTTAAAGGCGGTAAAGCGGGATTTCGCTACGTGCCAACAGTTTCAGGCGAATACGAAATTCGCGTTCGGCGACCGGGCCGACCCGATGCGCCTGCTGGCTATTCGGCAACCGGATTTTATGCGTATGGGTACGGTAGTACGTCGGCTTCGTCGTTTGACGTGGGTCAGGAAGGTCAGGTATTGATGACCCTCGACAAGACCGTTTATCAAACCGGCGACAAAGCCAATGTACTTTTCAAAGCTCCTTTTGATGGAAAACTGCTCGTAACGGTTGAGCGCAACCGCGTTCTCGAACAGCACTGGCTGACAACGAATAATAAATCAGCCGAGTGGAGTTTTTCGGTTGGCAAAGATCATTTACCTAATGTGTACGTAACGGCTACGCTGATTCGGGCCATCGACAACCAAGACGGCAGCCGTACAAGTTTGCCGCTCACAGTGGCGCATGGATTTGCACCCGTATCGGTGCAGGACGCCGATACAAAACTGCCTGTAACGATTACTGCCGTAACGCAGTCGCGCTCCAAAACGAAGCAGATCATTCGGATAAAAACAGCGGGCAATGCGCAGGTGACGGTGGCCGTTGTGGATGAAGGCATTCTGCAATTAAAAAACTTCAAAACACCCGATCCATACGGCTTTTTTTACCAGAAACGCGCCCTCGAAGTAGGTAGTCACGACCTCTACGCCCTGCTGTATCCTGAACTGTCGCTGCAATCCCGGTCGAGTGTTGGGGGTGATGGGTATGATCTGGAGAAGCGGGTGAATCCACTAAGCAATGGTCGAGTGCGGCTGGTAGCGCTCTGGAGCGGCATTTTAGAAACCGGCTCCAATGGTGAAGTCGAGTTCCCGGTCGACATTCCGCAGTTTTCGGGCGATTTGCGGGTGATGGTGGTCGCGTACAAAGAAAAAGGATTTGGTTCGGCCAACAGCAATATAAAAGTGGCCGATCCCATCGTTATCAGCACTGGTGTTCCCCGTTTTCTAACCCCCGGCGACAAGCTCGAACTGCCTGTTAATCTGAGCAATACGACCAAACAGGCGGCAATCGTAACGGCTAAATTGAGCTTAACCGGACCACTGGCAGTGGACAGTTTGAGTACGCAGAAACTCATTCTTCAACCCGGTCGCGAGGGGCGGGCCATCTTCCGAATTATGGCAAAACAGGCCATTGGGGCTGGTTCGATAACCGTAACGGTCAACGGATTAAACGAGACGTTCACCGAAAAAACAGACATTACCGTTCGTCCGGCGGCATCGTTACAAAAAACCACGCTGTCGGGTGCGGTAGCCGGTGGAAAAACGCAGTCGCTTCTGTTGGCCAGCAACCGTGCGACGGACCGTTTTTTGCCCGGAACGGCGCGGGCGAGCATGACCCTCAGCCGGTCGCCGGTGGCGCAGTATGGCCGCGAGTTATCGTTTTTACTCGGTTACCCGCACGGTTGCATCGAGCAAACCATTTCCAAAGCGTTTCCGCAACTGTACTTCGCTGATCTGGCAAAACAGTTATCGACCAATACGTATTTCGTGCGGGCGGGGGATAGCGATTTGAATCCGGCCACCAATATCCGGCAGGCCATACAGGCCGTTGAGGGATTGCAAACTCAGAACGGCGGTTTCGCCATGTGGCCGGGCATGGTCGCCACGTCAAACGAATCCACGCGCAGAAGATCGAACGTCGATGAATGGGCCTCGGCCTACGCCCTGCATTTTCTGGCCGAAGCGCAGGAGGCAGGGTATGAAGTGCGGCCTTCGGTGATGAGTTCGGCCATTGACTATTTGACCACGTTGACCAACAACCCGGCTACTGAAGAAGCCGTTACGTTCGACGAAACGGGTGGGCGCTCGGTACAGAAAGTCGCCAGCAGAACGAGCATTTACGCGTTGTACGCGCTGTCGGTAGCGGGCAAGCCAAACCGGTCGGCCATGAATTATTATAAAGGCACTGCGGCTGGAAAGCAAAACACTGGTTTCCTGACGACGGATTGCCGCTATCTGCTGGCATCAACGTTCTTCCGAATTGGCGACACGCGAAGCTATACCGCCCTGTTGCCCAAGCAGTTCAGCGATAACACAACCGGGAGGCAAACGGGCGGCAGTTATGCATCACCCCTGCGTAACCTCGCGCTCGTTCTTGACGCGCTGGTGGATACAGATCGCGATAATATCCAGATTCCGGCCCTGGCGCG
>JANPJE010000327.1:0-13294 GCA_031425355.1 Spirosoma sp. | reverse complement strand
GCACAGAGCCGTTAAGCCCCGTACTGCCGATGGTACTGCTGTCACAAGCGGGAGAGTAGGAAGGTGCCACCTGATTGACATTGCAGCGCGAGCTGGGCGAAGGCCGTTCTCTTCCGGGGAACGGCCTTCCTGCGTTTAATCGATTTTAGATAAGTAGACAGGGCAAAATGCTTCTTTTCTTTATATTAGCTACTCTAAATTGACTATACAACTCATGGCTATCTTCGAACTGCAAATTAATGGTCGTGCTTATAAAGCCGACGTTGAGCCGGATACCCCTGTTTTATGGGTATTACGTGATAATTTAGGCTTAGTTGGCACAAAGTATGGCTGTGGAATTGCCCAATGTGGAGCCTGCACTGTACACGTTAATGGAGAAGCTGCCCGCTCCTGTGTCTTGCCTGTATCGTCAGTGGGCAAGTCGAAAATTACTACAATCGAGGGCTTATCTGCTACAGGAAGTCATCCTGTTCAACTGGCGTGGGATAAATTAGACGTTCCTCAATGTGGGTATTGCCAGTCTGGTCAGATTATGACAGCGGCTGCGTTGCTTAAACGAAATCCAAAACCGTCACAAGCTGAAATTGACGAAACGATGACGAGTAACCTGTGTCGCTGCGGCACATATCACCGTATTCGGGAAGCAGTCAAACTGGCAGCCACTTCTACAACCGCGCCTGCTGGATCTACTAAAACGACAAAAGCCAAATAGCCATGGAGACGATAGGATATTCAGGTCGAAGAAACTTCTTAAGAATAGCTGTAGCAACTGGAGGAGGGCTTATTGTAGGCTTTAATTGGTTTGAATCAGAGGCTGCAACAGCTAATGCCATTGATATGGCTGCTGTGCCAAATGTTGATTTTAATAGCTATCTCTCTATTAATCCACAAGGAATTATAACGATCCTTTCCCCAAATCCTGAAGTCGGGCAGGGCATAAAAACAGCTTTTCCAATTATCGTAGCCGAAGAGTTAGACGCCGATTGGACGAAGGTCGTGGTTGAACAGGCCCCGCTTGATACGAAAAAATTTGAGCGTCAGGTGGCGGGTGGTAGCGGTTCAATCCCGCATTCCTGGAAAAGACTACGTACTGCCGGAGCTACCGCTCGTATGATGTTAATGGAAGCCGCTGCGAAACGATGGAACATATCAATGTCGGAATGTACAACCGATAAAGGGTTTGTTCTCCATTCAGCCAGTAACCGCAAATTGAGTTATGGAGAACTGGCCAGCGAAGCCGCTCAACTATCTGTTCCAACGGATGTCAAACTGAAAGAGGTAAAAGATTTTAAGCTTATTGGGAGTACTATAAAGAATGTTGATAATCCTAAGATCATCACTGGTAAACCCTTATTCGGGCTTGATTTTTACCGGGAGGGTATGCTGTTCTCTATGATTCAACGTCCTGCTTTTGGCTATAAATTGAAGTCTCTGGATGCAACAGCCGCCAAAGCTATGCCGGGCATTATTGACGTAGTTACATTTACGAACAATGTAGCCGTGGTTGGTAAATCGACCTGGCAAGTGAAAAAGGCGAAAGACGCTCTAAAAATTGAATGGGAAAAAGCGGATACGCTTGAAAGTACCGCCGATCATAATCGACTGTTTAAGGAATTATTAGACAGTTCTGATGCAGTCGTTCGCCGGAAAGACGGTGATGTCGAAACCGCTTTCAAGAATGCGGCTAAAGTTGTTAAGGCCGAGTATCAGTGCCCTTTTCTGCCCCACAATCCGTTGGAGCCGATGAACTTCTTTGCGCATGTTCGGGCGGATGGTGTTGAGTTAGTTGGTCCAACGCAAACCCCTGAACTGGCACGTAACGAAACCGCTAAATTGTTGGGCATTTCGCCTGATAAAGTCTCTGTGCAACTCACGCGCATGGGCGGTGGCTTTGGTCGGCGACTCAAAGCAGATTATGTCATTGAGGCTGTGCAGGTATCAAAACTGGTCAATGCACCGGTAAAAGTTATCTGGTCGCGCGAAGATGATATGACCGGAGGTAGTTACCGTCCCGCCGTTCGGTATCGGTTCGAAGCCGCTCTGGATGAACAGGGTGCTATGACAGGCTATAAACTTCGGGGCGTCAGCATTAACGCAGGAAACTCGACGCGCGAAGATAATTTCCCGGCTGGAGCCGTCGATAACGTATTAATTGATAGTGTTGATCATAAATCGCCAATTACAACCGGCCCCTGGCGGGCACCCATTACAAACTTCCTGGCTTTTGCCGAGCAATCGTTCATCGACGAGGTAGCGCAGGCGGCTGGTAAAGATCCGGTGCAGTTCCGATTAGAGTTGCTGGATAAGGCTAAGCAAAAACCCGTTGGTGCTGTCAAATATGATATCGACCGGATGAAAGGCGTCATTAATTTAGCCGTCGAAAAATCAGGTTGGGGCAAACGAAAAGGTGCCGACGGAAAACCCATTGCACAGGGATTCAGCGTCTATTTTTCGCACCGTTCCTACGTAGCGCAGGTAGGTGAAGTGGTTATACAGAAGGGCAAGCCGGTATTGAAAAAAGTATATTCGGCGGCTGATTGTGGCGTTGTTGTCAACCAGAGTGGCGCGCAACAGCAAGTACGTGGCTGCGTTGTTGATGGGATTGGTCACGCCATGTATGGAAATATTACTTTCAAAGATGGCGTGCCGGAACAAAAGAATTTCAACGAATACCGGCTCATCCGGCTCAATGAAATCCCCGAAGTAGAGGTGCATTTTGTTCAGAATGAACTGGACCCGACTGGTTTAGGCGAACCGTCTCTCCCGCCCGCTGGTGCAGCCGTTGCCAATGCCATTTTCAAGGCCACAGGCAAACGGCTACGAAATCAACCGTTCGTCGAGCAGGAGGAATTCAAGGGCGTATCGTCATAATGCTTAAAAGTAGAATAAACCAAAAGCCCGGATATTCATCATCCGGGCTTTTGGTTTTTAAAAACTTCCTTGTTTACTGCATCGCAACAACACGGGTTGTTTTTTGAGCCGGTACTGTCGACAAGTTAAGCTGCTTGCGAATGCTGCCCTCGCTCGACTTCACCTCTAATTCATACTGCCCGTCAGCCAGTTCATCGACATCCAGTTTAACCGCGTACTTTAATTCTTTTTTGCCGATGCTTTGGCGGTACAAAACCTGATTATCCTTGCTGCGAAGCAGAATGACAACAGGAACGTCAGCCGTTTTTTGGATGGCTACCCGGATCTGCTTGTTAGCCGTGACGAACGCGCTGGCATCAAATGAAAGAGCGTTGGGTGTTGTTGGGTTGATTAACGTAGTGGCGCTCATTAAAGCGGAAACTACAACTTTGCTCATTAGTGAAAACATGGTAGTGTGTGTTTAGTGATTAAAAAAGTTTGTAATTGATTGGTTGCTTACTGTTCACTGTACATAATCCAAAGGACGTGCCAACTAATTTTTTCACTGATTATCAGATAGTTATTATCCTCTGTCTGATTCAGCGATGTCCGTAACTGGACATCCTTCGTTCACTTGCGGACAAAATTAGTGGATGATTTCCCGGTGAGAAATCATGAAATCATGAGCTGTAAAAAATAGCGTGTAAACGGTATAATACCTGGCACAAACCGTTTCGTATATCGTTTTGAACGTACTGAAAAACAAACCAAAACGAGGAAAATCGCCTGGTGTTCGACTCGCTGATGAACAACAGGCGCCCTTGTCCGTTAGTGAATGAAAGGAATCAGTGATATGAGCAGGGCTTTTCTTAAAAATGAAAGCGCGGATGATCCGGTTGTCATACCCGCCCGCGCACCGCTGCCACCGGGCACAACCAACTATGTAACACCACGCGGGATTTCCCTGCTACGTACTGAATTGGCCGATTGGGAACGGGAACGCGCCCAGGTGCAAATCACAGAAACCGACGAAACCGAGCGCACGCGTCAGTTAGCCCTGCTGAATGGCCGCATCGGCGCACTCAACCAGCGAATAGCTACTGCAAAGGTTGTTGATGTTTACGAGCATCCGCAGGACGAAGTCCGGTTTGGGGCTACGGTTGATTTGCATAGCCGAAATACTGGAACCAGCAAACAACTAACCATTGTAGGCGTTGACGAAGCTGATGCTACTCATGGACGTATTGCGTTTACAGCACCCATTTCCCGGCTGATGCTGGGCAAGCGTGTAGGTGATTTGATTGCTATGCGAACTGCACAGGGCGAGAACGTAATGGAAATTGTGACCATAACCTACACAGGATGACACAGTCGTTTTACCCGAGAACCAGTTGTTCAGTAAAAAAGAGTTTATACGTACTTTCCAGTTTGTGTTTCTAAAGCGCGCAGCTAAAAGGCCAATGAGTAAGTACCAAATATCCAGGCACATACCACTTTTCCTGCTCATTCCCGGCATCTTGTTTCAGGCCTGCCAGAGTAGTGACAAGGCAAAACAGGAAACGACTGTAGTTCAGTCAACCGGAACGGATTCTGCCAGTGGACGGGAGCTTCCGAAACCATTGGTAAGTTATATCTACACCGCTGACCCATCGGCGCATGTTTTCAACGGTAAAATCTATATTTATCCCTCACACGACATTGACGCTGGTGTGAAAGAGGACGATGAAGGTGCCCACTTCGCCATGCGCGATTACCATATCCTGTCGATGGACAGTATAAATGGCAAGGTCACCGACCACGGAGTAGGATTAGACATTAAGAAGATTCCCTGGGCTGGCCGACAGTTGTGGGCACCTGATGCCGCTTACAAAAATGGGACTTACTACCTGTATTTTCCAGTGAAAGACAAAAAAGACGTGTTCCGAATGGGCGTTGCAATGAGTAAGTCGCCCGTTGGACCGTTCAAAGCAGAGCCTGCCCCAATTGACGGAAGTTTTAGCATAGACCCCGCCGTTTTTATGGATACCGATGGAAAAGCGTACATGTATTTTGGTGGCATCTGGGGTGGTCAATTGCAGCGCTGGAATGCAGGGAAATACAACGCCAATGGCTCTAAAACCGATTCAGGTAAAGATAAGGAACCCGCCTTATCGGCCAAAGTAGCCCGATTGAGCAACGACATGCTGCGGTTTGACGAGGCTGCCAAAGACGTAAAGATTGTTGACCCGGAAGGAAAACCGTTGCTCACCGCCGATCATGACCGACGGTTTTTTGAGGGTAGTTGGATGCATAAGTACGACGGTAAGTACTACTTCTCGTACTCAACCGGCGATACGCATTTTCTGGCTTATGCTGTTGGTAATTCGCCCTATGGTCCTTTTACGTATAAGGGTGTTATCATGAATCCGGTGAAAGGCTGGACTACCCACCACTCCATTATTGACGTTAAAGGTCGATGGTATATTTTTTACCATGACACCGAATTGTCGGGTAAAACGCACTTGCGAAATGTAAAAGTGACTGAGCTAATTCGAAAATCGGATGGCACAATCGAGACAATTGACCCGTATTCAAACACAAAGTCCTGATTGGAATTACAACGGTTTTTCTCTTTAATCACCTATGCAAACTGTTGATAATGTTCTGCTTATCTATGCCATTGTTATTACGGTAGCATCATTTATTAACCTCATACGTCTCGATTACTGGTGGATTCGGATATGGGATTTTCCGCACTTGCAGCTCACCGTAATGGCGTTGGTCGGGCTGGTTAGCTGGGTAATTCTGAGTCGTCACCTGGACTGGCCAATGATCGTCGTGCCGATTAGTCTACTGGCAACGCTGCTCTATCAGGGGTGGCTTATTTACCCGTTCACCGCCCTGCATCGAAAGCAGGTAGCCCGCTTGCCGCGCTCAACAGACAAACGTATCGCTGATGAAAATACCATCCGTCTGCTGGTTGCCAACGTATTTATGGACAACACACAAACGCCCAAAGTTTGGGCATTAGCCCAAAAATACGAACCGGATGTTGTCCTCGTGCTTGAGGCTAACCAGCGGTGGCAGAATGAGTTAGCGCCAATGGAAGCCAGTTATCCGCATCGGATTATGCACCCGCTCGAAAACACGTACGGGATGCTGTTGTATGCCCGCCTGCCGATTCGACATCATGAAGTGCGGTTTCTGATTCAGGACGATATTCCGTCGGTCTATGTTCAGTTTGAGTTACCGTCGGGTCAATTGGTGCATTTTTATGGCGTTCATCCAATGCCCCCCAGCCCAACGGAGCATTACCGATCAACGGAGCGCGATGCCGAACTGTTGCTGGTTGGCAAAGAAGCCCGAAAACAAGAGGGGCCGGTCATTGTTGCAGGCGATTTGAACGACGTAGCGTGGTCGCATTCTACACGGTTATTTCAGCGCGTAAGCGGGCTACTCGATCCGCGAATTGGCCGGGGTCTGTACAATACGTTTCATGCCCAGTATTTTTTTCTTCGGTGGCCACTGGATCATGTCTTCGTATCCCATCATTTCAAGTTGCGGAAAATTCGTCGTCTACCGAGTTGTGGCTCCGATCACTTCCCGATATTCACTGAACTAACGTATGCGCCTACGCCTGACAAACGAGAACTGGAAACTCCCGAACCAGATCACGAAGATCTTAACGAAGCGAAAGAAACAATTGAACGGGCAACGGAATAGCCCGCTGATTTTTGGCTATGAAAAGTAAAGCCGTACTTTGTGCCCGGCTGAATTCTGCCAACTAAATTAACCAGTTCATATCAATGGTAAATAGTCCGTTAAGGGTGCTCGTTGTCGGATGCGGCAATATGGGAGCATCGCACGCCATCGCTTACAAAACAATCGACGGATTCGAGATTTGTGGTATCGTGTCCACCGGGAATAGCAAAGTCGTTCTCAACGAACGGTTAGGCGGTGGCTATAGTCTGTATAGTGATTATGAAACGGCCCTTCGGGAAACAAAACCTGACGCTGTCTGCATTTCGACGTATCCCGATACGCACGAAACCTTCGCCCTGCTGGCTTTCGAGCAGGGGTGCCACGTATTTATGGAGAAACCCATTGCCGATACGGTGGACGGAGCGAAACGGGTGATGGCGGCTGCCGAAAAAGCTGGTAAAAAGTTAGTTGTCGGCTACATACTGCGGCATCATCCGTCCTGGGAAAAGTTTGTCGAAATCGCACAAACGCTGGGTAAACCATTGGTAATGAGGATGAATCTGAATCAGCAGAGTCACGGAACGATGTGGACTGTCCATCGCAACCTGATGAAGAGCCTAAGCCCGATTGTCGATTGTGGCGTGCATTACATCGACGTAATGTGCCAGATGACCCGCTCAAAACCGGTGCAGGTTAACGCCATCGGCGCCCGGCTCACGAACGATATTCCCGCCGATAATTACAACTACGGCCAGTTACAAATTCGGTTTGAAGACGGTTCCGTTGGCTGGTACGAAGCGGGGTGGGGACCCATGATGAGTGAAACAGCTTTTTTTGTGAAAGACGTAATCGGGCCGGATGGCTGCGTGTCAATTGTCGCTAAAAATGCCGGAGCCACCGGAAAATCGGATAATGTCGATTCGCACACGAAAACTGAATCGCTGCGGGTGCATCGGGCCGCGCTGGATGCCAACGATCAATTTGTTGAAGCCGATACGTGGATTGACATGCAGGATGAACCCGATCATCAGGAACTTTGTAATCGTGAGCAACGCTATTTTCTGCGGGCTGTTCAGGAAAACCTAGACCTTACCGATCACATGCAGGATGCGGTAAACAGTCTGCAGATCGCCTTCGCCTGCGACGAATCGGTGCGAACAGGACAACCGGTTATGCTGTAAATCAGGCGTTCAGTCACAGATTGCAATACAAATCCCCCTTCCCCGGTATTCTCAGGGAAGGGGGATAAAGCATAAAACAACGTTAAGTCACAGTCTGATTTTCTGTGTTAAGCTTAGAATTCATTGTCAGGAAGTACTGCCTGTCGCAGAAGGTCCAGCTCCAGCTATTTCATCTGACACAAAACCTTTGTTAGCGGCTGGTCTCTTTGTTTTTGCTTTCCTTGAAGAAGGCAATCGCAATTTTACAAAGCATCTCGCTTTTCAATTCTGGCATCTCATGTCCTACATTTGGGTAAATACATAGTTGCCCCTTTTTGAGCGAGCGAAATAGTTCGACACTATGTTCTATTCGTATCATATCCCGGTCGCCACGAATAATAAGTACCGGAACATCAATACTGGCGAGTTTGTCATCTGGAACTTTGATTTCTCTTGACGACATTTTTTGACCGTCCTCCCAAAATTTAACCCACTTATCTGGCTGTGGATTCATACGCTGATAACGGTCGAGCCAGTCCTTGTCTTCTTTGACAGCTTCTACGGTGTATTCTTTCAACAGGTCCCGCCCTTCCTGAGTTAGTCCACTTGACTTTGTATTGGAGGCACCGCTTACTACTTTCTTTATCTTGTCCGGTCTGTTTGCCGCCAGCAATAGAGACGTATTCCCGCCCGTACTCCAACCCATCACATAAGCACTGTCCAATTGAAGCTCGTCAATAAGGGCGGAACAGTATTGCGCCAATAAATCTCCACTCAAACTATCAGCTTGCTCAGAGCGTCCGTGTCCGGGAGCGTCTGGTGCTATTACTCTAAAATGTTTGGATAACTCTGGAATAATGTCACTCAGATTTTCAATTGAGCCAAGCCCCTGATGGAGCAGCAATAAGGGTATGCCCTCACCATATTCTTCATAGTAAATTTTTGTGCCATGTAAGGTTAAATATTTCCCCTTGTTAGAGCCATACCTGATAGATTCTGTCCCTTCTTTTGCCTGATTGCAAGAAGTAAGAATTATGCTTATCGTCAGGAAGTAAATAATCTGTTTCATAATAATCTGTTTATTCGAAAAAAGCTTCCTGCTGACTCATCGACTGACTCTTGCAACATAGATTACAGACTACTAAAACACCGTAACGGTTGTAACAACCAGTAATTATTACTGAGATGCTACAAGAATGGCTTAGGCGACTACCCAACTGATGCGATGCGCTAATAAGCCCAACAGATATGAGTTGGCAGTACCTTAACATGTTGAAAAAGACTTCGTGAGCCTTCATTCCGCTTCATTTGCCGATCTACAAATTGCTATCAATCCGACGATGCTGTTTAAAAAAAATCCCCGGCAAGATTAACTTGCCGGGGATTTGTACGTAGCAAAAATCATCAAACGGTCATTTCCAACTCCTCAGGTTTCGCTTTGTCGTCGGATTGTTTTTCCTCCGGTAGCACATCTTTACGGCGGCTCAGGTACGTATAAATGACCGGTACGACATACAGCGTCAGGACCAGCGAGAACATCAGCCCGCCTACAATCACGATACCCAGCGGAATCCGGCTTTTCGAGGCTGACCCCAGCGCGAGGGCCAGTGGCAACGCGCCAAAAGCCGCCACTAACGTAGTCATCAGAATGGGCCGAAGACGCATGGCCGCCGATTCGGCAGCGGCTTCAAATTTGTTCTTGCCAAGCAGTCGCTGCTCGTTGGCAAACTCCACAATCAGAATCCCGTTTTTGGTTACCAGCCCAACCAGCATGATGATACCAATCTGACTGAAAATGTTCAGTGTCTGGTTAAACATCCAGAGCGAGAATACGGCTCCGGCAAGGGCAAGCGGCACGGTAATCATAATAATGAGCGGGTCGATAAACGAATCGAATTGCGCAGCCAGTACTAAATAAACCAGAATCAGAGCCAGTGCGAAGGCAAACAACGTATTACCCGAACTCTCGGCGTAGTCCCGCGAGGGACCAGACAGAGCCGTTTGAAAGCTCTGGTCGAGGGTTCGGGCGGCAATAGCCTGCATCGCTTCCACGCCGTCGCCAACAGTTTTTCCGGGAGCCAGGCCTGCCGATACCGTCG
This sequence comes from Spirosoma sp., assembly GCA_031425355.1. Lineage (GTDB taxonomy): Bacteria > Bacteroidota > Bacteroidia > Cytophagales > Spirosomataceae > Spirosoma. The sequence continues at coordinate 3,504 of JANPJE010000327.1, read as the reverse complement.
CCGACTTAAACCGGTTATAGTGGTAAACCTGTGGCGGACTGCTCACTTCCTGAAATTTCACCAGATTGTCTAATTGAATGAGCTGACCCTGATTTGACCGAACGTAGAAACCCGCCAGATCGACGGGAGCATCGCGGTCGGCGCGGTCCACCTGTCCAATAACCTGATACTGCTTGCCATTCATCAGGAAGTAAGCCAATCGCCGGTTGCTAAGGGCTAATTGCAACGTTTGCGCTACGTCCTGCACCGAAATGCCGAGGTTAGTGGCTTTTTCACGGTCGATGCTGATGTTTAGTTCGGGTTTATTGAATTTCAGGTCAACGTCGGAGTTCTGGAACGTAGGGTCTTTCTGTACTTCGTCTAAAAAAGTGGGTAGTTTTTCGCGTAGTTTCTCGAAATTCAGGTTTTGAATAACGAACTGAACTGGCAACCCACCGCCCCGTCCAACCTGAATCGTTTGATCCTGCGTGGCAAACATCCGGGCTTCATTGAATTTTCTGAGGTTTTTGGTCAGGAAATCCACAATGTCCTGCTGTGACCTTTTGCGCTCGTTAACATCCACCATGTTTACCATCACAAATGAGGAGTTGACCGCTCCTGAACCAGAAAAACCGGGTGCAACCACGCTGAACGCCAACCGGGTTTCGGGAATGGAGTCAAGCACAAACTGCATAACCCGGTCTGTAGTGATCGCCTGCGACTCAAAACTGGTGCCTTCGGGCGAGGTAATGGAGATGCGGGTACGGCCCCGGTCTTCCAGTGGAGCCAACTCCGATTTGAGCAGTGATCCTAAACCGAAAATCAGCAACAAACACGCACCAATCATCACGAACGCCCATCCGCGCTTACCCATGAACGTATTGAGCGAACTCCGGTATGAATCGTCGAGCCAGTTGAAAAAAGGTTCTGTTTTCCGATAAAACCACGATTGACCGTGCGTTTTGCTGGTCAGTTTCACACTCAGCACCGGCGTCAGTGTGAGCGATACGAAGGCCGAAATCAGTACGGCTCCGGCTACTACAATACCAAACTCGCGAAACAATCGACCTACAAAGCCTTCCAGAAAAATGATGGGCAGAAACACGATAGCCAGCGTAATCGACGTAGACAGTACGGCAAAGAAAATCTCGTTAGAGCCTTCCCGTGCCGCCTGTTCAGTTTCCATGCCTTGCTCGATTTTCTTAAAAATATTCTCCGTTACCACAATCCCGTCATCCACCACCAAGCCCGTTGCCAATACGATGCCCAGTAGGGTTAATACGTTGATACTGAAATCTGCGAGGTACATAATGAAGAACGCACCAATGAGCGATACCGGAATGTCGATGAGCGGGCGGAAAGCGATGAGCCAGTCGCGGAAGAAGAAGTAGATGACCAGCACAACCAGTACGAACGAGATAAGCAGCGTTTCGCCCACCTCTTCAATGGCCCGCCGGATAAATATGCTTCGGTCCGTGCCGACGCTGACGATGATGTCGTCGGGTAAATCTTTTTTTAGCTGATCGAATCGTTTGTTAAACTCGTCAGCAATACTAACGTAGTTGGCACCGGGCTGCGGAACCAATGCCAGAATGACGCCCACCGCTCCGTTTTGTTTCGAGAGCGTTTCTTCATTTTCTGCCCCGAGCGTAGCATAGCCAACATCTTTGAACCGGACAATCTGATTGCTCGTTTGCCGCAGAATCAGGTTGTTAAAATCATCTTCCGAGGTCAGTCGCCCAATCGCTTTTACGGTCAGTTCGGTGTTATTGCCGTATACTTTTCCGCTGGGCAGTTCAACATTCTGAGCCGTCAGCGCGGCCTGAATATCCTGCGAGGTGAGCCGGTACGCCGATAGTTTGATGGGGTCTATCCAGAGTCGCATCGCCTGGCGTTTGAGACCAAAGATGTTCGCCTGACTCACGCCCGGAATAGTCTGCAAACGCTCCTGAAGCACATTCTCGGCGTAATCCGATAATTGTGTCGGGTTTCGTGTGGTACTCTGAACGGTCATGAAAATAATCGGATCGGAGTTTGCGTCGGCCTTGGTTACCACGGGCGGAGCGTCAATGTCCTGCGGGAGTTGCCGCTGGGCCTGAGCCACTTTGTCACGCACGTCATTGGCGGCCTGTTCGAGATTCGCGTCGAGGTTGAACTCAACAGTGATGGTGCTGGCTCCGAGCGCACTGTTCGACGAAATTGTCCGAATGCCTTCGATGCTGTTCAGCGACTTTTCGATGGGTTCGGTAATTTGCGATTCGATAATTTCGGGGTTCGCACCGGTGTAGTTCGTCCGCACCGAAATTACCGGCGGGTCGATGGCCGGGTATTCGCGAACGCCGAGGAATGTAAAGCCAATAACGCCAAAAAGAACGATGACGATGGACATCACCATCGCAAAGACCGGTCGGCTAAGGCTAAGTTCGGGAAGGCTCATTTTTGGGTTGAGTTATTGGGTTATAGAGTTACAAAGTTGTAGAGATGTATAGTTTTAAAGTTGGCTGACGCATAAACTGTATAACTTTAAAACTATACAACTCTATAACTTAGTTTGCTGCTACCTTCGGGCCTGTGGCCGGTAACGTAATGACTTTACCAATCTTAACGGGTGCGTCGGGTTTTAGAAACAGCAGCCCCGTTGTGGCAACCGTATCACCTTTCTGCAAGCCAGATAGGATTTGAATTGTGCCCGCCGTCCGTAGACCCGTCTTTACATCCTTAAATATCGCTTTGCCATTTTTAACCACAATGACCTGATTAGTACGGGTTTGTGGAATTACAGCCTGTGTTGGAACTACCAGACTCTGCTCGTTTTGAATCGTCAGCGTAACGCGGGCAAACGTGCCGGGCCGGAATCGGGGCTGCCCGGTGCCAGTCAGTATATTGTTAATCCGTGCCCGAATACGGAGGTTGCGTGTCTGTTCTTCCACGCCCGGCTCAATGGCATACACAACCCCCTGGCTCGGCTGGGCCGCCCCGTCTACTAAAAACGAAATCTGGCTTCCGCTACGTACCGATTGACCATATTTTTCGGGAATTGAGAAGTCGAGTTTAAGCGATGAGATTTGTTGAAGCCTGGCAATGAGCGTGTTGGGTGATACAACGGCACCGGAACTAACGTTACGCAGACCGATAACACCCGAGAATGGTGCCCGGATTTCTGTTCGCTGCAAATTGGCATTTACCAGATTGATATCGGCTAATGACGAGCGCAGGTTGGTCGTCACGATGTCGTACTCCTGTTGGCTGATGCCACCCCTCGCCAGTAATTGCTTATTTCGTTCTTCGGTACGCCGGGCGTTGTCGGCCTGCGCCTGAAGTTTTTGGAGCTGTGCCCGCAGGTCGGTATCAAATAATTTAACCAGCAACGCACCTTTCGCTACGGGTTGTCCTTCACGGATGTTGAGTTGAATAATGCGGGCTGAAATTTCGGGGTAGATGTCCACCTGTTCAGCCGCCAGCAGCGAACCACTGGAGACGATGTCTTCCTGAAGGCGTTTCGACACAACCACAAAGCCATTGACG
>JANPJE010000326.1:0-3455 GCA_031425355.1 Spirosoma sp. | reverse complement strand
AAATTAACCGCCGTAAACGTTAGTAATCATGACTAAAATCGAAATCGACCTCGATGCACTGTCGCGGTACAACATCACTCCCAACCAGTACGTATTCCTGTTTTTAACCCACACCCGGCAGTACGCGGCCATGTACAAATTTGGTCAGGAAGGCCCCAGTTTTGCTGCCGAAGAAATCAGTAATTTAGTTGACCGGGGATTGATTCTCAACCTCAATAAAGCCGGTTATTACTATCTGGATTTTTTCATTCTGACCGACGAAATAGGCCGGGATCTGTTCGATCAGGATCGCGACAAAGCCGCATTGGAGTTCTGGAATGCCTATCCGATCTTTCTGCGTGACTCCCGAACGGGGGAAACCTTCTCGCTGCTAACCACTGATAAACAGCAGTTTATTAAGGATTATTACGTCCGCATCGGCCATTCGGAACGCAGGCATTGCCGGGTTATGGAGGGCCTTGATTATGCTGTTGACAAAAAACTCATTGACATGACCATTCGCCAGTGGCTCGACTCGGAGCAGTGGAAACTGCTGTTGGAACTTAAAGAATTAGAAGCAGTAGCGTAGCCGTTTTAGAGATCCGTTTGACCGGGCAGATTTTCTAAATCGCGCAGGTCCTGCGGTCGGATTTGGGACCGTTTACGCTGATCAATCGGTGTTGACGACTTAAGTACGTGTCCTCCATTGCTTAACGGTGGGTTTTTGGGATTTGCGTAATAAATGGCTTTGGCCCGTCGAATCAGTTTGAGCGCAGCCGCCAAACGCTCCTGTGGCGTTTTTGTCCACCAGTACTCTTTGTCGTAAACGTGTATCTCGTCGGGGTTGCTGGATTTACGGATGGTAGACATGGGAGTAAGGATGCGACGGGCAAAATTAACAAGCTAATAAATCACCAGGTCTATCCTGCGTTAGGCCTCGCTTGGCCGCTTTGAAACTTGTGTAATTAATTACGTCCAACAAATCACTCTATTCGGTAGGACTATTCGCAATCAGGTCGGACAGAGCATTCTTCTGTTCACTTGACAGACGGTTGTATTGGTACGCTGTAATATCCGGCACCGGAATCTGTAATGTTGTCATGGTTTACGCTCTATAACTTTTTGTAAGGATAACTAAGATTTATACAGGAATAGGTTGATCTAAAACTTACTCAACTATATCCGCATGTAAATACACCCTCATAAGTTGAGAAGCTGAAACGGTTGGCATAGCATAGGGAACCCCATTTCTACCAACAAATTCAAGCAAATAATCACTATTGGGGCCAATGTCAACAATCACGCCTATCTCACCCCGACGCAATTTGTAATTGGGTAGTGGAACTGTTAATGCCACTAAGTCGTGCAGATGAAGGTCGTCCATGACATTATATTTTTAATACGTAACAACTCGTTAGGCGCGGAAAGTTTTGGCCATTGTCAATAATCCAACTGGTTCGTACCGTAGCGGTCTTGGCTTGATGAACCATCACAAAATCAACTACATAAATTTCTCCATAGCTATTTCTACCTTCATGAATAGCTGAATTTAACAATACAGCGGATAAAATAGCATCACGTAAAATCTGCCAATTGTCAATCGTTATTCCTAACGCAGAACGGAATACGCGGGCTTTGTGCTTACCATACGGGTGGTCAGTGTCCAAGCAGTAACCCAAAAACTTTGAGTCATCTGCCTGAGCACGTTCAGCGAATGGCAACATACTTATCCTTTTTAATTTTTAATCGAACGTCAGCCTTTTTTCATCTCTTTTGCCCAAGCGTCTTTTAACGTGACGGTCCGGTTAAATACGGGTCGGTCGGCGGTGGAGTCGGGGTCCAGTATGAAATAGCCCTTGCGCATGAACTGGAAATTGGTTTGCGAGCCGGAACGGGCTGCTTCAACCAATGCCGGCTCGACAAACGCACGGACTATGTTTAAGGAATCGGGGTTCAGCAAATCGCGGAATTCGCGTTCGTCGGCGGCAGGGTTCTCGACCGAGAAGAGCCGGTCATACAGACGCACCTCCGCTTCGACCGCGTGGGGCGCTGATACCCAGTGAATTGTGCCCTTCACATTGATGCCCGACGTATCGGAACCGCTCCGACTTTCGGGAATGTACGAGCAGCGCAGTTCGATAATTTCGCCCGCGTTGTCTTTCACCACTTCGTCGCATTTGATGATATACGCGCCTTTCAACCGCACCATGCCGCCCGGAAATAGCCGGAAAAATTTCTTTGGCGGAATTTCCATGAAATCGTCACGTTCGATATACACCTCGCGGCTGAACGGTACGTCGCGCTCGCCCGCCGTGGGGTCTTCAGGATTGTTTTCAATCCGCATAATCTCCTCGCGGCCAGTCTCGTAATTCGTGATAACGAGTCGAAGCGGTTGCTCATCGAGCACGGCCATTACGCGGTGGGTCGTCTTGTTGAGTTCTTCGCGCAGACAAAACTCCAGCAATCCCACGTCGATCAGGTTATCGCGCTTGGCGATGCCGATGCGGTCGGCAAATTCGCGGATGCTGGCGGGCGTGTAGCCTCTTCGCCGAATACCTGCAAGGGTAGGCATCCGGGGGTCGTCCCAGCCGTTCACATGGCCTTCTTCTACCAACTGTTTCAATTTCCGCTTGCTCATAACCGTATAGGTCAGGTTAAGCCGTGCAAACTCGATCTGGCGGGAGGGGAAAATATCGAGATTTCCGATAAACCACTCATACAGCGGGCGGTGTACTTCAAACTCCAGCGTGCAAAGCGAGTGCGTAATGTGCTCGATAGCGTCCGACTGCCCGTGGGCAAAATCGTACATCGGGTAGATGCACCACGTATCGCCCGTGCGGTGGTGATGCGCGTGTTTAATGCGGTAAATAATCGGGTCGCGGAGTTGCATATTGGGCGATGCCATATCGACTTTTGCCCGCAAAACCTTTGCTCCGTCGGGAAACTCCCCGGCTTTCATGCGCCGGAATAGGTCGAGGTTTTCGTCTACACTCCGGTCGCGGTACTGACTCAGACGGCCCGGCTCGGTGGGTGTCCCTTTTTGCGCGGCAATTTCATCCGCCGTTGAGTCATCGATGTAAGCTAACCCCTTCTGTATCAGAGTCTCAGCAAATTGGTAGATCTGATCGAAATAGTCCGATGCGTAAAACTCATTGTCCCATTCGAAGCCTAACCAACGCACGTCGTTCTTGATCGAATCGACGTATTCGGTATCCTCAGTAACGGGGTTGGTATCGTCGAAACGGAGGTTAGTTTGTCCGCCATATTTATCAGCCAGTCCGAAGTTCAGGCAGATGGATTTTGCGTGACCGATATGGAGATAGCCGTTCGGTTCTGGCGGAAAACGGGTGTGAATACGCCCGTCGTTTTTACCGGCGGCCAGGTCTTCTTCAACGATTTGTTCAATAAAGTTGAGGGAGCCTCCAGCATTGCTGTGGTCAGCCGAATGAGTTGAGTCGGAAATAGGTTCGCTGGAG
>JANPJE010000325.1:0-13800 GCA_031425355.1 Spirosoma sp. | reverse complement strand
TAAAAATTGTCCTTATGTCCCTTTCCCTCAATGGTTTCGACGCCTTTCAGCGCGATTAATTCGGGGAAAATACGCTCCAATAAACCAGCATGATATAGTAGTTTGAAGCCATACGACGGTGTGGGCGACAGGACAATTTTGTTGAGTTCGTCCGTGACGCGCTCCCGCGAGACGATGGTAATACGTTCGTTCATGCGCACAATGGCGTCGAACGTGTCCGGCTCGATATCAAAACCCAACTGCGACGCAAACCGGATGGCCCGCATCATACGAAGCGGATCGTCGGAGAACGTAATATCAGGATTCAGCGGGGTGCGAATGATTTTCCGCTTGATATCTTTCAGGCCGTCGAATGGGTCGAGCAATTCACCGAACTTATCAGCGTTAAGACGAATACCCATTGCGTTAATGGTGAAATCCCGACGATTCTGGTCATCTTCGAGCGTACCATCCTCCACAATCGGCTTGCGTGACTCACTCCGGTACGATTCTTTTCGGGCACCCACAAACTCAACTTCCCAATCTTCCCCGCCCTGGTCACTTCGCAGCATGGCCGTTCCAAAATTCGGGAAAACCGATACGTTGGTTTTCAATGTTTTACCAACGGCTTCGGCCAGTTCGATGCCGCTTCCGATGCATACTACATCAATATCTTTCGACGGACGCCCCAACACCAGATCGCGCACAAACCCGCCGATGACATACGCCCGTACACCCAGCGCATCGGCCTGGCGGGCAATGACATCGAAAATCGGATTCTTCTGTAAGGTGTCGCTAAAATTCATGTTCGCTGGTTTACGGTTTGTCGTTTGTGGTTGGCTAACGCATACACTACTGACGCGCCAGCCAACGACAAACTGTAAACTATTAACTATTTTCTTATAAAATTAACTTCGCCATTGACGGCCAGCCGCATGATGCGCGGTCGCCGGGGCATGGCGGGCAGTGTCCCAAACCGTCCGGCAATGAGCGGTTCGGCCACGGATGGCAACGTCAGTGACTCAAACGGAATTGTGAGCAAACCCCGCCCAAAACTACCGATAAGCCGCTGTATATCGTCCGTTAACGACCGTCGAACGGCCACTTCGCCCGCTGGTTTCGCGTCTATTACGGGTTGTTGGCCAACCGACCGCCACAGTGCTGTTGACAAATTTTTCCCCTGTTCGTAGATGACCGTTAGTGGATTTTCGGCAAATTCCACCAGATCGTAGGCCACATCCGGCATTTTCGCTACGTACAGTCCCAGTTGGTCAGCGTTGTGAATCAGCACCGTTGGCTGCAAACCACTGGGCATGGCGGGTAATAAAGTCAATAGCTTCTCAACAGCCGCATCGTTAACGGGATCGACTACAACAGACCAGCCCGTTTCATCGGCGAGGGCAAAAAGCTGGCCCTGCCGAAGTTGAAAAGCGATATCGCGAATAGATAGTGTCATGAGTAAATAAACCGCAAAAATACAGCATGTTTGGCAAAAGATGGTCAGGTGCCGGGAAGATAGCCGGTAGTAACGGGTTAAAGATTAAAATTTAAACTAAAATGTTTACTTGTTATGGGTTAAAATTGTCTCTTTGATTTACTGCACATTCAGACTCTCTTTTTTTCTAAATTTCTTTCTGCTTTATGACCTCAGAACCTATACGCCCTCATTATCACCAATTTTCGCATTCACTACTTTCCTTAGCCATTCTAACCGCCACCATTTATCTGGGGCAGGATATTCTGGTGCCGCTCGCCATGTCGGGATTGCTGGCGGTGTTGTTGAGGCCCGTCGAAGCGCGGCTCATTCGGATGGGAATGCATAAAGTTTTCGCCATTAGTTTGGCGTTGCTGCTGGCGATTATTCTGATAGCAGGTTTAACTGCGCTCCTGTCAATGCAACTTGCTGACTTAACGGACGATCTGCCTAAAATCAGGCAAAACCTGAGCGACTTTTTCAGCGACGCAAAACGGTGGGTCCGGCGCGAGTACAATGTCAGTTATCGGCAACAGGAAAAATACCTTCAGAAAGCGCAGGCCGAAACGCTTGACAGCCTGCAAAGTACCGGAACCCTGAGTTTTATTACGGGGCCGCTTGGCACACTCACGCTGATTCCTATTTACGTTTTTCTGCTGCTTTATTACCGCACCATGCTGCTTCATTTTGTCGTTGTTCTTTTTGCCGAGAAACATACGGAACGGGTGCGCGAGGTGCTGAGTGAAGTGAAAGCGGTGGTGCAGAGTTACATGGTTGGTTTGCTCATCGAAACGGCCTGCGTAGCTGCACTCAACTCCATCGGGCTGTTGATATTAGGCGTTCAATATGCGATTCTACTGGGTATTATGGCCGCTATTCTGAACTTGGTTCCCTACATTGGCGGGCTGGTCGCCACGGTTCTGACCGTCATTATTACGTTCAGCAATAATCCCGAACCCTCGCTTATTGCGGGGGTTGTCAGCGTTTTTCTGTTCGTGCAATTTATCGACAACAACGTATTAGTGCCACTCATTGTAGCCTCTAAAGTCCGGATAAATGCATTGGTGTCAATTGTGGGCGTGCTGGTTGGCGGAGCACTGGCGGGCGTGTCGGGTATGTTTCTGTCGATTCCGGCCATCGCCATCCTCAAAGTAGTTTTCGACCGGGTAGATAGTCTTCGTCCGTGGGGTGTTCTGCTCGGCGATCAAACCCCCGAAGAAGCGGGCAGCAATCTGTTCCGCCTGCCCCGGCGCCGACGGAAGGTGATCAAGAGCGATCAGGAATAATAAAGGATAGTCAAGTTATTGTCAGGGTTGGTTAAACACCATCTGGCTACACCGGCCTGAAGCCCGGTACAAGTGATAGTGCCAGATGACTTGCACCGGGCTTCAGGCCGGTGTAGCCTGTTCATGACCACAAACCCACCTAACTGTACAATTTCTTAATCACTTCCTGCTGGGTTCGCATAAAATGCGCCCGCTCGGCGGGTTGACTCAGCAACGTACCGGGTGGGTAAACGCTGTGCCGGGCGTAGCTTTCGGCATAGAGTTCGACCCGTTGGCGGGCCAGCAGATTGCCAATAGCGGGCCGCTGCCGAAACTCGCGCAAAGCAGCCAGATCAATGTCGGCGTTAGCAACGATACTTTCGCCATAAGCGGCTTCGGCCAGTACGATTCCCCGGGGATCAACGACTTTAGAACTGCCATCGGTCGTGCCGGATGGTAGTGAACTGCCTATGATACCAGCCGAATTAGCCGACACGACGTAGGCCATATTCTCGATAGCCCGCGCCTGTTTCGCTATGTTTTTCTGGGTCATCAATGGACTGCCAATTTCGGACGTCGAATGCAGCAGAACTTCGGCTCCGCGCATAGCTAAACACCGGGCTATCTCGGGAATAAGAATCTCTTCCGATGCGATACAGGCCAGATTACCGATATTGGTTTTGACCACCGGAAACAAAGAATCATAGCCGTAGGCATCTAAATACAGTTCCCAGACATCGTGGGGGGTTGGCGTAAGCAGGGCATTCAATCGCCGATACCGTAAAATCACATCGCCGTTGGGGCCAATAATGAAGCTGGTCTGAAAATAAAGTTCTGGAAAAAACGGGTCCTGCTCGTAGGTATTTCCCGAAAAATAAATCTGCTGTCGCTGCACCATCGCACCCAGTGCCTCATAGATTCGACCGTCAATATCGAGGGCGGCTTTTTCGCGCCACTGCTCGATGGTTTCGTCGGTTGGCGGGCCGCTCAGAAAAAATTCGGGAACAACAACGAGCACTGCATCTCGACCAATAAGCCCAACCGATGCGGCAATCTGGCGTTCAATACGTTCGATACTCTGGAGCATAACGGCTTCGGCATCGTCGCGGGTTTGGCAGGTGTTGACAGTTTGACAAGTTAACTGAAGGGCAAGGGCTTTATAAGACATAGGTTAAGTAATTCCTGTACGGTTAGTTAGGTTACCAAAATAAAGCGTTTCCGTCGAGAAAACCGCAAATAGCCCTCTTTTGCGCAATCAGGAACAATTCGACGATATGGTTGATTAGGTAGTAGTCGGGTGTTGTCAAATAGGGTCAGGGCTCGTCAGGAAGGGCCGGGAATAGTCAAGAGTCGTCGGTTAACCATTGATATGACTATTCCTGACCTGTCTTGACAATCTTTGACCATTACCTGACTATCCCTGACAACAACTTGACCATTATCTGACAATACCATTCCATGACTGTTGACGTACTGGCCATTGCGGCCCACCCCGATGACATTGAAATGACCTGCGCGGGCACTGTTCTCTCGCTCATAGCACAAGGCAAAACCGTAGCCGGAGTAGACCTCACACGGGGCGAGTTAGGCACGCGCGGAACCCCCGAAATACGCTTGCAGGAGTCGGCAGAAGGAGCCAGATTGATGAATCTGTCAGCCCGCGAAAACATGGGCTTCCGGGATGCGTTTTTCCGAAATGATGAAGAACACCAGATGGCGCTGATCCCGATTATTCGCCAATACCGACCGGAAATCATTCTGACCAACACCCCCGACGACCGCCACCCCGATCATGGACGAGCCGCCGAACTGGTTGTTCAGGCCTGCTTTTATGCCGGTTTACGCCAGATAAAAACGGTGGGAAAAGATGGAAAACCGCAGGAGGCCCACCGGCCTAAATTTGTGTATCACTTCATTCAGGACCGGTCGCTGACACCCGACTTTGTGGTAGACGTAACGCCTTACTGGAATGGGAAACTGGCCGCGATCAAAGCGTATAAAAGTCAATTTTTCAACCCCGAGAGCGACGAGCCGCAAAGCTACATTTCGGGGGAGCCATTCATGAAATTTCTGGAATCCCGCACCCGCGAACACGGCCACATGATTGGCGTCGAATTTGGCGAAGGGTTCATTAGCAAGCGAATGCTGGGCGTGCAGGATTTGTTTTCGCTGGTGTGATAAGTTCACGGTTTGTAGTTTGTGGTTTACGGTTGGCTGACCGCACCGCCGGGCGGCCCCGCGGAATGCCGGACCACTGCGTACCGGCGTGAGCAACACTCGCGTCAGCTAACTACAAACCTCTACGGACAGACGATTTTGTAGAACGTATAACTGATGGTCACAGCAGCGTAGGAGTAACTGTCGCGCAAGGCAGGATTGCCCTGTTTCAATTTGTTGTTCGTCAGGCCGAATGTGCCATCGGCCAGTCCGTCTACATAATCATTGTTACCAAACCGGGTTCCAAACTCCAGCCCAACGCTCCAAGGCCTTTTTATTTCGTATTTGACGCCCACACCCAACGGATACGTAACGACGCCCCCCACCCGGATAATGTCATTGGTAAACCGACACAGACCGATGCCGCCAAAAACGTAGGGTGTCCAGTTTTTCACCCTCGGCGAGGGTTTGTAATTCAGGAAATTGTATTGAAAATCAATCATCACCTCGTTAATACCCGCGCGGAATGCGTAATTACGGGCTTGTTGAAATGGATCGCGGCTGGCCTGATCTTCGGCGCGAATACCCCCAATCGTTCCACTGGCCCGCATCGAGAAAGAGCGGGTTGCATTGTAGCGAAGAAACAGGCCCACTGCCGGTCGCAGAAACCGGGGATTCAAAGCTGGTGATACGTCGCCCTTATAGAGCATTCCGCCTACCCCTCCCCCAATTTCAATTTTCTGAGCCTGAATACTCAGACTGATAAAAAGCCCGGCTACAATCAGCCGGGCTTTATTGATTCGATATTGATGCATAAATCAGGTGACAGGAAATGATAAGAATGCCTGTCGAATAACGGCTGTCGACTGGTGAACAACCAGATGATTACCAGCCGTTTTTTACTTAATGGGTGGGCATTTTATTTTGCTCGGAATGATATAATGAATCGAAAAATTGGTCAACAGATAACCATCTGGCAGAACCCCTTTCTCTCCGCGTATGGGCGAGCTCAGGGCCTCCGTAATAGCCGCCTGTTGCTCGGGCGTTCCGGCTCTGAACATTTCCTCAAGCACGGTATAGCGATCCGGTGGATTTTTCAGGTATCGGGCGGCAAACCGCTCCGACTGCCTCCGGTCCGACATCACCTGAGCAACGCCTTCCAGTGTGTTTCTGTCCGGATACGTTCCTCCGCCCACATCGTCGAGGTAGTCGGTGAAGGCATACCGGTAGCCAATTTCAGCCCCGATATTGAAATTATCATTCAGTCTGTAACGAACGCCAAAGCCAACGGGAATTGACAGCGTCACGAGCGAGTAAGGCTTCTGGCGTTCGGGCTGACCCTGCCCTTCGGTCCGTAGCGGCTGGAGTTTAACCCATTGTTGCCCGGCGTATACATCAGAACCAGTGCCGCTTGCCACGGGCGTGCGGGCTTCGGGGCTATGCGCTACCAGGGCCAGACCGGCAAACACATATGGGGTGATTTTGGCCCGGTAATTCGAGTTACGGCCATCGGCAACGAAATTATAGATACCCGTCAGCGCAAACTCTTTGAGGTCGTTGCGAAAGTGCAGATTCCGGGCGTACTGAACCAGTCCACCGTCTATATTATTTTTATTGAACGTATAATCGTCACCCGCAATCCGTGCCCAGGTGAACATGGCCCGAGCCGCAAAATTAGGCGTAAACTGCCGCGTGTAACCCAGCCCTACATTCCAGCGGGGCAGCGTAGTAAGTGCTTTGAGCGGCTGCCGATATCCGGCCAGATCGCCCAGGTAGGTCGACGTACCACCCCCGAAGGTCACCGATGAATAGGGCGCAAACCCCGTATTTGGCCGTCGTTGTGCCGAACTTTCTGTAACCACACCTGCCAGCAAACAGATTGCCGCGGCACCCATCACTAACTGTTTATATTTATCCATATGCTTAAGATACATGAATCAACCATCAACCAACCCGAAAGCCAGCCAATTCCGAAACGGTAGGGCTATTGCTTTTATTGGAGATACCCCGTAAAAATTGTGCCAGAAATGAGAGATGAAAGAGAAAAGGGCTATTATTTTAATTACGAATGTCCCAGCCCCAGTTGAGTTTACCGCGCAGCGTATTCAAAAAATTATCGTCACTCAGTTTTAATAACCGGGCTTTGAACGTTTCTTTTTGAAGACTGATCTTAATCGACGTATCGACCGTGAACGAGCGTGAATCCAGCGCGGCCAGAAAATTACCGCTTCGGCTTTCGACTTCAAACGATAACTGGCAGGTGTCCATAACGACCATAGGCCGGACGTTCAGATTGTGCGGGCTGATGGGCGTAATAATAAAACTTTCGGTTTGGGGTAACAAGACCGGTCCCCCGCAACTCAGTGAATAACCGGTAGAACCGGAAGGCGTCGAAATAATCAGACCGTCGGCCCAGTAGGAGTTCAGAAATTCGCCATCGAGATACGAATGCACAGTAATCATCGACGAGGTTTGCGTGCGGGTGATGGTAAAATCGTTCAGACCGAACGGTAGGTTTCCAAAAATGTCCTGGCTCGACCGAACGCTGACCAATACGCGTTCATCGATGGTGTATTGCCCGTTAAAAAGTGAATCAATCATGAGCCTCACAGATGCTGGAGCCACCGTTGCCAGAAACCCCAACCGGCCAATGTTAATGCCGATAATTGGAATTTGCCGGGGACCAACGTGCGTGACGGCATCGAGCAGCGTACCGTCGCCCCCCAGACTGAAAATAAAGTCGGCATCGGTAACGCCTTCCTCAACAGTGTAGGTCGCCTGGCTGTAATGGGCAACGCCCGCCTGATCGAGGTATTCGCGATAGCCCTGCGAGATAATAAGATCGGTTTTTCGTCGGGTCAGTTCGTCAAACATCGACTGGATGTAAGGACGAGCCGATTCGGGAAAGTTGCGCCCGTGAATGGCGATTTTCATGGAAGAGTTGGTAAGTGGTAAGTGAGTAAGTGGCAAGTGGTAAGGAGTAAGTGGCTGACGCGAAGGCAATATGAAGGCGTCAGCCACTTACTCCTTATCACTTAGTCACTTACCACTTTTTAGGTATTTAAGTAACGAAGCAGTGAGTCGAGCCGCTCTTGATCGATACTTTCGACGGGGGCGTTGGCAAATGCCGCTTCAATGTGGTAGCCGAATCGTTCGAGTGTCGAGATAACCGACGTAATGTCGCGCCGATTGAGTTTGAGCGTCAACCGTGATCGGTCCGGCATGCCATAGGCGGCACTGGAATAATAACTGCTGATGATTTTAACATTATTGGATTCAATCAGTCGGCTGATTTCAGTGAGCGAATAGTCGCGTTCGTTGAGGCTGAGGATGAGTAAAGCGCCCGATTCCTGCACGCCTAATTCCATCGCAAATTGTTTGAGCAATTCACTAACTGAAATAGTACCGGTAAACTCACGCTCTTCGTTCAGGACAGCAATCACCGCCATCTGATTCTGAATAACTAAGCCCAAAACCTCGAACAAGTGCTGATTTTCCTGTGCGTAGACCTGCTCAAATAAACGCATTACATCAACCAGCAGGCGTTCATCGTCGGCAATGTCCATCAGCAACTCTTCACTAACAATACCCCGGTACTCGTCCTGATCGGTTAGCACGAGTTGCCCAACGTGGTGTTCCTCCATCCACGCCAAAGCCTGCCCGACCGTATCGGAAGGTTTCAGCGCCGGAAGCATGGGATCTAAAAGTTCGGCAGCCAGCATATAAATTGGTGTCTACAAAAACTGTGTGGCAGAAAACTACGTAATTTCTGCCTTAGTTTCCAAATGTTATTTTACTTACGCTACTAACTCACCAACCGGATTTCTGGCGAGCCAGCTTTCCAGCAAATTATTGAACTGATTCGGGCATTCCATCATTGGCGCGTGGCAGCACCGGTCAATAAAGTGCAGTTCCGAACCACTGATCAGCCGGTTGAATTCGTGACCCACCTCAGCGGGCGTAATGGTGTCGTTCAATCCCCAGACAAGCAGCGTGGGCACCTGAATCTGATACAGATCTTTTGCTACGTTGTTGCGCTGGGCCGACTTCGCAATCGCCACAATGCTCATGCATTTGGGAATACTACTGGTTATCTCAAATACTTCATCAATCAATTCTTTCGACGCCACCTTCGGGTCATAGAACGTGTAGGCAACGCGCTCGGCAATGTAACCATAACTGCCACGCTTGGGAAATGAACCGCCCATGCCATTCTCAAACAGCCCCGAGCTACCCGTCAGGACAATCCGCTGGACCTGTTCGGGATTTTTGAGCGTATACAGAATAGCTAAATGCCCACCCAGCGAGTTACCCAGCAGGGTCATGTCACGCAGCGACTTCTGAACAACGAATTTTTCAATGTAGGTCACCAGACCTTCCAGACTGGCTTGCCGAATGGGCATTTCATAAATTGGCAACAACGGAATCACGACCCGATAACGATTCGAGAACGTTTTGATTACACTGTCCCAGTTACTAAGGGCACCAAACAAGCCGTGCAGCAGAAGCAACACCTCGCCCTGGCCTTCATCTACATAGCGGAAACCCGCTTCTTCCCGAATCTGATAGTTCATGCGTACTGCGTGGTCAGGGATGTGGTAGAAATCGTCTTTTCATTGGTAAATAACACAAAATCAATCCAGTTTTTAATGAGCCGCAGCCCATGCTGCGTCAGCTCGGCTTCAGGATGAAACTGTACACCCCATAACGGCAATGTTCGGTGGCGCATGGCCATCACTTCGTCCGGCCCGGCAAGGGCAATTGTTTCCAGTTGCGCGGGCAGGTCCGTTAAGACGAGTGAGTGATAACGCGTCACGTCGAACCCTTCGGGCAACCCCTGCCACAACACATCATCGGCAACTATCCGAATTGGCGACACCTTACCGTGCATGGGTTTTTCGGCCCGCGTCAGGTTGGCACCAAAAAACTCACCCAATGCCTGATGGCCCAGACAAACGCCCAATATCGGCACCTGCTGGTAATAATAGGCAATAACATCCAATAAGCGACCCGCCTGCTTCGGTACACCCGGCCCCGGCGACAGCACAACGGCATCGACCGGCGCATCGGTCAACCGACTCCATGATTCATTGTTTCTGACAACGCGGCACGTAGCACCTGCCTGCTGGAGGTAATCAACCAGCATGTAGGTAAACGAGTCGAAATTATCAACCACTAACAGGTTCATACCGCTATAACGCAAGAGATAATGGCAAAATTAATATTTTCTTGAAAAAAGCAATAACTAATAAAGTATACATGCTGATTATCAGTACATTAAATTAATATTATCACTTAAATATGCAATTTTTATAAAAAAAGTACTACACAAGTTTCGTTACGTTCATCAATTAGCCTATCCTGCGTTTAAATTTGGCAATTATTCATCACGAACCTACCCTTCTTGGTATGTCTATAGATTCGCCCGGTCGTAACGACGCACCGATGGATTCGCCCGGTCGTAACGACGCACCGGTGGATTTGCCCGGCGTGGATTCGCCCGTTCTGATTGTTGGTGCCGGTATGGCAGGTCTGACCTGCGCTGTCTATCTGAAACAGGCCGGTATTGACGCGCTCGTACTCGAAGCATCCGATGGCGTGGGCGGGCGGGTACGTACCGACGTAGTGGATGGCTTTCGGCTCGACCGGGGATTTCAGATTCTGTTGACAGCCTACCCCGAAGCACAGCGGTTATTGAACTATTCCGCGCTCGACTTGCGGTCGTTTCGGTCGGGGGCGCTCATTCATACGCAGCAGCCTGAGCCACAGTGGATTACCCTGCTCAACCCGTTTCAGGAGCCGCTTTCGGTATTTCAAACGCTGGTATCCTCCGTCGGAACGTTCAGCGACAAACTACTGATTGTTAACCTATTGCGACGTACCCAAGGCCTGACCATCAGCGAGTTATTCCGGCAGACGCCCATGACGACGCTGGCTTTTCTGTACGAAATGGGGTTTTCTGACCAGATAATCGAGCGGTTTTTCCGGCCATTTTTCGGGGGTGTTTTTCTGGAAAACGCGCTTACTACGTCCAGCAATTTCTTTGAGTTCTGCTTTCGGATGTTCTTCACCGGCGATGCGGCCGTACCCGCAACCGGCATCGAAGCCATTCCGAATCAATTGGCAAGCCGATTGTCGCCAAGTCAGATTCGGCTGAACACACCGGTTGAGCGGGTCGAGGGCAACACGGTTTTCCTACAATCGGGTGAGACGCTGACCGGACGCGCCGTTGTGCTGGCCGTCGATGCTACTCAATCCGCCCGTCTGACTAACCGCCCGGCTCCCCCCGAACAGGCATTCAATCACACAACCTGCACGTATTTTGCCGCCGGGCCGGATCAATTTACGGATAACTCAATTCGCAAAAAGCTGCTGCTGCTCAATACACACCGCAGCTCAGCCGTGCATAATGTCGCTATCCTGAGCGACGTTGCGCCGTCGTATGCACCAGCAAATCAGACACTTATATCAGTCAGTACGCAGAGTTTAGTGATGCTGGATGAAGCCGAACTAACGAAGCAGATTCGACTGGAACTGGCGGGCTGGTTTGGGACGGATGTACAGCAATGGCGGCATCTGCGAACGTATCACCTCCCCCACGCTCTGCCCGCCTACAACCCCGAACAGGCCGGAACCGACGCCCTCCGGCAACCGCTTCAACTGACGGATGTGCTCTACCAGTGTGGCGACCAAACGACCTATCCATCCCTCAACGCGGCCATGCAAACGGGCCGCGAAGTAGCGGAGATGATTAGCCGGTAAAAGTCAGGAAAGTAATCAAGGTGCCTGAAAGCTCCTAAATCTCACCACGGGATTTAGGAGCTTTCATACTAATAAAGAACTAATTACCAATGAGTTTCTTATTTGTGGTACATTGAGGTCTGTTCTCCTCTTACTACCCCCACCATGCTCCGACTTATACTGATTTGCTTGCTATACTGGCTGATGAGTAGCCATGCTCAGGCACAAACGGCTTATGAACGAGATAGCCTCCTCAGAAAGCTCAATACCTCCGTTAATGACACCACGCGGGTAAACATACTCAACGCTTTAGCCTACCAATACTATCTTACTAAACCCGATACCACCTACCTGTTGACTCGACAAGCTTATGAGTTGGCTCTTAAACTTAACTTTTTAAAGGGGCAAGCCCGGGCAAATACTGTGTCTGGAACCGCATTAGGGCAACTTGGGGATTACGGTAAAGCATTGACTATGCATAAAAAAGCAAGGGAGATCTACATCAAATTAAATGATAAGATGGGGTTGATCTCTTCTATGAACAATAGTGCTTACGCCTATATGTTACAAGAAAAATGGCAAAAAAGCTTAGGGCTACTACTGCAGGGTTATTCTTTATACAAAACTATGACCAATCCTGATCAGCGTATTACATCAATTATTCTGACCAATATTGGCGAATGTTATTGTCATTTAAAGCAATTAGATTCAGCTAAGTACTACCTTAAGTTGGCATTACCATTAGCCAAAAAGGCCAATTTAGGGCGAGCCCTTTATCTACTGGGGGATGTTGCATTGGCTAAAAACAATAATAACCAGGCTTATGCCTTCTACCAACAAAGTCTTAACGTATTGATTGAAGGAGACGCCTATGTTAGTTGGCTAAATGAAGCCTACTACCAATTGGCTAAGTTTTATCAGGTAACTTCTCAAAAAGACTCTACGCTTCATTATGCCAAACTTTCTCTGGCTAACAGTCGAAAAGGTGCCAATATAAAAGGTATTTTAAAAAGCAGTGAACTCTTGTCTCAACTCTATGAAGGTAACGACAATGCCGAAGCTTTAAAGTATTATAAAATCGCCGTGGCCGCTAAGGACAGTTTGTACAGTCAGGACAAAATGAAACAATTAATCTCACTGACATTTGAAGAAAAGCAACAAGCTCAGGAAATAGAGGCCGCCAAAGCCGAATACAGAAGCACCATCCGAACCTACGTCTTTATCGGTCTATTAGCTGTCTTGGGAGCCATTGCGCTGGTGCTGTACCGTAACAACCGGCAGAAACAACAGGCCAATACCCTGCTCCAACGCCAACGCGACGAGATACACCAGCAACGTACCCAGCTACAAGAATCTCTCGAAACGCTCAAATCCGCCCAAACCCAACTAATCCAGAAAGAAAAGATGGCCTCTCTGGGCGAGCTAACAGCGGGTATCGCCCACGAGATTCAGAACCCCCTCAACTTCGTCAATAACTTCTCGGAAGTGAGTGCCGAGCTGGTCACCGAACTCGAAGAGGAGCAGCACAAACCAGTGCGTGACGCCGACTTGGAAGCCGAACTGCTGAGAGATCTCAAACAAAACCTCCAAAAGATCACCCACCACGGCGGCAGGGCTTCGGCTATCGTCAAAGGGATGCTCGAACACTCCCGCACCGGCACGGGCAAGAAACAACTCACCAACCTTAACGCCCTCGCCGACGAGTACCTCAAGATTGCCTACCACGGCCTTCGGGCTAAAGACAAAGACTTCAACTGTGCGTTAGTGACCGACTTTGCCCCCGATCTGGGTAAAGTGGACGTCATGCCGCAGGAGTTGGGCCGGGTGTTGCTGAACCTATACAACAATGCCTTTTACGCGGTAAAAGAAAAACAGAAAACGGCTCCCGCCGACTATCAGCCTACGGTAACGGTCAACACCGCGCAGGTCAATGGCAAAGTTGAAATCCGGGTAGGCGACACCGGAACGGGCATGCCTGACACGGTCAAAGCTAAGATTTTTCAGCCCTTCTTCACCACCAAACCTACCGGCGAGGGTACCGGTTTAGGGCTGAGTTTGAGTTATGACATTGTCACGAAGGGACATCAAGGTTCGTTGCGGGTAGAGAGCCGTGAAGGGGAAGGCACCGAGTTCGTGATTCAACTACCAACCGCAAACGTCAGCTTATTGGTATAGCCGTCTTTT
>JANPJE010000324.1:0-3847 GCA_031425355.1 Spirosoma sp. | reverse complement strand
GGCGAAATGTCGAACATGCTCTGGTGGTTTGCAATGAAAATGATGGGCCGGTCGGTGGGCAGAGCGGTGCGCTGCTGGAAGCTTATCCGGCTTCCGGTCAGGTACCAGCCATAGGCGAGGCTGGCATTCATCCAGTCCACCGTTTTTTTATGGGCCGGTCGGCCAAATACATTGAATGCCACGGCCTGCATTACGTGAAAAACGCAGAGCACTATTCCGAAGTAAAGCAGGTAAACACTGCTCAATATGTAATCCAGGAGTTTCTTCATGCAATCAATCAGCTTGTCAGGTGTGCGCGACAAGTTTTTGAACTTCTTGTTACTACATTACCTGTCAGTACCTCAAAATTAGCAACCCGGCGCGTATAGTCGGGAAGAAAAACAAAAACGAACCGAAAACATCAACCGTTTTAACCGAACTTTGCCGAAACAGTAGATTATTTGGCCTCTTTCTTTGTTACGTATATATGAGCTTATCTGGTACACGTTTGGATGTTATGCGGTTCGTCGGCGAGAAAGTCGATGCCTCTATGGACGAATTTCTCAAGCCTATCGAGACTAATTGGCAACCGTCCGATTTTCTGCCTGATACCACAAAGGAGTCCTTCTTAGACGAGGTCAAACTCCTGCGCGAAAGCACCCGCGAACTCTCCTACGACTACGTAGCGGTGCTTATTGGCGATACCATTACGGAAGAAGCCCTCCCCACCTACGAATCGTGGTTGATGGATATGGATGGCGTCGATCAGGAAAATCCAAATAGCTGGTCGCGCTGGATTCGGAGCTGGACCGCCGAAGAAAACCGGCACGGCGACCTGCTGAATAAGTTTCTGTACCTGTCGGGGCGGGTCAATATGCGGGCGATGGAAGTATCGACGCAGTTTCTGATTGCCGACGGCTTCGACATCGGGACGGGCAGGGATCCTTACCGCAACTTTATTTACACGTCGTTTCAGGAGTTGGCCACCAACGTATCGCACCGCCGTACGGCCACTTTGGCCAAACAGGCCGGTTGCAACCAGTTGTCGAAAATTTGCGGAGTCATTGCCTCCGACGAGATGCGCCACGCGAAAGCCTATAAGGATTTTGTCAGCCAGATTTTTGCCGTTGACCCGTCTGAAATGATGCTCGCGTTTGAAGATATGATGCGGAAGAAAATTGTCATGCCCGCTCATTTTCTGCGCGAAACAGGCGTTAAAATTGGTCAGACCTTCAGCCATTTTTCGGATGCTGCCCAGCGGTTAGGCGTCTATACCACCTACGACTACATCGATATTGCGGAGTCGCTTTTGGTCGACTGGAATATTGACACCGTTTCCGACCTCAACGACGCCGGTCAGCGTGCCCGCGATTACCTGATGGCCCTGCCCGCCCGCCTTCGGCGCGTTGCCGAGCGTACCAAAGTGCCCACGCTTGACTATCCATTCAGTTGGATTGCCGCGTAGCATGAATCGGTTCGCCCTCGGCATAGGCTGGCGTATCGTCGGCATCGTTGTCCTGACTGGTGTAATCACTTTTTTTTATCTTCGGGAAGTCAACGGCCTGTTACTCTTTCCGTTACTTGTTTTTCATATAGTCTTATCGGTAAATCTGTATCGGTACGTTACCAGCCTGAACCGCAAACTAACGCGGTTTCTGGAGTCGGTGCGCTACTCCGATTTTGCCGTTGCTTTTCGGGCCGATAGCAACCTCGGCCCATCGTTTCATGAATTGAACGACCAGTTCAACGAAGTGCTGGACGCGTTTCGGCAGGCGCGGGCTGAGAAGGAAGCGAACCTGCACTACGTTAACACCATCGTTCAGCATGTGAGCGTCGGTTTGCTGACGTTCGATGCCGCCGGACAAGTGGAAATGGTGAACCAGACGGCTCTTCGGCTGCTCGGCATTTACCGACTTCGCACACTCAACGACCTCAACGCTACACACCCTGAACTGGCCGAGCAACTTCGGGCCTCGACTACTTCATCCACGCCCGTATCGTATCAGACCGGTGCCGACGGTGAACTGTCGGTACGTTGCACGGCGGTTCGGCTGCGCGGTCGGTTGGTCACCGTAGCGTCGATGCAGAATATCCGTTCGGAGTTGCAGCAGCGCGAACTCGAAGCGTGGCAAAATCTGACGAAGGTGCTGCGGCACGAAATCATGAATTCCATCACCCCGATTGTGTCGCTGGCAGGCACTATGCGCGACATTGTCGAAACCGATTTAGTGCCTTTCGTCTCAGCAGAACGCACAGGTGAAAGTGCTCATGCAACTCCTGCTTTTGTGTCTGAATCGGTCAACGATTTGCGCGATGCCCTAACGACCATTGAGCAACGGGGGGCGGGGGTTATGCAGTTTGTCGATGCGTACCGGCATTTCACGACCATTCCGCAACCGGTTTTCGCTGATGTGCCGGTCGAGCCGTTGGTGCGGAACGTGGTTCAGTTAGTTCAGGCCAGTGCGCCACAGTGTCAGATTGGAGCGACAATATCGTCGCCCAACTTAGCCGTTCGTGCCGACGCGGCTCAGATCGAAATGGTGCTGCTGAACCTGATTAAAAACGCGGTAGAGAGCGTAGAGAAAACCAACTGCCCAACCATCCAGCTCGAAGCCGAAGCGGTAGGTCCGCATGTCGTTATCCGGGTAACGGATAATGGACCGGGTATTGAACCCGAAGCCTTGGAGCAGATTTTCATTCCGTTCTACACGACCAAAAAAACGGGTTCCGGCATCGGATTGAGCCTGTCGCGCCAAATCATGCAGCTCCACAATGGCCAACTCACCGCCCAATCGACACCGGGTGCGGGCAGTACGTTTAGTCTGACGTTCTGACGGATTTTGGTTATACTTAAATGGATTTTTTAGCCAGCGAGTTTAATTATCCTATTCATTAAGCTGGAATCAACGACCCCACAAACCCAGGCCGAACACGCTTTTTAGAAGCCTGCTCATACGCGTAGCCCATGGCGAGTAGCGCGCTTTCCTGATACGCTCCGGCAATGAGCGAGAAGCCGACCGGCAGGCCGTGAACGGTGCCCATCGGGATGGTCAGGTGAGGGTAACCGGCCATCGCGGCTGGTGGGCAGAAGTAAAAACCGGTGTCGTAGTCGCCGTTGATGAGGTCGATGCAACCCGACGGGCCGATGCTGACACCAGCTATTGCATCCAGTTTATTCGTTGTCATCAGTTGGTCGATACGTTGGCGCCAGGTTCGTGTTTTGGCTAATGCGTCGGTGTACTCTTTGCTCGTCAAATCGCCTTTGGCTTCACTGCTTTCGAGCGTTTCCTGTTTGAAGAACGGCATAGCTTTGGCCTCGTTCTGCCTGTTGAACGCAATCACTTCGGTTAAGGTCTTTACCCGTGCGTTGGCGGTCGACAAATAGCGGTTTACACCAGCCTTGAACTCGTATTGCAGCACGGTAAATTCGGCCCCGCCCATGTCTCGAAGTTCTTTCCGTAATTCGACTTCAACGACCGTAGCACCCTGTTTTTTGAGTACGTCAATGGCCGCTTTGTATAACTCAACAACGCCTTCGTGCCCGTCCAGAAAGGATTTTTCGATACCGATGCGTTTTCCCGACAAGCTGTCTGCTTTCAGAAAGGTCGTGTAATCGGGGGCGCTTTTTCCACGACTTTCGAGTGTAACCGCGTCGGTTGGGTCGACACCCACCAGCGCGCCCAGTAAAATAGCTGCGTCGGTTACGGTTCGGGTCATGGGCCCGGCGGTGTCCTGCGTGTGCGAGATGGGAATAATGCCGCTGCGACTGACTAATCCCACTGTCGGCTTGAGTCCAACCAGGCCGCAATGAGACGCCGGGGCAATGATGGAGCCATCGGTTTCGGTACCCACCGCAACGGCACACAAA
>JANPJE010000323.1:0-8967 GCA_031425355.1 Spirosoma sp. | reverse complement strand
AATCAAAGGTACAAACCATTGAAAAGAGGAGTGGAGGGTGTCCCCGTTTCTGCTTTAACGGTAAAATACTGTTTTGAGAGCAGATTCAGATTGGCTGTTGGCACGTAGTTAGCACCATTGCTCACCCATAAACGAATCTTTACAGGGTGACAATCTTTATCAGGATACGACAAAACAATATGCACCTACAGCCGTTCATAGCACATTAAGTTGATCAGCGCAAACTTAAGACCTACTGACCTCTACGTATGACCATGAATTATGTCCGACGCGGGGCCGGCAAACCCCTGTTACTGCTCCATGGCCTGGGGAGTTCCCTGAAGACCTGGGATCTCATTATGGATGAGTTGGCTACCCAGCGGGATGTGATTGCCGTGGACTTACCTGGTTTCGGCCAATCACCGGCTCTAATCGGGGAGGTGTCCATTCCCGCTCTGGCCGATGCAGTGACCGACTTTTTAACCCAGCACCAACTCCTGGGCATCGATGCCGTGGGTAATTCGATGGGGGCCAGGCTAGTGCTCGAACTGGCCCGGCGGGGCCATGTTGTTGGGGCCGTAGTATCCCTAAATCCAGGTGGGTTCTGGCAGGGGTGGCAAGTCGCCTATTTCTACCAATCGGTCCGTTTGTCGGCTCAATTAGCCAACTTCATCCAACCGATCTTACCGCCCCTGGTCAGTAATACCATTACCCGAACGGTATTGTTCGCTCAATTTTCGGCCCACCCCTGGACGATCCCAGCCCCAGTAGCCCTCAATGAATTTCGGGCGTTTTTACCCACCCCTACCTTTACCAAACTGCTGGATAGTCTGGCCCATGGTCCCCCGCAGCAGGGAGCATCCAGTGGCTCCATCCCGAACCTGGTCATTGGCTGGGGGCGTCAGGACCGGATTTGTCCCCCCAGTCAGTCACGGCTGGCATTAGAGCGGTTTCCTGACGCTCGCCTGCACTGGTTTTCGAATTGTGGACACGTTCCGCAGTTGGATGTGCCCGCTGAAACGGTTGCGCTAATTCTGGCCGTAACGGATGGACGCTACACACCTCAATCGCCACTCCCCAGTTTGGCTAAACCATCTGTATCAGTAGGAGACGTCTTCGTGGGCTTGAGTGCTGCGGTGCTGATGGTGGGCCTGTTTCTGGCCTTTGGAGGAAAGAAATAGCGACGAGCTTGATGAAGTAGGTACTTAGTAGGCCTGCGACAGTCAACTGGACGCGGTCCCCGCAACATTCGGTCAGTTCGTGCTTAACTGAATATTAAATTAAACGTAGTAAGTTCAGGCAAATCATGGTGGGATCATTACGGCAACTGGTCAGCCCGGGCAGGGGGCTACCTTTAGCCTGTATTCAATCCCTCTAATACTTCTATTAGCGCGCCGGTAACGCATAATCTTCGGATTGGACTGGACCCGCCTAAGCTTCATGGACAAAAGGCCTGGCTCATCGGTCAGGCCTTCTGGTGTGATGGCAATCAGACAGCGGCTCCTGATAGCACCCATATTATGGTATATTTGTGGTCGATACCCACCCAAAACCAACGGATCGCTGTGGCTGACAGCGGTCCAAAACCGTACGTACGTTTACCTAAAGTCTATGACGAGCAAAGCGCCCATTGTGGTGATTGAAGATGATGAGGATGATCAACTCTTTATTCAGGAAGCCATTAAAAGTTTGGACATTGTCAATCCGGTCGTCTTTTTTAGCAATGGCGCTGAAGCAATCGCGTATTTAATGGCTGCCCGGGAGGCTCCCTTGGTGATTCTAAGCGATGTTAATATGCCAGCCATGAATGGCATTGAACTGCGCCAACTGATTGATTTAAATGCGTACTTGAAAAAGAAATGTATCCCGTTCGTTTTTTTAACAACGGCGGCCGATCAAGGCCTGGTCAATACGGCGTATAGCCTGACCATTCAGGGCTACTTTAAAAAAGAGCGAACGTTTGTGGGCTTAAAAGAGCAGATGCGCTCGATTCTTGACTATTGGGATAAATGTTTACATCCTAATTCTCGTTTCGATTAGTTTAGGGTGCAACTCCTACAAGGACTGAGTGAGGTTTCTGCACGGATGGAGTCCCTCAAGCTTAGCGTGAACAGCGGTCGATGGCTCGCTACCTACCTAAATAGGCAGCAGATCCACTTTAGTACTATGAACTTTTAGTGGTGGAAATTTTGACATACACTTGCCTCTCGTTATTACTTTAGTGCAAATACTATTTCAACCTTTTTCGATCACGAAATCGCTTAGCTTACTGAACGGGGAATTGACCATGTCAGCAACCAAAACGAACTAACCAGCAATCCCAAGATTGTCTTCTGGCTTACTGCGGGGGCTTACGCTCACGTAAGGTGAGTGCCTGCCGGATGCTTACCTGAACCATTGGGGATCAATGTGACCGAAGTACTCACGAAAGCCCGTTATTCGACCATCCTCTACGACAAAACCAATGATGTTGTAGCCTTGGTAAGAAAACCGCCTGACACGTCAGTTATTCCACGACAATGGCTTTCGTCTGGTAAGTTCTACATTCATTTACCCGAACAATACTGTCAATAAGATTTACAAGTTTGCCGTGAAGATTCAATGAAACCACTCCTCTTAACGTATAAATCCGGCTATGCGCACAAAGAACCCCAATCCCCTCCAACACTTGGTATACAACGCTCCCTTGCCAGAGATGATACGGGCGTGTCTGATCAGCTTGTTGTCCTATGAGACGGGCCGGGTGATGTATTTAATATCCACGGAGATGATGTTCAGCCGCTCGTTGAGTAACGATCCTTTAGTGTACCCGAAGCAACTGACCCCAGTACAAATCAAGCTACGGATTAGGGTAGACCGGGGTTAAAACAGCCCAGTTGCGTAGAGAACCAAATTGTCTTTGCCAGTAGGGTAGGAATTAAACCACTTCCTTACCTTCACCGTCATTACCAGCCCGTGGCCTGCAACCATTCGATCCAACCAACAGAATCGCTTTTGGGCCACCCGGCAGAAGCCAGGACTCAGCCACGTTTGGCAGTCGCCATTTCTGGACCAGGGACGTATCGCTGACCGGCACAAGTCTTAGGGTTGATCCCCCTTTGAGCAACCGTTGAAAATCAGTCCGTTTTCGCAAACGCTGCCAGCGGGGGTCTCTTTGATACGCCTGCCCGGACACATAGGCTGATTTTCGCGGGGATTTTAACGCTTCGGCCAGGTGTGCACAACGGCCAGCGAGTCCTTAATACTATACAACTCCGCCAGCGAGTCCCAATAGTCGCCCACATCGCCGGCCTGAGAAACGGCTCTCCGCAGGGACTCTTCGACCTTCCGGTACTTTTTCTGGCTCACATAGGCATTCGCCAGGGCGTTGTTCAGGGGGCATTCAGTGTCTGTTCGGAAGCGGTGTGCTCGACCAGGTCGATGAAGGAGGTAAACTCATGTTCGTTGGCATAAAACCCCAGTAAATACTGATTGGCTGTCTGATCCAGATTTCCTGTCGTGTAGGCCCGGCTCGCTGACTTTACGCATATTCTCGACAAATAACCGTTTGTTGGTTCGGGTCGTCGCCGAATCGGCTTTGGCGTTGTAAACCCGGGTCATGTAGATTTCGGCCTTGATGTAATACATTAACTTATCATTCCAGAGGAAGCAGTGGCCAGAGCGATCAATGCTTATAACACGGTTCGTCCTCATGCATCATTAAACTATTTGACCACACCGGCGGTCCGGACCCCATCAGATGCATCAACGTAAGCGTAGACTTAAGCTCCGCTGGTATTCGTACAAGAAAGTTAGGTACTGAAATGTGCAATATGAGGCCGTATTTCGGTAGTTTTAATAACTGTCCAACTCAATCAGTAGCATACGAGCCAGAATGTGTCGCCGAAGCGACAATAAATTGCAATGGTTTTGTCAGCCAATTTGGGCGTGGTTTTAGATGGTGAAATACATCAGTCTTACTCAGAGGGCTGGCAAAGCTTATTTCTTACCACTTGGATTATGTCTGGCAATACTCTTGGATGAGCATTATGTATTACATTTCTGACCTCTGTTTCGACTAATACATAACCGAGGCTATGACGACCCGAAACATATTTACCGACGCGGAGCTGGTGCAGGCGATTCGTGATAAAACCGACATCAACCGGGCATTGCTGTTCCTCTATGACCGCTATTATCGGTTGCTGGAACGCTACGTACTGACCAACAGCGGCAACGAAATGGATGCTGAAGATCTGGTGCAGGAGGTGATGGTGTCGCTGGTTGATCTGGTGCAGCAGGGTAAATATCGCGGAGAAGCCAGTGTGAAATCGCTGCTCTTTACGCTCGCCCGTAACCATTGGATCACAATGCTTCGGAAACGGGGCAGCGACACGAAGCGCAACGAACTGTTTGAAAATGAACGAATTCATCAGGAAGATAACGTATCGGCATATGTGCTGGACCTTGACGCGCAGCAAACGCTTGCGGCTCTGTTTGAGCGGCTTGGGACGGCCTGCCGCACCATTTTAACTTTATTCTATTACCACAATTTGTCGATGAAAGAAATCCTTGATCAAACAGACTACGGTAGCGAACAGGTGCTTCGTAACAAAAAACATAAATGTTTAAAAGATATGATCGGCTTTGTGCAAAGCACACCCGGTTTATCAGAATCTGTGAGAGACGCGCTCCAGCGCACTTGTTAACTATGGAAACGATTGAGAAGCTTGGTCACTATCTGGCCAACGAACTATCGCCCGAAGAGGCCGCTGCTCTTGAACGGGAACTGGCTCAGGATGCTACACTCCAACAAACGCTTGACAGTCTTCAAATTAGTCGACGGGCCGTGCAGATAGGAGCCATCCAGACTGAGGTACGTCAGGCCCACGATCAGTTTATGGCCCAGCTTCGCGCTGAACGTATCGAGTATGACCGAAAATCCGATGGAGCGACAATAATTCCGTTATCCAGTCAAACCCGGTCTATCGGCTTACTCGGCTGGGTAGTGCGAGTTGCAGCCGGCGTGCTGCTTGTAATGATCGGTTATGGTAGCTATCAGATGGCCACCCTCGACGGACAGGCTATCTATAACGAGAAGTTTGTTAGCTATCAACTCTCAACCACGCGCGGCACCGACGATCCGCCTTCGCCGTTGGAGGCCCGCTATCGGGCAGGTAATTTTGCGGGCGTTATCGAGCAGGCAGGCAGGTTACCCGTAAAGCAGATTCCCGATTATTTTCTGACGGGTATGGCCTACCTTCAGTTAAAACAATACCAGCTTGCTCTGACCGAATTGACTCAGGTGCAACAAGCCAACCGGCAGCGAATAGTGCCTTATTTTGCCCCCGAAACCGAGTATTATCAGGCGTTAACGTATTTAGGCGCGAAGCAATACCGGCAGGCGTATGCCCGGCTCGAAACTATTTACAAAGACCCCAGCCATCCCTATCATATGCTTGTAACCAAAGTCGATTTATGGAAAATCAGGGCGTTGTCCTGGAAAGAGTAGTTACCAGTAAGTTGCCGAAAAGCCCGCTTCTCACCCGGAAGCGGGCTTTTTTTATGAATAATAGTCTATCGTGAAAATAAATTCACCCTGGCTGATTACGTTTTTGCAACCGGTTGCGACTCTGGTTTGCTGGCTGATCGGGTCCAAAAAACGCTCTGAGGCCATAATCAGTAAACCCTGTCAACTCAATAAACGCAATACCATCATGAAATCCCGCATCAAAAAAACGTTCATTTGCGCCGACGTTCAGAACTACGAGATTGATCGGAACCGCGCCCAGTTTCACGTGCCCAAAGTTGGCGACGTAGCCATATTCGAGATTCTCAGTCTGGGCAAGCACCTCACCATTCAGGGTTATACCGGGATGCTCAATAAACTAATGGTTGGCGACCTGATTATGGCGGCTTTCGGCAATCGGTACGCTACCGAGCAGTTTGAGGGCTACGTACCGGAGCAATGTCAGCAGGAGTTTCACATCCTCGGTGCGGGCGGAACGGTAGGTTGGGTTCACAGTACCCACGCTAAATTTAGCGGGGGCGGCCCAACGCGGCTGCGAATCGTTGGTTACGCTGTTGATGCTGACGGGCAACTGATCAATACCAAAAAAATGAAGGCCGACACCATGTTGCCATTCTCAGGGCACGCGGCATCGCTCACGAAGGTCGTGCTATCCATCGGTTCGTCGATGGATAGCGGCAAGACAACCACAGCCGCTCACTTAGTGCATGGCCTTGTAAAGAAAGGCAGGAAAGTAGTATTCATCAAACTCACCGGGACCGTTTACACCAAAGACCGCGATCTGTCGTATGATCTCGGTGCGTGTCAAGCCCTCGACTTCAGCCACTTCGGGCTTCCATCTACCTATATGTGCAGCGAAACCGAACTGCTGAGCCTCTATGAGTCGCTGTTGCACCAGGCTCTCGAAACAAAACCTGACTACGTAGTTATGGAAATCGCCGATGGTATTTACCAGCGCGAAACCAAGATGCTGCTTCAGAACGCCACCTTCATGCAAACTGTACACGAGGTTATTTTCTCAGCCTGTGACAGCCTTTCGGCGGTCTGTGGCGTACAAACCCTTCGGGAGTGGGACATCTTCCCATTTGCCCTGTGTGGTATGTTTACAACCAGCCCACTGCTGATACGTGAGGTTAGCGAAAATGTGACCGTTCCTGTCTTCACGCTCGATAAACTTCAGAAAGAAGGGACATTGCTGTTGATGAGCAAAACGCAACTCCCCGCAGATTGCGAAGTGCCGGTTTACACGATGGCAAAGCGGGGGGTCCTTGACGTAGCCTGAACTAATCCCGGAAGTTATGAACCTGCAATATCAGTTTATGCATCCGTTTCTGTTCCGAAATTGGTCAACGGCGCTGCTGGCCGTTGGGTTAGGGTTAGCCAATAGTGCACTGACCCTGCTGCTGCCACTGAGTCTGGGTCGGTTTTACGAACAACTCTTTGGTGGTAACTCAAACCGGGGGCAGGCACTTGAGGTGCTGGGCATGGGCCATCTCGGCGGCAACGACTGGAACGCATTTTTTGGGTGGTTTGGCACATTAATCCTGATTCGGGGTATGGCCGAGATAGCCGAATCCCGGGTGACGGGCGGGCTGGGTGAAACGTATGTGCGTTACCTGCGTGAGCAAACATTCGCACACCACCTGTCTCTCCCGCTTGGTGTACATCGGCAAAAAGCGGTGGGAAAATATCTTCTCCGCTACAGCAGCGACTTTGGCAGCCTCCGCCGATACTTAACAAAAGGGCTGATCGGTTTCACGAAAGATGTGCTGTTTCTGACGCTCGCGGGGCTGCTGTTGCTCTGGCTCAACCCTGCTCTTACGGGCCTGCTTGTAGCGAGTTTACTACCGTTTCTTTTACTGTTTCGCTGGCTCAATCTCCGGCTCGAAAGCCATACCGCCCAACGGCGCAACCGTCGTTCCGCCTACCTCAATCACGTAGCGACACGGCTCTCGGCGTTCGAAACGATTAAAGTATTTAATCGGGAATCTATTGAAAATGAACAGTTTAAAAAGAGATCAACGGCCCTGACTGAAGTCAACACCGGAGCATTGAACTGGCAGGCCGGATTGGCGGGTCTATTACCAACTGCCGTCTATACGATGATTTTTACCGCGTTGCTCGGCGTCCATCTGCTGATTCCAAACGGTACGAACCGGCTTGACGGCGGGGTTATTATCACCTTTATTTTGCTGACACTAAGCTTGCGCCCTGTGCTGCGCCGGTTGCTGCGAGTGGGTACAGTCTGGCAATCAGGGCGGCTCTCGTTACAAAAACTGGCCGACTTTCTGAATCAGCCTGCCGAGCAGAATAACGTACAGGCCGACCTGACGCTACTGGAAGGGCACGTAGAATTTGATGCGGTTTCGTTTGCTTACATGCCCGGCAAATCAGTGCTGACAGACTTTACCCTGTCGGCACGGGCGGGTACGATTACGCAGATACCGGGCGGGCCGGGAGCGGGGAAAACCACCGCTTTTAACCTGTTGCTGGGTCTTTACACACCGGATAGCGGTATAATTCGACTGGATGGGCAGAACATTGCCAATTGCGCTACAGCCTCCGTTCGCAGGCAGGTCACGCTGGTTTCTGCTGCCGTGCCGCTATTGGGTCGGACCATATTTGAGGCCATTTCCTACAGCCGAAAAGCCGAAAAACGTCCCCGTGCTGAGGCACTGCTCAACAAGGTGCAGACGATTGCGGATCTGCCCGCCCGACTCTCGCTCGACGATCCCATTGGTGAGCAGGGCCGCGTTCTCTCTGAAGGCCAGCAGTCAGTGCTGCGCCTGGTTCGTGCATTGCTTACCCGAAAGCCAATTTTGCTCCTGGACGAACCCTTTGCCGGCATTACTGACGCGGGTGCAGCGCAACTAATGCGGTGGCTTGATGAACGAAGCAGACAACAAACGATTTTGCTGGCGAGCAGCCGAACCTTAACCCCTCAGGCCTTATGCAAGGACACGCTGATTACGACGCGGTAGTGGTTGGCTCCGGGCCAAACGGGCTGGCAGCAGCCATTACCCTGCAACAGGCGGGTCTTTCGGTTCTGTTGCTTGAAGCAAAAAACACACTGGGCGGAGGCATGCATACGGCGGAACTTACCCTTCCCGGTTTTCGCCATGATGTATGCTCAGCCATCCATCCGATGGGCGTTAACTCACCCTTTTTCAGAACATTACCCCTCGCTGAGTATGGCCTGGCCTATATTGACCCACCGGTTGCTGCCGCTCACCCGTTCGATGATGGCACGTCGGCTTTGCTTCGGCATTCAATACGTGAAACAGCTCAGGGGTTGGGCGTCGATGCCGAAGCGTACATGCAGATTATGGCTCCCATCCGGGCGCAGTGGGCTGACATTGAGTCTACTGTATTGGGACCATTAACCCTTAATCCCCGGTTGTTAAGGATCGCGCTTTTTGGTGTGCAGGCCATGATGCCTGCCCAATGGCTGGCAAAACTACGGTTTCGGGGCGAAGCTG
>JANPJE010000322.1:0-12974 GCA_031425355.1 Spirosoma sp. | reverse complement strand
TGAACGGCGCGAGGGCAATTAGCCAGACCATAACTGGGTAACTAAGCAGATTGGTTAGAATGGCCGTCCGGCGACTGGTTAACGAAAGTGAGCGTTTCATCTCAGCGTTTGTTAGTTAAATTGATCAGTTCTTCACTCAGGGGTTTCATGGGTTGTCGGGAAAAAACCAGTTCGATGGGCAGGCCGAATACCGCGCTTAAATCCATCGCCAGATCGAGGCTGGGGTTATACTCACCGCGTTCGAGGTAACCGATGGTTTGAAAGTTGACACCAACCCGGTCGGCCAGATCTTTCCGGGAGAGGTTCCGTTCCTCGCGCAGTACCGCAATCCGATTATGAATCTTCTCTCCTTTCATGCGTAGCCTATTTCTGCTATAAATTTAAAATGTATTGTTATATATTTACAATAATATGAAAGAAATTATTTTCGTAAGATTTGCTTGCATCTGGCGCCACAGCAGACGGCAATTAAAAAGGCCACAATCTTTCGGTTGTGGCCTTTTTAACAAATATTACCGTTTGATCAGCCTCAATTATAATAATCCCGGACTTGGAAAAGCAGCGTTAGGAATAAAAGACCCAGTATAATTCCGATGATACTGAACGAAAAAACGCTGATGATAATACCCAGTAATTGCGCGTAATAGCTTAGCACCCAACCCTGTCGTTTACGATTAAACAGACCCGGCAAGGCTAATGCCCCCAACACCAGCCGGACAATGGTGACAATCATAATGATGGTATAGCCAATGCCCATTCCTACGCCACCCATGTACGAAACAGGCGCCAGAGCCGCGCCAATGCCCAGAAAGGCCAGAATGGCGGGTAACGTAAGGAGCAGTAGCACTAAGGAGACGATGGGCCAGTACTTCACAAATCCTTCCCGGAACTCAATCGGGAATTGAAACGGGGCTTTCGTCGTAAAATAAGGAGCCAGTTCGGCTTCCAGTACGGCAGATTTGGTCATAGAAGTAGAGGAGTTTAGGAATGAATGACATAGGACGATGGATGCACAGTCAACTGCTTAAAAGTACGCCTTCCTGCGTCCATCTCGCCCAAACGCTGAACGATTTATTATACGGAGGTGTAGAATAAGTTTCTTTTTGGACAGGATTTAACAGGATGTTCGATTAATAAAAACCCTGTTAAATCTTGTAATCCTGTCCAATAAATAAACTTGTCTTACACCCCTTAAACGGCAACCTCGTCAGTCTTAATGGGCTGGGTTCTGAATTCTCCCTCCCATTTCGAGATGACGCAGGTCGCTACGGCGTTCCCGGCAACACTCGTCGCCGAGCGGCCCATGTCGAGCACCTGGTCGATACCCAGCAGCAGGGCCAACCCTTCAATGGGCAAATCGAACAGCGACATGGTTCCGGCAATGACTACCAACGACGCACGAGGCACCCCGGCAATGCCTTTTGAGGTAATCATCAGGGTCAACATCATCGTGATTTGCTGCTCGATGCTCAATGGTACGTGGTATGCCTGCGCAATAAACGCCGTAGCAAATGTCATGTAGAGCATCGACCCGTCGAGGTTGAACGAGTAGCCCAGCGGCAGCACGAACGAAATAATCCGCTCGGAGCAGCCAAACCGGCGGAGAGCTTCGATGGTTTGCGGAAACGAAGCTTCTGAACTGGCCGTACTAAACGATAGAATAACGGCCGACCGAATTTCTTTCAGCAGGGCGAAATAGGGAATGCCGACGACTAAGCAAATGGTTGCCAGCACCACGAAAATAAAGAACGCCAGCCCACCGAAAAAACACAAAATCAGGTAAACGTAGCCGCCCAGAATGCCCAGACCCTGTTGGGCTACGATAGCCGCAATGGCACCCAATACACCGAAAGGCGCAAACGCCATTACGTAGCTGGTAATTTTAAACATGATGTGGGAAAGCGCGTCGAGGGCTTTTATCATGATTTTTCCCTGCTCACCAACAGCACCGACGGCAATGCCGAAGAAAATACTGAACACTACAATCTGAAGGATCTCGTTGGTTGCCAGCGCTTCGATAAAACTCGTGGGGACAATGTGGGTTATGAAATTCTCGAACGACATTTTCTGAACCTCTACCCCCACATCCGTGCCTTTAGCGGGTAATTGGGTTATGTTCATCACTTCGCCCGGTCGCATAATGTTGACCACTAATAAACCAACGATCAGTGACAGAATGGTGGCGAAATAAAAGTAAGCGAGCGTTTTCAGGCCAATTCGACCAACCGTTCCGAAATCACCAAGTTTGGCAATCCCAACTACCAACGTAGCAAATACGAGCGGCCCGATAATCATTTTTATAAGCCGCAGAAAAATTTTGGAGAGTATATTCAGGTCGGCACCTGAGAAGCCAGAGCCAGTTTCAGGAAAAAAATACCCGATGGCAATGCCGAGCATCATACCCAGAAAAATTCGTGTTGTTAGGTTAGGCAGTTTCATGCAGTGAGATTAAAAGAACCGTATTAGACAAATGTAAACGAATCCGGGCAGTTCAAAAAGTACGCACGCAGTCAAGGCTGACTGGTGGGAATAAATAGTATACTGATACTCTTGATAGAAGCCTTTTTTTTGCAAAATCCACCATTTTAGCGTAGTATGCAACTTAATCAGTGGTTTAAATAGTCAAAACAAGCTGATCAGGAACCACGAAATATACGTCGATAAATAGGTTTTCGGAACGCAAACTGAACCCAGAGTAGCGGATAAAATAAATAATCGGTAATCCAGAAGGGCGTTTTAAACGTAATATCATCAATGATCATAGTTTGCCCATTGGTACGTAGAAGCCCGTGACGATGTTTCCAGTAAGCCAGAAAAAATGGAAGACGGGTGCCCTCATCGACAAAGAAAATTTCACCTGCCGTGGTTTGCTGGTCGACAATCTGACTCACCCAATCCTGACGAAACAAGAAGAAATTAAGCTGCAAATGAACCACATCGCCCCGCTGGCAACCATCGAAGCGAACGACACGTACTGGCGGAAAAGGCGGGCTAAGTTCTTCAAACAGGTCGCGGTTGAAACCCGCCCAAACAGTAGTCAACGGCTGTTGAACCTGAGTTTTAAGTAAAATTCGCATAGTACGTGATCGAATGGCGTCGTTAGAAACGAAGAAATATAGTTGCCTTTTGCTAAGTAATATCGCCTTAAAGTTGGCAAAAACAACAAAATGGCCAATATTGTCTGAATATTCCCGACGCTACGTACGTTTAGCCGGGCAAGTTTCCGGCTGGCTTATGAACTGGTTTGAGCGGTATGCACTCTGTTTACTTATGCTGTGGCTGCCTGCGCTGGCCATACAGGCTGATGCTGCCCCGGAACCCGAGTACCTGACGGTTCGGAATGGACTGCCACAAGGCTTCGTAAAATCGCTGATTCAGGACCGGCGTGGGTTCATCTGGCTGGCAACCCGCGACGGCCTCTGTCGATACGATGGTATTCACTTCCGGATCTACACCCATGATCCCCAACAAATCCAGTCCCTGTCGTTCAGCAGCATATACGAAATAAAGGACGACAAAGCGGGTAAACTCTGGGTTCGCACGGAGAATAATAATATTGACTGCTTCGATCCGGTCACCGAACAAACCCGGCGTATTTCGGGAACACCCGCTTTCCAACGGGCGTTAGGCCGCGACCAATTGACTGGCATTCAGCCTGATCGCTCCGGTAATGTGTGGGTAGCTACCCAAACGAACGGCTTTTTTCGGCTAAATGCAAACGGCTCCATTTCGCACCGGCACTGGCCCATGCGGGGCGACACCGTTCAGCGCACCATCCACGCGCTGTTGTTCGACCGCTACAACCAGGTATGGCTGGCCGCCCGCGATGGGTTGTTTCGATTCGACCCGGCTTCGGGTCAGTTTGTCGGCTACCGCATTGCCCAGGGATTACCCCAGAACGACGTATATGCCTTGCAGGAGCGGGCAAATGGCGAACTGATGCTTGGTTTCCCCGGTCGGTTTGCGTTGTTTGAACCCGCCAGCGGGCGAGTTCGGCAAGTTGTTACGTTGCCCGGTGCGACAACCGATATGCCACTTTTCACGAGAGATTATCGGGGTATCGACTACATCAATCAAAGTCGCTATACCGATAAAAACGGACTGGTTTCGCTCCTGACCAATTCCGAAAATCAGTTTCGCAATGGCTTACCGGCTCCCCCAAATCAACCCAGTAAACTAAGTCGATTCTCGGCGGTGTCGATGCTGGTTGACCGGACAAATGTGCTCTGGATTGGTCTGAACGGCGATGGCGTCATTAAATATGACCTTAACAAACGACCTTTTCAAACCTGGCCTTACATATACAATTTCCAGACCGACTGGCTGACACAGCAGGTTGACGTACCGCTGGACGCTATTCCGGCAGCCATCCGACAGCAGTCGTCGGTGGGTATGCGGTATCAGTTCGACCGGCGTAAGAGCCTATGGATCACCAGCCCGCAAATTGCTCCATACCGGTATAATCCATTTCTGCGGGCTTTTTCCGCCGTTCAGCCGAAGGGAATAGAAGCCCGCTGGCTCCCCGACAAAACGTTTCGTTTAACCGCCCTGTCGACTGGAGCGCAGGGTGAACTTTGGGGGCTGCTGGGACCACACAATCAGGCCGTTGTGCGCCATAACCCGGACAAAGAAACGTTTACCGCTTTTCCTCTGCCCTTGCCGCCAAACCACCCGTACGTCATTATGGCGATGGTAGTTGACGGCGGTCGGGTTTATTTAGCAACTAAAGATCATGGGCTGCTACGGGCCGACCTATCGGCAAAACGGTTGATTCGCTGGAAAAGCGGTGGCAATGATGCCCGAACGCTGCCTGGAGACGCGCTCTTATGCTTAGCTCAGGACCCGGTTCAGTACAACTTTCTGTGGATAGGCACCTTTGGTGAGGGACTTTGCCGTCTGGACAAGATGACGGGCAAAATCCAGCGATTTATGGTTGGCAAGGGGTTATCGAACAATGTCATTTATGCCATCCGTACCGATGGCAACGGGCATTTATGGCTGAGCACCAACCGGGGATTATGCCGCTTCGACACCCGGACCAACGAAGCCAGAAACTACATGGCCGATGATGGGTTGCCGGGCGAAGAATTCAGGCAATTTCATGACGTAACGCTGCCCGACGGTCGGCTCATTTTTGGGGGTATCGGTGGCTACACAACCTTCGACCCGCGCCGGGTGAGCGAAGATCCCGTTAAACCGGAAGTTGTTCTGACAGCACTACGTATCAATAATCAGTTGGTGAACGCCACCACACCGGGTTCGCCAATCCAGCGCGATATCAACGAAACAGCAACTATTGACTTAGACCATCGGCAAAATTTTTTATCGATTGATTTTGCGGCTCTTGAATTCAACCAAAGTCACAAAAATCTGTACCGCTACAAGCTCGTTGGCTTAGATAATGACTGGGTTTACAGCGGCAATCAAGCCACGGCGACTTACACGAACCTGCCGCCAAATACCTATACGTTCATTGTCAATGCATCGAATACGTCGGGTGTTTGGAGTCCGCATACCCACGCGTTACAAATCGTTATCGAACCACCCCTTTGGGCGACATGGTGGGCTTACACGGCTTACGCGCTACTGCTGGCGGGTGCGCTGGTCCTCTACCTTCGGGTGCGGATAAACCGGGTGCGTCTGAAAAGCCGTATGGAGTTGCGCGAGCAGGAATCTATGCAGCTAAAACACCTCAACGAAGTCAAATCGAGGTTCTTTGCCAACATAACCCACGAATTCAGAACTCCCCTAACGCTAATTCTAACACCGTTAGAACAGGTTCTGAACGATACAGCCGGTTCGCCCTATCACAATCGTCTGGCACTTGTTTACCGAAATGCGAACCGGCTGCTTCGGTTGATAAACGAACTGCTCGACCTGGCTAAACTCGACGCAGGCAACCTGACCATCTCGCCCACGCCCGGCGATTTGCCCGAATTTATTAAACGAACGATACTTGTTTTTTCGGAGGAAGCCGACCGCAAGCGTATTCAATTGCAGCAAGCACATTATTTCAGCCAACCCTATTACTGGTTCGATCCCGACAAGGTTGAAAAAATCCTGACAAACCTGTTGTCGAACGCATTGAAATTTACCGGTGAATATGGTGCGATAACTGTTTCCACATTTAATGAACAGGCAGACCCGGCATTGGCTACCTCAGCCAGTATGGACCTCGTCCGAATCGTCGTGCATAATACAGGAGCGATTATACCGGAGCATCAGTTACCGCATATTTTCAACCGGTTTTATCAGGCCGATCCCTTAACGGAACGGTCGGTGGGGGGATCGGGAATTGGTCTGGCCTTGGTGAAAGAACTGGTCGAAATGATGCAGGGAAGTATCTCTGTGGAGAGTAATCCAATACGGGGCACAACGTTTACAGTGGAACTCCCCTGCCGACAGGCGCGGGCCAATCTCATAGCGGTCAGCAATGCCTTGCCCGAACCTGCCAATGGACAGGCGACCGATAGCCGGATTTCTACGGATGAAAAATCCCCTCAGATACTGCTGGTGGAGGACGATGATGATATTGCCGACTTTATTGTCACTACGTTAAATACCGAATGGCGGGTTCAACGGGTCAATAACGGGAGAGCGGGCGTAGAATCGGCTATTGCCAACGGACCCGATCTGATTATCAGCGACGTGCTCATGCCCGAAATGAACGGCTACGAACTCTGTCGGCAGCTAAAGAGTAACCCTGTAACCAGCCACATCCCGATATTGCTGCTGACTGCCAAAGTTTCTGCCGAAAGTCGTATTGAGGGGTTAACGGCAGGCGCCGACGATTACTTAGCCAAGCCCTTTCAGGTCGATGAGTTGCGGGGGCGTGTTCGAAACCGGCTGGCGCATCAGTTGCAGGTTCGGCAATATTACAAAACACAATTGCTTCGCGAGGGCAATTTACCGCTTGCCAGCCAAGCGCCCGAAGATGATTTCATGAACCGTGTGTA
Organism: Spirosoma sp.; assembly: GCA_031425355.1. Lineage (GTDB taxonomy): Bacteria > Bacteroidota > Bacteroidia > Cytophagales > Spirosomataceae > Spirosoma. The sequence continues at coordinate 6,018 of JANPJE010000322.1, read as the reverse complement.
TGCATTGCTCGAAAGCCGCCTGGATGATTCAACGTTCGGGGTCGAACCATTGGCCACAGCCATTGGCATGAGCCGGATGCACCTGAACCGGAAAGTTAAAGCGATGACGGGCCTGACACCAAACGAACTGATTCGCGTTGTGCGGCTGAAACGGGCGGCTGATTTACTGCTGACGGGTGTCTCTGTTTCCGAAGTTGCCGACCGGGTGGGCTTTGACACGCCAGCCTACTTTTCCAAAGTTTTCAAGGAGCATCACCACCTCACTCCCTCTGAATACGTTGAGCAAAACCGTCATGAAATAGTGCGGTAGGCTGGTCCCTCCGGATAAAGATATTTACGTTAGATTAACCAATTCAGCCGCTCAACCGACGCATAACCATCTTAATTAATAGAGTTTATAGGCACTTGGGTTACATCTTACACCTTTAAATAGGCATTCATATGTAATGTTACAAAATTTATAGCCCTTGTTACGAATCAGCAAGAGATGAGCCGGAATCGGATTTAGTATTGCAGTAGTTACTTGTATTCGGTAGCCCCAAAACAATACTAACGCATATGTCTGTCCTCTCCTTTTCTAACCGGACTACCCCGATAGAGTGGCCTCCACTGAAACTCTATCTCCGGGAAACAGGTCGTCAGTTTTTCTCCGTATCCGATTTGGTGTATCTACAGGCCGTTGCCAATTACAGTTGGCTGAACTGGTCAGATGGCCGCCGGATGCTCATGCCCCGAACCTTAAAATATTATTCCCCTCAATTACCCAACGAATTATTTATCCGTCTCCACCGCAACTGTGTAGTAAACCGGCGTTTTGTCGAACGTCTGGAGCGCACGGATACGGGTGGGCTGGTTCATCTGACAACGGGTGAGGTATTGCCGGTTTCGCGCAGACGGTGGAGCTTGGTCAGGAGACAATTGGCCAGCAACCGGGCGAACCTGAATTAGCATACCGGCTTTCCGCTTTTATCCGCCTATTTATAACGCTACGCGGCCATTACGTCTGTCATGGTTCAAGCGTAAAAACTTATTATAGCCGCCCTATCTCATTGGTCACATTGTGGCTAATGAGATAGGGCGGCTCTTTTTTAGTCAACGTTCACAAAAAACCACTTATCTGTTTGCAATACTTCCTGAATTTGTTGTCTTTGTCGATGAAATAGACGTATCGTTTAAATGAATTCTCAACTACCTCCGGCGTTTCGCCATCCCTACTCCATTGACGACCGATTTAAGAAGTCAGTGGCTTATTTCTCAATGGAAATTGCCGTTGACCAGGCCCTGAAAACCTATTCAGGCGGACTTGGTTTTCTGGCCGGTTCGCACATGAAAAGTGCCTTTGAGCTAAATCAGAACCTGATCGGAATCAGTATCTTATGGAAATACGGATACTACGATCAAGTACGCCGGACGGATAATTCGATGGGTGTCCAGTTTCGCGAGAAATTATATTCGTTTTTGCAGGATACGGGCATCGAATTTACCATCGACGTGTTCCACCAGCCCGTCCGGGTGCGGGCTTACTACCTCGACCCAACTCTTTTCCAGACCGTACCGTTGTTTTTCCTGACAACCGACGTGGACGGCAACGATACGTCGGCCCGGTCAATTTCGTACCGGCTGTATGACAACGATGTACGTCAGAAAATTGCCCAGTGCATGTTGCTCGGGATCGGCGGGGCTAAACTGATTGATGCCCTTGCCTACACACCGGACGTGTACCACCTCAACGAAGCGCATGCCTTACCTGCCGCCTTCCATTTATATCAGAAAACAGGTAGTGCGGCCGATGTGCGGCAGCAGATGGTGTTCACTACCCACACTCCGGAAGAAGCGGGTAATGAAAAACACGATATCCACCTTCTTCATGAATCAGGTTTCTTTGGCGACCTGTCGCTGGAACAGGTTCGGGAAGTAAGCGGCATTCAGGACAATGTATTCAATCATTCGCTGGTTGCATTACGGCTCAGCCGACAGGCCAACGGCGTGTCTAAACTGCATGGCGAAGTAGCCCGGCAGATGTGGAGCAATTATGAAGGAATCTGCCCGATCACCCACGTAACAAACGCCCAAAATCAGCGATACTGGACCGATCCGGCTATCGAATCAGCCCGACAAGCGACTGACAAACAAGCCATTGCCAGTCGTAAAGTCGAGATGAAACGGCCATTGTTTACCGTAGTGGCCGATCAGGTAGGGAAAATTTTCGACCCGAACGTACTGACACTTATCTGGGCACGACGGTTTGCTACGTATAAGCGTCCCGACTTGTTGACGCAGGACATCGAGCGGTTTGAACGACTTCTTACGCAGACAAAATACCCGGTGCAGATGATCTGGGCGGGAAAACCGTACCCGATGGACGAAGGTGCCACCTACGTCTTCAACCACCTGTATTATTTGAGCCACCTGTTTCCCAACATGGCCGTGCTCACGGGCCATGAGCTGGCGCTTTCCAAACTTCTGAAAGACGGAGCCGATGGCTGGCTGAATACGCCAATCGTGAACCGCGAAGCGTCGGGCACCAGTGGCATGACAGCCGCCATGAACGGGGCCATAAACATATCAACCAACGACGGCTGGGTACGGGAGTTCGCCAAACCGGGCGAAAACAGCTTTATGGTGCCCACCGCCGATCCGTTGCTGCCCGACCACGCCCGCGATGAGCACGACCGCGACCACCTCTTCGACCTCATCGAAAACGAAATTAAGCCGATGTATTATGACCGCCCCGCCGACTGGCAGGCTTTGGTACTACGTAGCATGAACGACGTGAACGATTACTTTGGCGCAAATCGCATGGCAACTGATTATTACGAGCAGGTGTATTGATCGAACGGGAAGGGCCAAATGGCGCCACAGCGAAAACGAAAACAATACGGGTCTGTTTGGGTTCAACAGGCATATTGGAAAACCGTTTGGCTTGGTCTGGCCTCTTTTTTATGCAACCCGATTTCAGTTTAGCCGACAAAACGCTCGACGCTCACCAACGCCTGAATGAGCTATACGGCATCCAGGCAATTAAGGGGTACTCCGACCCGATGCATGAACTTATCGGGACCATTTTATCGCACCGCACCACCCACGCGAATGAAGTTACGGCTTATCGCACCATGCGCAGCCAGTTCCCTACGTGGGAGGCCGTTCGCGATGCACCCCTCTCCGACCTGATTGATGCCATAAAAACAGCGAATTACCCCGAAATAAAAGCACCGTACATCCAAAATCTGCTGACCCATCTTTTCCGGGAAACGGGTCAGGCGAATATTGACTTTCTGGGCGATTTGTCCACGGAGGATGCCATGAACTGGCTAACCACGCTACCCGGCATCGGGTTAAAGACAGCGACACTTTTACTGCTTTTCACGTTTCACAAACCCGTGTTGCCCATTGATACACATGTTCATCGGGTTACGCAGCGGTTGGGGCTGATTGGCCCGAAGATAAGTGCCGAAAAGGCCCACACCATTCTGCTGGCTTACCTGCCAAAAGATGCCCTTGTGCTATTCAACTTTCACAAGCATTTTTACTGGCATGGACAACGGATATGTACCTGGTATTTCCCAAAATGCAATGAGTGCGTGTTGCGGGACACGTGCGCATTCTATCAATCGGGCGGAACGACATTACTGAGCAGCACACCCACCCGAAAGAAGAAACCAACCGATTCTTAAGGGTAAGTGGTCAGTAGTAAGTTATAAGCATTTATAAGCCAACAACTTATCACTTGCTACTTTCCACCTACAGCTTACCACTTAAACGCAAATCCCCACGACTACGTAGTCATGGGGATTTGTCACATTGTTCAGAATCAGGAGCCTAACGCTTTGCGCCGTGCTTCCGATCATAAAAATTCTTCGCCTGATCGACCCAGTTATCACGTTCGATGCGACCGGGGAAAAACTCGATGAGTTCATTCACTTTGTCGATATCTTCCTTTGTGAAATTAGCGATCTGCCGGAACGTATAAATGCCCAGACTGTGCAGTTTTCGCTCCAGAAATGGTCCCACGCCCACAATGTCTTTCAGGTCGTCGGCGTCGGCAGCTACGGCCCGGCCAATCCGGTCGAAGTTGACTTCGCCCGCGCGGGAAGCAATCCGGTTGAGAACAGCCGTTTCTGAATTATCGGTTTTGCCGGATGCCAGTGCGGGTTCTGCCGAAACAAAGGCAGGCATTTCTGGAATTGGAGCACCCATAGGCGGCACCTCCACAATGGGTACGTCGAGTGATGAACTCACTGTCGGTACAACTACTACGTCTGCATCAATCAATTCTGGCGTATCGTCATTGGTTAACGCGGGCAACAACGGATCGGCGTGGACGAACGCAGGAGGCATCTCTACAATCGGTTCTGCGCGAACGGGAGCAACAACGGCCACCCGACCACTAGCTTTCGACTGATGGCAGTCGACTAATTCCGCTTCCTTATCGGCGATTGCAGCGCGTAATGCACTAATCCGCCCCGCTGGTACTAACCGGCCCAACAGCCAGCCAACAAAGGCAGCGAACGCCAGCAAAAGCAGCATCTCGGCAATTGCCACCGGACTACTAAAAGGGTCTAATCCAAACATAAATAGTTTTGCGGTTCCCCGCCGGGATATAGGGTTTCAGGATTTCCGACGATTATTGTGTCGGAAACCGTTCGGGAAAATTCAGTTCTTTTTTGCCAGTTCAGTCGCTTGACCGACCCAATTATCGCGCTCGATACGACCGGGGAAAAATTCGATAATATCGTTTACCTGCTCAATATCTTCAGGCGTAAACCGGGCGATCTGCCGGAACGTATTGATGCCGATGGCGTGCAATTTTTTCTCCAGAAATGGCCCGACACCCACAATGATTTTCAGGTCGTCGGCAGCCGATGCCGAGGCCAGTCCAATCCGGTTAAAGTCGATTTCTCCGGCGCGGGCACGAATGCGATTTAGTACAATGGTTTCCTCATCGTCGCCAGTATTGACAACGACTTTGGTCCGGTAGCAATCATCTACCGCACGTTCCGTACTCGACAGCTCGCCCTCCAGTTGTCGAATGGTACTTTGTCGGGATACGTACCCAATGATAAAACCCAGCACTCCGGCAACAACCAGCATAATTACATGCTGTAGTTGAGCGTCGGGGAGGTTTAGGGGATTCATGTCAAACATGCTTATAAGCGTTTAAAGTTTGGATGTTCACGATTCCGGTACGTATTATATAACCGGGAAAACATAAACGAAAAGACCGGACAAGCTGAATTTATTCGACTACCACAACGGTGACGCGTCGGTTGGCTTTGCGGCCCGACAAGGTGCTGTTATCCGCTTTTGGCTCTGTTTCGCCTTTAGCCTTCACATCAATCTGCCCAACGTCGATACCGGATTTACGCAATTTCGATTTCACATCATTGGCTCGGTAGAGTGAGAGCCGCAGGTTCGTGGCATCGGGACCAGAGTTGTCCGTATGGCCTGTCAGCATAAGTTTTTTGTCTTTATGATCGGCCAAGTATTTAACCGCTTCATCGAAAAACTTTGTCGTCTCGTCCGTTTTGATGTAGTTGGCCTGACCCAATGGAAAATACAGATCGATGGGCTTGAATACCGATGTAAACTTCTCTTTTTCAGCCAGTTCCTTCTCCGTAGTTGGTTCGCTTAACGTAACAGCCACCGGGAGCGTAGCGATTTCCGTACCTGTGCCGCCAAAGGCAAAATCAAGCCCGCCAGACAGCGAATCACCCTTAACCGTAAACGGCAGATTTCGCTCACCGCCTTTGGTTGTCAGCGATGCCGCCGGTATGCCCTGCTGCACCAGATACTGCCTGATGCCTTCGGCGCGGGCCAGCCCCAGATTGGGAAACGTAGTGGTATTGGTTTCGATCGGGGTGTAGTAACCAATGATTTTGAGCGTTCGGCCGGGGTTGGCTTTCAGATACGTAACCATCGACTCCAACGAGCCACCCAGCGAATTCATATTGGCATTGGCACCCGATTTGGCGAAGCTGAAATTGCCGGGCAGGTTGAGCCGGAAACGGTTTCCGTCCG
>JANPJE010000321.1:0-1994 GCA_031425355.1 Spirosoma sp. | reverse complement strand
CATTGAAGCCCGCTTGCTGTACAGTCCGTTGACCCTGGCTCAGATTGCAGAGGAATATGGCTACACGGATGAGAGCCACTTATGTAAGCAGTTCCGGAAGTATACGGGTAGTACACCAACCGCATTTCGCAGACAAACTTAGTACCATCCACGTCCTGCCTATTCTGATCTTCCGGAAGAACAATGTCGAATTCGTGAATGAATTAATTTGGCCTGACCAAATAAAATTGGTTTAAAACTTGACTTTTGACACAGTTCATGACAAATGTCAGGGATTGTTTTTACAAACGCATCAGCGTTCGAGTAGCGGTGGCGGGTTGGTTGAAACCTAACTCAAAAAAGTTTTCGACACGTAACTCGTTGCCTGTGTGTTCGATAGCGTAGCCGGATTTTTTCAATGAGCTGGAAAACATACTCACCACCAGAATACTGTTTCCCTGTAACTCATAGCCGTAATAACCACTGCCAATTTTGGGCGTGAGATACCCACCTGCGTTTATTTCTTTCCCCCGGTTTACAAGAATAGTATTGGGCAGTGGCTTGCCGCTCTGGTTGAGGTTAAAAATCAGCGTATCCTTCCGGGCGGTTTTTTCAACCCAAATGCCGGTCAGCGTGTCGGGTAAAACGGGGTCCGATTGTTTACAGGACGTAACGTATAAACCGAGGATGATCAGGACGAAAAGCGAGCGCATAGTGCAGGGTTTTCGAGGATGATTCTAATAGCAAGCAAAAGGTTGGAAAATGAGTATGCCATGACCCGTTTTGAACAAGTCATGGCATAGTAACAAACCAGAATTTATCTATTTTATTTCTTCGCCTTCTTCGATTTTGGCTCTTTCGACTCTTCTTTCACCGCTGCTTTGCTGGCCTTTGGCGCTTCTTTTTTAGATTCTGCGGCTGCTTTCGGCGCTTTACTCTCTTTGGTTTCAACAGGCGCTGCGCTCGTTGCGGAGCCACGCACAAACGTACCCCAGGTCAGGTTATCCTTACCCTTCTGCGCTTTTTTCGCCCGGTCGATGGCCATGTTCGCGGCTGCTTCAACAACCCAGTCGAAATTTTCCTGCCCAACCGAATGAATATCGGCGTCGGGGGCGGGGTTGCAGAAATCAATAGCAATGGGGATGCCATCGCGCACCGCAAATTCGACCGTATTGAAGTCGTAACCCAAACCGTGATTCAGTTTCAGTACGTAGTCGGTCATGGTCGCCAGCAGTTTTTTGCCCGCATCGCCGGTTGTCTGCATTTCGGCAGCGTAGCGCAGGTGGTGCGGGTTGCGTGGTTCGTAGGGCATTATCCGAACATCCTTACCACCAATGCAGTAGCACCGGAAATAGTCCGTAAAGTCGATGGCTTCCTGATACAGCATGACCAACTGGGCCGTTTCGTCGTAGGCTTTAAACATCTGGTCGGGGTTGTCCACTTTATAGACACTCTTCCAGCCGCCCCCGGCGTGAGGTTTCATGAAAGCCGGGAAACCGATGTGTTTAAAAATACCCTCCCAGTTCATATGGTTCAAGTTGCGGAATGAATTGTGGGTCGTATCGTCGGGCCGTTCTTTCGACGGCAGCAGAATGGTTTTCGGCACCGGAACGCCAAGCTGAACGGCCAGCGCGTTATTGAAAAATTTTTCGTCGGCACTCCACCAGAACGGGTTGTTCACAACGGCGGTGCCGGTCAGGGCCGCATTCTTCAGGTACGCCTTATAAAATGGTACGTCCTGCGAAATCCGGTCGATAATCACGGCGTAATCGGTCGGTACGCTCTGCTCGACCTGATCGATGCTAACAAACTCTGCTGGAAACTGGCTTTGCTTTTCATTGACCCGATCAACGAACGCCTGGGGAAATGTATTCTCCTGACCAAACAGAATACCAATTTTTGACTTTGTGCTCATAATAAGATAGTTAATTGCTGGGTGAGCGGATAATAGCTAAACAAGGGTAACACTCAATGTTCTTTCCTTTTTCGTTTGTGGGGCAAATTGCGGTTGTTTT
>JANPJE010000320.1:0-9662 GCA_031425355.1 Spirosoma sp. | reverse complement strand
CTGAATCTTCGACCGTTTTTCATACCCCCGGAATAAATCCCATTGCAAGCCAAATTGCGCGACTACATACGCCTGATTCTTGAACGTGTAGCCAAATCCCTGAAAACCAGCGTTGGTGCCCACATACACATTCGGGATTTTGGCGTTGGCTTCGTTCAATTTCACCGCCGTTCGGGCAGCGTCTAATGAGCCGTTCAGTTGAGTTAACTCCTGCCGACCGCGCAGAGCCGTCTGCTGTAAATCGGCGAGACTTTCTTTCGATTCGGGCAGAATTTTGGTGAGTGTCGAATCGACTTCGACTGGTGCCAGAAGGTCGCGGTTAAGCAGGAAGTTGATGTAAGCGCGGGCCGTTTCCCGGTTTTTTTCGGCCACCGCCAATTGCTGATCAATTTTACTGACTTCGTAGCGGGCGGAGGTGACAATTTCCTTTGTAGCTACGTTGTTGGCAACTAACTTCTCGTTTAGCCGGGCGAGTTCGGTTAGCACTTTACGTGAATTCTCAAAAATATGAACGGCATCCAGAGCCTGTAGATACTGGTAATAGGCCGTTGCAATGTTATAGCGAAGTTCGTTTTCGATCACCCGTTTGCGGGCTTCCTGCGCTGAGACTAACTGCTTTTGAATGAGGTAATTATACTGAATATCGGTATTGAAAATAGCGTAGTTGATACTGATTTTAGTGTCATGGAAATTGTTGGGAGCCAGTAATTGATTTACATTCTCGATGTTTGTCGGGAAGCGGTCGGAGCCGGTAAGCTGGTTGAGCGTTTTGTAAGCCGGATTGAGCAAATCCCCCACCGGAAATTCCAGCCGACGCCCACCAGCCGCCAGCGAGTAGGTTGGATTGAATGCCACTCGCGGGTAAAACAATGACTTTGCCTGCGTAAGCGATTCAGCTACGCGGCTAATTTCAAGTGTTTCCTGCCGAAGCGCGAGGTTATTCGCCAGTCCTTCGCGAACGTAACTCTCTAAAATGGTTGACTGACCTACGGGTGCAGGTTGGGCAGCCAGCGAAAGCGGGAGAAAGACTCCCAAATAGCGGATGTATTTAAAAAAGAAGTCCATGATCGTATGTTAGTTAATGAACACTGTTTAGTATCTGAGCAAAAAAATTTAAAGCCCTTTTCTTATCGTACTGATGAATAAGGTAAATACCTCTTCTATAAGTGCTTCATGTCGTTCTTCGCCAAACATGCTAAGCCGTCTGCGCAGGAGTAAAGCGGCTAATCCGTGAACGGTGCTCCATATCATCAGGGCCGCCTGTTCTGCATCCGTATGTTTCAGTTCACCCATATTGATACACGCCTGCACGACCTGTTGTAGGAGTGAAAAAGCGCGATGACCGTCTTCCCACACGTCTTCCCGGCACTCCAGCGTTTCTATTGGGGCAATCATAATGAACATGAGTTCATACAGTTCCGGATTGTTAAAGGCAAATCGCAGGTACAGTCGTCCCATTTCTGTGAGCTTATCCATCGGCTGCTCCAGTTGAAAAATTGGGGCGAACTCGTGTATCAGCTTGGTAAAGGCAGTTTGATGTAAGGCAAAAAATAATTCGTTCTTGTCCTTATAGTACAGATAGATTGTAGCGGGGCTATACTCAATCTCATCAGCGATGTTACGGATACTGACTTTGTCAAAGCCGTTTGCTAAAAACAGTTTCTGCGCTCCGTCCAGAATCAGTTTCCGCATTTCTTCCCGTTCCCGTTCTTTCCGTTCTATAATTCCCATTCTGATCTATGTTAACAATGCAAATATACTGAACAGTGTTTAGTAAAAGCAAACTGTATTTATTTTTTTATGTTGATAATTGATTTAACGGTTTTTATTCCCGGTAGTACCTCCCAGTTACCTATGCTCTGCGACATGAATTAATCTTTCTGCTACGTTTGTTATCCAATTGCTAAATGTCCAGAAATTACTATGCAAAAATACATGAGTTGGTCGTTGGCCGGATTACTGATGGTGATCATGACCCAACTTGTTCATGCGCAAATAACCGCAAAACGATATAATCTCGGCGATGCTATCGCTGATTTTCGCCTGAAAAACGTTGATGGTCGTCTGGTTTCGTTGGCTGATTATCAGGCTCAAAAGGGACTTATTGTTGCTTTCGTCAGTAATCATTGCCCCTTTGCGAAAGCGTATGAAGACCGACTGATTGCCTTAGATCAGAAATTTGCTTCGCAGGGATACCCTGTGCTGGCTATCATGCCCAACGATCCGAAGATTTACGAAGAGGATTCATTCGAAAACATGAAAGTCCGCGCCCGCGACAAAGGGTACTCGTTTACTTATGGGATGGACGACACGCAGGCAGTTGCCCGCGCTTTCGGAACGACCCGCACCCCCCAGGTATACGTACTTAAACAGGTGAGCGGGCAGTTTATTCTTGAGTACGTAGGCGCAATCGACGATAGTCCACAGGATGCGGCAAGTGTGCAACGTCGTTACGTTGACGAAGCCGTTAGTAGTCTGTTGGCCGGTCGGCCCGTCCAATCGCCTATAACAAAACCCATTGGTTGCGCGATTAAATGGAAATAAGAAAGGAAGAAAAGTGTCGACTTAGTATTCCTTTCCCATCCTGCTTTCATCTTTCCTCCTCCTTTTCTGGCACACCGTTTGCCATATAGGTTTGTGGTAATTAAACTACACAAAACTATTATGAAGAAGTCACAATTGATCATGACCCGGCTTAAGCACGTTGCCGGTACGGTAATGCTGGTCACGTCATTGGCGTTGTTGCAGGCTTGTGGTTCGGATAACAAGAATGAGTCACGCACAGAGGATGCACTCGAAAAAACAGGTGATGCTGTTGAAGCCGACGCTAAAGATGCGAGTGCCGAAGCCAGAGAAGATTTGAATGAAGCTGGTGATAAGGCCGACGCAAAATCGGATGAGGTAGCGGCTGATTTTAAGCGCGAACGGGACGAAGCAGTGGCTAATATGAACGTTCAGAAGGATAAATTAGACGCTAAAATTGATAGAATGCAGGCTGACATTAAGCGTCAGGGCGCAAAAGCTAAAGCCGAGTCGAAAGACGAATTGGCCGAACTTGAGTCCGAACGTAGAGAGTTAGGCAATGACATTGATAAGGCGAAAAATGCAACGGCAGCGGCCTGGAAAGATATCAAAACCGGTTTCAAACAAGCGGGTAAAAACATTGGAAATGCGTTTGACAAAGCCGAGGATAAAGTTGACCCGGATGGTAAAGATGATTCAAATTAAGTTGACATAGTATTCGTCATGAAGACCGGCTTTTAGAGAAAGCCGGTCTTTTTTTGTTAGAGGCTTGTAGAGCCTTTTCCTCAATTTTGGGGATAGATGTACAGTTACTGCTTGTATTCCAACGGGGAAAATTGTTATTTTGCGGGCTAAATTGACTGTTAAAAGCGAAATGTCTGTCATTAATAAGATCAGGGAACGTTCAGGGCTGGCTGTCGGTATTATTGCCGTTAGTTTGATCCTGTTCATTGTGGGTGGTGATTTGCTCAGTGGCCAGAGTATGCTATTCGGCGATAATCAGCAGGAAATAGGTGAGATTGCTGGTCAATCTATTGATTATCAAGACTTCAACGCTAAAGTTGATGAGATCCGGGCGCAGTTTGAACAGCAAAGTGGCCGCGCCCCGGCCGATCAGGATTTAGCCCAGATTCGGGAGCAGGCTTGGAATCAGATGCTGTTTGAAATCGCTTATCAAAAGGAATTTGACAAGCTTGGCCTGAAAGTCGCACCCGAAGAGTTGGTCGACATGGTTCAGGGTAATAACATCAGCCCTGCTGTGCGTCAGGCCTTTACGAATCCGCAAACGGGCGTGTTCGATAAAAGCTCAATCATCAGCTACCTTAAAGGCTTGAAAACCCTACCCCCACAGCAACAGGCTGCGTGGGCAAGTTTCGAGAAAAATCTGGCTTCTGACCGTCTGCGCGACAAATACGAAGGCCTGATGCGCCTGTCTATTTTTGCTACAACCGCCGAAGCGCAGAAAGAATACCAGGCGCAGAACTCGAAAGCTAATGTGAAATTTCTGTTTGTGCCGTACTATACGATCAACGACACGACGGTGAAAGTGACGGACGCTCAGTTGCAGGATTACCTGACGAAGCATAAAGATGAATATCCCGGTTCCGACAGCCGGTCGCTTCAGTACGTTACGTTCTCCGTTAGCCCCTCAAAAGAGGACAGCGCGGCACTGTATAACCAGATCAAATTGTTGGCACGCGGGTTAGGTTCTGCCACAAACGACTCGACGTTTGCTCAGCAAAATAGTGACGTTCGGGTGCCGCTTTACCTCACAGCAGGCGAGATGCCGGAACAACTCCGGGCCTCTATTCCAACCTTTGCACCCGGTGGTATTTACGGTCCCTTCCGCGAAGGAAACACGTATTTCATTTATAAATATGGTGGTTCAAAGAGAGATACAAATTTCACGGTCCGTGCCAGCCACATCCTGATTCAGACGAAAGGCTTAGCCGATTCAGCCAAAGCCGATGCCCGTCGCCGGGCCGAAGGTATTCTGAGGCAGATTCAGGGTGGGGCCAGTTTCGAGGCTTTAGCCCAAACCAACAGCGACGATGGATCACGCTCGGTTGGTGGCGATTTAGGGTATTTCAAAAACAATGGCCAGATGGTAAAGCCTTTCGAGTCGGCCATATTTGGTGCTACGTCGGCGGGGTTGATTCCCCGATTAGTTGAGACTGAATTTGGTTACCACATCATTAAGGTTACGCAGCCCAAAACAAATGTGCTCTATCGTGTGGCGGCCATTGGTAAGGCTATTACGCCAAGCCAGACCACGCGCGATGAAGCCCTACGGAAAGCCGATCAGTTTGCATCAGACGTGCGGACAAAAGAAGCGTTTGATGCCAAAGTAAAAGAGGATAAATCATTGGTTGTAGCAACCGCCGAGCGTATTCCGGAAGGGGCTAATCAAATCAATGCGCTGACGGGTTCGGAAGTTCGGCAGGTTGTTCGGTGGGCATTTAACGACAAAACCGAGTTAAATACAGTATCCGAGCCTTTTGAAATCGGCGATCAATACGTTATTGCTGTGTTGACCAATAAAACCGAGAAAGACAAAGTAGGAGTAAGCGACTTCCGGAATGAGTTGACGGCTAAAGTTCGCAATCAACTGAAAAGTGAGCAAATTATCAGTAAGCTTGGCAACGCCAGCGGTTCACTCGAAGCGATGGCACAGAAATATGGTGCCGGTGCGTTAGTCGAAACCGTTGACGACGTGAATCTGGCAACGGGTTTCCTGCGCAGTGCGGGTGTTGACCCGGTTGCACTGGGCAAAGCGTTCGGTCTGAAACCCGGTAAGCGCAGCAAAGCGTTTGCGGGCGAGGGCGGTGTTTTAGTAATGGAAACTACCACGATGAATCCGGCCCCCGCCATTGCTGATTACGCACTCTACAAAACCCAGATTCAGCAAAACAGCGCACAGCGCGTGGGTTTTTACATTAACGAAGCCATCAAGGAATCGGCTAAAGTTGAGGATCGCCGGGCGAAATTTTATTAGCCTTTATACTAATACGTTAAAAATGCCCATGCTGATACGTATCAGCATGGGCATTTTTATTTATTGTTAATCAGATACTTACCCCACTTGCTTCCGCAAATACGCAATCATTTTAGCTAATGCCTGCGAGCGGTGACTGATCGCGTTTTTCTCGACTGCATCCATTTCGGCAAAGGTTTTATCATAACCATCCGGCTGGAAAACCGGATCGTATCCGAAGCCGCCCGTGCCGCGTGGCTCCATTATAATCTGACCGTCAATTACTCCCTCAAACTGGTGTTCAACTCCATGTAAGATGAGGGTAAATACTGTAACAAATCGCGCGTCTCGATTGGGTTTATCCGCCAGATTTTTCAGTAACTTCTGAATATTTTTGGCCGCATCACGACTACCGGAATAAAAAGCTGAATCAACGCCCGGTTCTCCATCGAGCGCATCGACTTCCAAACCCGAATCGTCGGCAAAGCAGGATAGGCCGAAATGTGTCCAGACGTACTCTGCTTTCTGGCGCGAGTTGCCGGGAATCGTCCCCGATGTTTCCGGTAATTCGTCCGTGCAGCCAATCTGACTGAGTGTTTTGAGGACGAAAGCGTTGCCGAGTCGGGCCGAGACTTCGTCTATTTTATGTTGATTGTTGGTAGCAAAACAGAGTTCCATAGTAAACAAAAAAAGCCGTTTGCAACGATAACTGCAAACGGCTTTACGAAAAATAAGAAGTGACTTAGCGGCCTGGCTGCGGCATTCCCGGAGGGCCTTGCTGACCCGGCTGTCCTTTTTGAATGTCGAGCAGGTCGATGTCAAACAACAAAACAGAGTTGGGCGCAATGCCTTGATTTCCACGTGGGCCATACGCCAGCGTCGAGGGGATAATCAACGTAGCTTTCTCGCCTTTGTGCATCTTGCTAACGCCCTCTTCCCAACCCGGAATAACCATACCAACACCAATCTGGAACTGGGCTGGCTTACCACCTGCCTGTGGGTTCGTTCGTGAGCTATCGAACACCTTACCATCCAGCAGTTTGCCGGTGTAATGTACCTGCACTACGTCGCCCCGCGTGGGTGTAGGGCCGCTGCCGGGCTGTGTCACAACGTAGTACACGCCTGATTCGGTTTTCTGCGCTTTGCCTTGCAGACCGTTTTTGGCGATGTAGTTTTCAATAATTTTAGCATCGATGCCTTTCTGCTTGTCAAAGTCAGCCGCCTGCGTTTTCTTGTATTCGTCCTCCGACTGCACATTTAGTAACTTGACAGCGATACCAATATCAGTGCCTTTTACTACACCCGGAGGCAAGGGCTGCATAGCCCGCGTAAAGAGTGAATCGGCACTCACGTAGAACGTAGCACTATCGCCTTTGCCCAGCAATGTTAACCCTTCTTCGTAGGAACCTTTGAAGGGCGGCACCTGCAACAGCATCTGGAACGGCGCACCCTCTTTGTGGGTATCACGCAGAATCGAGTCCTTGTTGTTCATCAAGGTGAGGTGAAGCGTTAAAATATCACCCACTTTGCCCTTACGGGTACCTTCTGATTGTTCGTGAATTGTGTACTTCAGGCCGTTGTCCGTCACCTGTTGGCGGTTTTTACCGCAGGCCGCTACAACAGCGACAAGTAGGGCGGCTTTCCCGAAATTTTTAAGAGACATGAGAGATTGTTAGTTATTAAACAGTTTCCAGCAACTGCTGCTGATAATCGGGTAATACGGTTAATAATTTGCGCTCGGTTTCGGCAAGTGAGCGTTTTGATCGTCCGCCTGCTGCATTTCGGTGGCCTCCGCCCTCAAAATGGGTGCTGGCTAAATCACGTACCGAAAAGTCACCTATGGAACGGAACGAGATGCGAATTTCGTCGTTTCGGTCGATCAGGATAGCTGCCATCACTACGCCTTCAACGGCCAGCGCATAATTCACCATGCCTTCCGTGTCGCCTGTTTTGGATCGATACCGTTTCAGTTCGGTGTCGGTCAGGGTGATGTAGGCAAACTTATATTCGGGTAAAACTTTCAGTTTTTCATTCAATACGTAGCCCAGTAATCGAAATTTGTCGAGCGTTACGTTGTCGAAAATACGTCGGTGAATGCTACTAACGTCGATTTTCAAGTCCACTAATTCGGCGGCCATCCGATGAACATTGCCGGTGGTATTCGGGTGTCGGAACGAGCCGGTATCCGTCATTAAACCGGAGTACAGGCATTCGGCAATCGGAACATCAACAAAGTTTTTATCGCCTAATTCAACGATGAGCCGGAAAACCAATTCGGCAGTAGCCGCAGCGGTGGGGTCCCATAAGGCGAGGTCGGCAAACGATTCGGGTTCGAGGTGGTGGTCAATCAGTATTTTGCGGGCGCGGGACTGACGTACCATCGGCGCGAGTTCACGGATACGGTCGAGACTCGAAAAATCGAGGCAGAAAATCAAGTCGGCTTCCTCGAATAACTGGCTCACCGACACCCGGACTTTCTCGTCAAAAGCGATTACACCCTCGTTACCCGCCATCCAGTGAAGATTTTGGGAGTAGTCGGTTGGAGTGATAACTGTTACGTGGTGGCCTTTTTTGCGAAGGTAGCCTGCCAGCCCCAGCGATGACCCCATCGCATCGGCATCAGGGTTCTGGTGAGTCGTAATCAGCACGGTTTGCGCGGAGCCGCCCGGCGGTTGTCCGATAATCGCGCCAATTGCTTCAATGTCTTGCATATACAAATGGCCAGGGCCACAATCGAAACCCAAAAGTACGAAGAATACTAATTCCGATTGATGATTTGCATTCTGGTTAGCCAACTTTGCCAACATAAGGCACTCGCTGGTGATGTTCGACTGTCTCTGGCAAAGGCCCAACATGGCATTTATCGTGTAATGCCTTACATTTGCCCCGGCCCGCGCAGGGCTTCCCCGTTAAGGGATATAAAATCTGGAAATACTAAGACAAAAAATGGCAACGAACCGAACGTTCACCATGATTAAGCCTGATGCCGTAGAGGCCGGGTACACAGGAGCAATTATCAAGATGATTGAAGAAGCGGGATTTCGCATCGTGGCAATCAAAAAAACCTTGCTGACCGGCGAGCGAGCGGGACAGTTTTACGCTGTTCACAGCGAACGGCCCTTTTATAACGACTTGCGGATGTACATGTCGTCGGGCACGATTGTTCCAATGATTTTAGAGAAGGAGAACGCGGTCGCGGACTTTCGTAAACTGATTGGCGCTACAAATCCGGCCCAGGCAGAGGAAGGCACCATCCGTAAATTATATGCCAAGTCGCTCGAGGCCAACGCCATTCACGGTTCTGATTCGGACGAAAACGCGGAAATTGAAGGCAGTTTCTTTTTTGCCGGTACGGAACAGTTTTGATGGAGTCAGTAAAGTAATAAGTCAGTAAGTGGCTGATGCACACAAATAACACTTGCGTCAGCCATTTACTGACTTATTACTTTACTGACTCTCTCATAATACTTGCAGAACTCTCGTAACGCACAAACTTCACACTTGGGTGAGCGGGCGAGGCACACGTAACGACCATGTAAAATGAGCCAGTGGTGCGCTTTCGGGACGTATTGTTTGGGGATGTGAGCCATTAGTGCTTTCTCTACGGCCAGGGGCGTGTTGGCCGTCAAAGGAGCCAGCCCAATCCGGTGCGATACACGAAAAACATGGGTATCGACCGCCATTGTTGGTTCGTTATAAACGACCGACAAAATAACATGGGCCGTTTTGCGGCCAACACCCGGTAAGGCTTGTAACTCTTCTACCGTTGCCGGAATTTCCCCTCCAAACCGTGTCATCAACGTAGTTGCCATCCCAACCAGGTGCTTTGCTTTGTTGTTGGGATAAGATACGCTACGTATGTAGGTAAACACTTCATCGACAGATGCCGCTGCCAGTGATTCAGGTTCTGGAAAACGGGCAAATAAAGCGGGCGAAATTTGATTGATTCGTTTGTCGGTGCACTGAGCTGACAAAATCACGGCTACCAGCAATTCATAAGGGTTTCCGAAATTCAGTTCCGTTTTAGGTTCGGGGTAGTACTGCGTGAAGTAAGCCAGAAAACGGTGAAATCGTTCTTTTTTGAGCATGATAGTAAACGGCAAAATGTAGGCTGGACGGCCACGTCCGGGTGTAAAGCAAAAGGATAGCCTTACACCCGGACGTG
>JANPJE010000319.1:0-4339 GCA_031425355.1 Spirosoma sp. | reverse complement strand
CCGGCAGATGATCACGGCCTGCGAAAAAGCGGGTGTACAGTTATCGGTTGGTTACCGTCTCTATTTTGAGCCGCACCATCTGGAGATGCGCCGGTTGGCCGCCGAGAACACATTCGGTCATGTAAAAGTGATCGAATCGGGATTGGGCTTTACCGTGCCGGGGCCGGACTCATGGCGATTGGATAAAAAAATCGGTGGGGGCGGGGCCATCATGGACTTGGGGGTATATGCCATTCATGGTGCCCGCCGAACGCTAAATTTGGACCCGATCAGTGTAACGGCGCAGGCCTTCACCTTTGATAAAAAGCACTTTAAGGATATTCACGAGACGGTTTTTTGGCAGTTCGAGTTTCCGGGCGGAACCGTCGCGCATTGTAGCACTACGTATTCTTCCTACGTAGACCGGCTCTACGCTACCTGCGAACGCGGCTGGTTCAAACTCGAACCGTCGTTCAATGCTACCGGAGCGCAGGGCATCACAAGCCGGGGTGCCATGGATGTACCCTCACCCAATTATCAGCAAATTGCTCAGATGGACGCCTTTGTTCAGGCCATCCGCACAAAAACCAAACCGGAAGCATCGGGTGAGGAGGGTTGGAAAGACATGAAACTCATCGGAGCCATTTTGCAAGCCGCCGAAACCGGGCGAAAAATTCCGCTTGAGTGGAGTTAGGGACGGTTTATTTCACTAACTCCGTCCAGTCTTTAACGGGAATAGTACCCGTATAGCTAATCGTTTTGTTCGCATTCAGGGTAAATACAGATGCATCGCCCCATTGAAGTTTGTTCAATAATACGCAGTCGGGTTGGTTCGCAATTATCCCGGTGTGAGTTACGAAAATAGTGTTTTTCATGTCACGTGGTTGATCGGAGGCCAGTTTGAGGGTGAATTCACAACGGTTTATCTCAGTAGGCATATACAGATTCAACTGGTTAATCTGTTGGAGGGGTAATCCCGTTGTCATCTGCTCGGCACTGGTAAACGACCGGCAAAATTCGCTGGAGATCAACCGGCCAATGGGAATGTCGAGCAGTTTGATCGTTTTTCCGGTATTGATCGCGTCCTTAACTCCCTGTGCATTCAGTTGCCGCGCCAGTTTCGAGTCGCACGATTTCCACCACTCAGCTACTGTCGACGTGTTCTGATCGGCACCTACATCGGCGGCAGCATGGCGGAAAATGATGATTTTGTTTCCCTCCCTGAGCGATTTGAACAGGTTTGCGCTGGGCGTTACGGCAATGGTAAGCAAGAGGCTGTCGGATGAATTATCCGGGCGTTTAATGACTAATCGCTGTACACCGGTGGTTGCCGGGGCCGTAAAAATCAGCGTGTCGTTGGTTCCCCGACTGACCGTTCCGCCCGTGTTCCGCCAGTTCACCGCCTGATTTGTTTTAATTTTCATCACGCCGGACGGCATCACTAAGACCATCTTCCCGTCGAATCCCTCAACTTGCAGCGGCAGGACGGTAGCCGGATCTTTCTTACAGGAGAGAAGCAAAATCAGGAAAGAGCTGAAAAGCAGATTTTTCATTGGTGTTACGTACGGAGGTTGATGAGCAAATTTAGGGTAGAATAAACGGATAGTTCGGTAGGGGAGATTAAAATGAGGCTGAAAGGTGCGTACTGCTACCGAATCGACAGTTAACTGATTGTGTTTTCTATTTTCGACTATAGACTACATAGTTAGTGTGTACAGATCAAAAACCGCCCTGATGACTACTAAAGAGTATATTTATTTTATCATTCACCGAAATATCGGTTGATAAAAACACCGTAAGACGCGCTAATTTCCCTATTTTTGACAGTTAAGCCCAATCATCAATCCATTAACTTCATGACAAAACATTTTCTGGCAGCACTCCTGGCGGGTGGTCTGGCCTACCATTCTGTGGCTCAGACGACATTCCCCCGAAACGGTGTTTACGACGAGCGACCGGGGCTGTATGCCTTCACCAACGCCACCATCATTGTCGATCCTCAAACAACCCTGCAAAATGCTACGCTGCTCATCCGCAATGGCCACGTCGAAGCTGTTGGTACGTCGGTAAATTTGCCCGCCGGAACCGTCGTCGCCGATTTGAAAGGCAAGCGGATTTACCCGGCCCTGATCGACATAGATTCGGATTACGGGATGCCCGAACTGACGCGCGGCACGGGCGGTGGGCGGGGTGGCGCACCGCAATATGAGTCGAATAAAAAAGGCGCGTATTACTGGAATCAGGCCATCCAGCCCGAAAATAATGCTAGTGTGCTGTTCAAAGCCGACACCAAAAAAGCCGATGAACTGCGTAAATTAGGCTTTGGGGCGGTACTCACGCACCCACACGACGGCATCGCGCGGGGCACCGGCGCACTCGTAACCCTCGCCGACGACCGCGAAAATACGCTTGTGCTCAAGGCCAACGCTACGGCACACTATTCGTTCAGCAAGGGGAGTTCGGGCCAGCAATATCCAAACTCGATGATGGGCAGTGTGGCTCTGTTGCGGCAGGCCATGTACGATGCCGACTGGTATAAACGGGGCGGCAGTAAGGAACAGGCCAATATGTCGCTCGATGCGCTGAACCGAAACCAGCCCTTGCCCGCTATCTTCGACGCCAACGATAAATTAGGGATTCTTCGCGCCGACAAAATTGGCGATGAGTTTGGTATTCAGTACGTTATACGGAGTTCGGGCGATGAATACCAGCGTATCGATGAAGTGAAAGCAACGGGTGCTTCGCTGATTGTACCGCTGAATTACCCACAACCGTACGACGTCGAAGATCCCTGGGATGCTGACAACGTATCGCTGGCCGAACTTAAACATTGGGATATGGCACCCACGAATGCCGGGCGGCTGGCAAAAGCCGATATTCCGTTCGCGCTCACGTCGTCGGGTTTGAAAAGCAAGGCTGATTTTTGGGCGAATCTTCGTAAAGCCATTGAAAACGGTCTGACCGAACAAAAAGCACTCGAAGCTCTGACGACCGTACCGGCCCGGCTCATCCGCGCTGACGATCAGCTCGGTACGTTGCAGAAAGGTCGTTTGGCAAATTTCATTATCACATCCGGCAATTTGTTTAGTGCCGATAATGTGATCTACGAAAACTGGATGCTGGGGAAGCAATACATTGTCAACACGAAAGATGCGGCTGATCTGCGCGGCACCTGGAACCTGACCGTGGGTGACCGCACCAACCTGAAACTCAACATTACGGGAAAATCGGCTGATAAACCGGAGTACCAGATTATGGTCGATACGGTGAAAGTAACGCCCAAAATTGCGATTTCTGGCGACCTCATTTCGATTCAGATTCCCTTCGATAAAAAGGCCGGAACAACACGCCTGACCGGTTATCGCACCACTCCAACCAACCTCAAAGGCGATGGCGAAACGCCGGACGGTAAAGTTATTAGCTGGTCGGCGGCTCGCGCTGTAGACACATCCGTCTCCACGTCAGCCACTTCTACGTCGGCGGTTTCGTCAACGGCCGTGTCCACGTCGGCTGTATCCTCAACGGTTGCCAGTACGCTCATGTACCCGTTTATTGGGATGGGGAATGTGCAGAAACCCAAAGCGGAGACGGTGCTAATCAGAAATGCAACCGTCTGGACGAATGAAAAAGAAGGCATTTTGGCGACTACCGACGTATTGATTACGGATGGGAAAATTGCCCGCGTTGGAAAAGGTCTGACTGTTCCCGCTACGGTTAAGGTGGTCGATGGGACGGGTAAACACCTCACTAACGGCATTATCGACGAACATTCGCACATCGCGCTGCTATCCATCAATGAAGGTGGACAAAGCAGTTCGGCGGAGGTGCGGATGGCGGATGTGATCGACTCGGAAGATATCAATATTTACCGCCAATTAGCCGGGGGCGTCACGACCTCGCAACTGCTACACGGATCGGCCAACGCCATTGGTGGGCAGTCGGCTATTATTAAACTGAAATGGGGAGAGTCGCCGGCCAATATGCTCGTCAACGGGGCCGATGGGTTTATCAAATTCGCGCTGGGCGAGAACGTCAAGCAGGCGAACTACCCGAATCCGAATGTATTGACCCGTTTTCCGCAATCGCGGATGGGGGTCGAGCAGGTGTATATGGACCACTTCACGCGTGCGAAGGAATATGCCAAAAGCTGGGCTACTTACAATAGCTTAACGGCTAAACAGAAGGCAACCGCGCTGATCCCACGCCGGGACATTGAACTCGACGCGCTGGCCGAGATTCTGGCAAAAAAACGCTTCATTACGTGTCACTCCTACGTACAGTCGGAGATCAACATGCTGCTGAAAGTGGCTGATTCGCTGGGCTTTAAAGTCAATACGTTCACGCACATTCTGGAGGGTTA
>JANPJE010000318.1:0-3409 GCA_031425355.1 Spirosoma sp. | reverse complement strand
TCCACGCGAACGGTGCAGCCAATTAGTGATTCTTTGGTTTTTCCGTCCTTAATCGTCCCCCGGATTGTTCCGGTTTGTGCAAGGACGGCGGTAGAAAAAAGTGAGAACAGGATAAGTAGTACGTTGCGGTTCATATTGGTCGATTGGTATTGCTTTTTGCGGTGCAAAGCTACCTGACCAATGTTACGCTAACGTTACCCAAATATTACGCTTGGATTATATTTAGAAACACGCCTAAATGCCTAAAAATCAATAGTTTACAAACAGGATAGCGAACCAATTATAATTCGGACTTACAACAAACGATAGACTATATAATTTGTTTTTTGCCTGTAGACGTGCCATTTATTCGGTTACACCATTAAACCGTTTAGTTGTATTCATCTCCCAAAAACCGTTAACAAAATGGTACTTTATCTGGTTTCCCTTCATGAGAAGGAAGGTCGGAATCTGTTCTATCTGCAACGGATTACCCGGCAGTTCCCCATCGCGAATCAAATGAACAGCCTGTTTGGGGAAGTAATCCGTACTTGCCTGCCGCATTCTGAACACCACCGTGCCGTTCTGCCGAAGCGCAGACAAATCCAGTTTATCGAGATCGGCGGCTGAGTCAAGTGTATCGGTATACACACGGGCGGGCGTCAGCATCAGGCCCGTCGCGTCGATTTCCTCCAGTCCATAAAACGTTGACAGATCGCCAATGTCTTCAATTTGACTCTTGTACTGAAACGTCCTGTTTGCCAGATCATTGACTTCCTCATAATTGATACCCACATCGACCAGAACGGGCCGACCTTCGCGCATGACCGTGGCGTTTCGGATCAGGACATCGAACAGGGAGCGACCATTTTCGGGAATTACCTGGTAATCAATGATTGCTTCCTGTTTGTAAGACCCGTTGGCGATGGCTTCCAGAGCGGTTAGAATGGCCACGAAGTTCAGCCGCCGGATCGTCATCTTCTCCGAATCGCCTTTGTACCCGCCAGATTCAATCAGTATTAACGTAGTGCCCCATTTCTGAATGTTATCGCCAAAGGCTCTCGGCTCAAATTCATCATCGTACCGAGCCACTTGCCCCGGCACAAACTGCTGCAACACACGATTCATACCCGCAATAAGCTGCATCGACCGCTGCCGAACGTCATTCACATTTCGGTCCTCGTCGTAGGCTGTTGCCAGAAACGACATAACGGCCTGCTTGCCTGTTTTCCCGACGCTGTAGCGCGGACTCTGATCGTGCAGGTTGAAGCCAACCAACGGCTGAATGGTCTGTTGAAGCTGTTTAAGCAAGGCTCCTTCCGGCGTTTGCAGACGTAGCGCGTCGCGGTTCATGTCAATATCGGTGGCTGTTCGACGCTGGAAACGTTCGGCACCATCGGGATTGAGCATCGGCACGAAATAAAGCGACGTGTTGGTCAGAATCAACTGCCGCAGGTCATCAAACCCATCGTTTTTCGCCTGTAGAAAATTGAAAATGTCAAACAAAGCCATTGTCGCGGTGGCTTCATCGCCGTGCATCTGACTCCAGAGCAGCACCTTTGTTGGCCCCGTTCCGGCTTTCACCTGATAAATTGCCCGTTTTTCCAACGATTCGCCAATCTGGCTAACCGATAGCGGTGCGCTCAGGGTGTTGAGCAACGGCACAATATCAGCATGTTTGAACCGACGATGGGTAAGCGTCTTTTCTTTATATATCTCATGCGTGTCGTGCAACCGACGCGCGACCTCCTGGGCTTGCGAATTCGTTAAAATCATCGGAAATAAAAATACAAACAGCGATAGCTCCCTCATAACTTTTGTCCAAGCGACAGACCACCGACCGAAGCCAGTAAACACAGCGTTACGTTCAGGCCAATATTAAGCAGCGCGGCACCCATGCGGCCATTGTGCAGCAAGACCATCGTATCATAGCTAAAACTGGAAAACGTGCTCAGCCCCCCGCAGAATCCCACGCCAATCAGCAGGCGAGCCTCTTCGCCTACCGACCGGCTCATAACCCAGCCGACGACCGTACCCAACACAAAACTGGCCACCACATTGACCAGTAGAATAGCCATCGGAAACGGTGAGCCTGTTACGCTAACCGGAATCAGTCGACCAGCAACGTAACGCAGTACGCTCCCCGCTCCTCCCCCCACGAAAACCAGCACGTACGGGTGCATCAGCAACATTCTCATGTGGGCAAACTTACGAAAAAACGCGAATGCTGGCTCGCTGTCGTCTGCGCCAAACGCTGGACAAGCAACTTTTTCGCTATTATTGTTGAATACTCGGCTCACAACCTGAACGCCCACCTTCTTTACAGTATGGCTAAGAATCAACTCAAAAAAATGTTAGGCGTCGGTTTTGGCGTGGCTGTAACGATTGGCGGTACTATCGGCACCGGCATTCTGCGGAAGCCCGGCCCTATTGCGGAAGACATCGGTAATCCAACGCTCATCATTGCCGTTTGGCTGGCCGTGGGTGTTTACGCGCTGATGGGGTCGCTGTCGGTTATTGAGTTGGGTACGATGATTCCGAAAGTCGGCGCGTGGTACGTATATGCCCGGCGGGCATTTGGCGATTATGCCGGGTTCATTATTGGCATCAGTAGCTGGCTGGGCAGCGTTTCGGCAATGGCGTTTGGGGCTGCGGTCATGAGCGAATATACAAGCCTGCTGTTTCCCTCGATTGTCGATCACCAGAAAGCTGTAGCCATTGGCATTCTGGTTGCTTTTGTAGCGTTTCACTCGATTGGGGTGGGGTTGGCCAGCCGGGCGCAGGAGGTTATGAGTGTGCTTAAAGCCGTTGGTTTACTGGCGTTTGTGATTGTTTGTTTCGTTATAACACCCGACAAAACCGCATCCGTTTCGCCCGAACTCATCCGGCCACTCGCCGAAGGGGGCATCTGGATAGGTATACTGGCCGCGCTGCAAGCTGTTTTTTATACGTATGACGGCTGGCACACAGCCGCTTACTTCACCGAGGAAGACGTTGACCCAAGCCGCAACCTGCCCCGCTCCATGATTAGTGGCGTACTGCTCATCATCGGTATTTATATTCTGGTCAATCTGGCCTTGCTCTACGTATTGCCGGTATCGGCCCTGGCTGGCTCAAAACTCCCCGCTGCCGATGCTGTACAGGTTTTGTTTGGGCCGGGCAGTGCACAGGTCGTGACGTTTTTGCTGATGATTTCGATTATGGGGATCATCAACGCGCAGATCATGTTTAACCCTCGTGTCATTTTCGCGATGGGCCGCGACGGGCTGTTTTTCCGGTTCGCTACGCAGGTCAACGCGGGCGGTACACCCGTAAATGCCACCCTGTTGACAGCCGGTGCCTCTATCCTGATGATTCTGACAAACACGTACAGTAAACTCTCCGATATTGCTACGTTCTTCTTTGTTCTTTGTTACGCGTCCGGTTTTGC
>JANPJE010000317.1:0-12922 GCA_031425355.1 Spirosoma sp. | reverse complement strand
CAATAATACCAGTACGCCACCAGATCCGGCGAATTAATTATAAGGGAGGAAAGGGAGAAGGGGACGAGAGGGAAGAAAGGGAATTTATGACGGCCCTTCGTCCCTCTCGTCCCCTTACAATTTCACTGGCAATCCCGTTCGAGTCGATTCGTAGATGGCCTGAAAGAGAGCCACGACTTTGCGGCCGTCTTCGCCCGTTACTAACGGCGGGCGATTTCCACGAATAGCATCGCAGAATTCGGCAATCTGTATCCCGAAGTAGTAGACCGTTGCGTCGATTGTATTGAAGAAAGCCGTGTCTTCGACTATGAACTGAGCCAGTGAATTTTCTTCGCCCGGCACCGTCCAGAGGTCATTGACCGGCGGGTCAGTAATGCTCGACATCCCGGCAATAAATAAAGCACCGCCGTCGGTCTGGACACCCACCGATGCGCCATTTTGCCCATGAACGTGGACTTTCCCAAAAATACCCGGCTTCTGTGAGTTGCTCACAATGATGTTTCCCAGACCGCCATTTTTGAATTTCACGATGGCCAGCGCGGTGTCGTCTACCTCGATATAGGGGTGATTTAGATTGCTCCAGACGCCAAATACTTCGTCGATTTCGCCCATGTACCAGAGCAGCAAATCCAACTGGTGGGGCGACTGATTGACCAACACACCCCCGCCCTCATCGGCCCACGTACCGCGCCACGCATCGCTTTTGTAATACGCTTCGTCGCGCCAGCCAAGCATTTGAATCGTTCCAAGAATTGGCGTTCCAATTTTCCCGGAATCAATGGCTTCCCGAATCCGCATGGAGGGCGCGTAGAACCGTCGCTGACTGATGACGCCCAGGTACCGATTGTTACGTTTAGCCGCTTCAATCATCGCGTCGCAGTCTTCGAGCGTTGAGGCTAATGGCTTTTCAACCAGCACGTTAGACCCTGCATCGAGCGCAGCAACGGTCGGCTCGCGGTGGGCCGGGTGCGATGTACAGACAAGACACAGGTCCACATTTTCGCGATCCACCATGTCATACACGTCACTATAAGCGCGTATGCCATATTTGTTGGCGAAGTCTTCGGCTTTTTGATAGGTGCGCCCATATACGGCGACTAACTTAGCATCTGGTGTTTGCAAAACGGCTTTGGCGTGAAGGTGCGCCACCTTGCCGGGACCGATAATGGCAACTCGGATGGGATTGGGCATAATTATTCGTCAATGTATTCCAACCAAATGCAGCAATGCAGAATCTTCTACTTAACAGCGACCGTCATTTATAGACGAAGCTGGTAATCTCTCAAAATTCCACCCCCACCCGCACATCGAAACCTTCAGCAACGTTCAGTTTGGCTTTGAGGCCCACGCCCAGCCGAATACGCGGAGTAGGCGCATATAACAACTGATATCGCTGGAAAACGCGTCCGCCGAGTATGCTGTCGGGTTGGTAGGCATTCCAGCCGAGATGCGTAGCGAATACGTACCGGCCCAGCCACAGTTCATAGCCACTAAGCAAAGCAGCCTGCCAACCATCGGGTGTGAGGTTTTCGCGTCGTCGCTGTTCCCGGATATATCCATCACTGACCACTTCCGTTCCGCCAGACAGCGCATGAAATCGGTTCAACCGCCAGCCCGCCGTGGCCGTGACACCCAGCAACCAGGTAGCGCGTTCGGGGAAGAGGTCCGTTCGGGGCAGCGTCCGAACGGTGCTAAACGGTGCCAAACGTACCACAAACCGTTTCGTCAATATTGGCTTAGACCAGTTTTTTGGATCAGGAAAAGGCATTGGCCGGAGCGTGTAGATAAGCCCCACCGATGCCGTCGGGAAGTTCATACCCCGGTTTGGCTGACGGCTGCCGCCATTGGAGATATGGTTATAATTGGCTGAAACGGTGGCTTGAAGATGATTGCTCAACCGAATATGCGTAGCCGCCGATACGGATAGCCAGCCATTCAGCGAAGCCCCGAAAAACGTATTTTGCGGGTTCGTTTGCGGGTCGAAAATGCGGGTCAGGTACGCTACCCCCGCCATGGCCCGAACGGAAAAAGACACCGGTTTGCCGTATCGAATCAGCGGCTCAAAAAATGCCCCGGCACTAAATGAACGGCCCAGTTCAGCCGGATTATTGAATGCAACGTAGTTGGCATACCCCCCAACCCGGGCAAAGCAATTGCATCGGTCAAACGCACTACGACGCAGGTTAATCCGGCTGTATTCGAGCGTAACGCCCACCGGCACCGACTGCGAAATAGCCTGCAGGTCAGGGGCGTGGGGAATGATAAAACCAGTGTGAACCTGCGCACTAATTTGTTTTTGAACAGAATCCGCCGGCGTTCCGCTCAGTGCGGCCAGCAGTTCGCTCATCACCCAAACAGCGTCCATGGCACATTACGGCTTGAGGACCACTTTAATCAGTCCTTTCTCTTTGTCGTATAACCGCCGGAACCAGTCGGCCCCCTCGTCAAGCGGAACTTCGGCGCTGAGAATGGCTTCGACGTTAATCCGTCCCGACGAAATCAAGGCCAATGCAGCTTCGTATTCGCCGTTGATGGCACAGGAACCCTGTAGCCGTAACTGTCTCGTTACCACGGCTTGTAATGGCATTTCAACGGTTGGCGCGAGGTTGCCGACGAGCGTAACAGTCGCTCCTTTCCGAACGCAGTCGATGGCAGTTTTCACGGTTGGCCCCGCTCCTACCACCTCAAACGACACATCGGCCCCGCGCCCGTTTGTCAGTGCCTGCACCTGCTTTGCTACGTCTCCACTTCCTCCGGCGTTGATGATGTGGGTTGCGCCAAGTTTTTGGGCGAGTGCGAGCCGGTCATCGTCCAGATCAATGGCAATAATAATTCCGCAACCGGCCAGTTTGAGCGCCTGAATTACGAACAGGCCAATCATACCGGCCCCGACCACCACTGCCGAATCGTTCACTTGAATGGGCGTCAGACTGAGCGCGTGGAGTGCCACAGCTACCGGTTCGACCAGCGCAGCCTGTGTAAAACTAACATTGTCGGGAATGGCGTACAGAATATGCTGCGGCACCGACACATACTCAGCAAATGCGCCCTGGCGTTTAAAGTCCGGTGTCGAAACGCCCACGACTTCGCGACCGTCGCTCAGGTTGTACTGCCCCCGGCGGCTATACCAGTCATCGAGCACATACACCGTCGAGTCGAACGTAACGCGGTCGCCGGTGGCCCATCCGCGCACGTCACTGCCGACTTCAGCGATTATGCCCGATGCTTCATGCCCCATTACGATGGGTGGAATCCGTCGGCCAGAACTGCCGTCCATGCCATGAACGTCGGAACCGCAAATGCCAACGGCTTTTACGCGAACCAAAACCTCATTAGGCCGGATAGTCGGTTTGGCTACCTCCTGTAACTCAAAATGCTTGTATTCAGTAAGAACGAGTGCTTTCATCTCTCTTAGTAGCCCGGACGGCCACGTCCGGGCGAATAATAAGCGTTTATACCCGGACGTGGCCGTCCAGGCTACAGCTTCTGATAAATTCTTACAAAGGCATCAACTGGTATCTGCTCATAATCAGCCTGTTGCAAATGCGGGTTAATTTCGTAGGTCACCACCTCATCCATCAGGTCGGGTAATTCGCCAAACAGTTTGCCAGCGGCATTGGCGGTGTACTTTTTCTTCGTCCAGACAAGCCGATGGCCGGGATCTTTACCCCAGGCTGGATTATCGCCCAAAACCAACTGGATTTTTGCCCAGTCATTAAAAAAATACTCCTGCAAAAGCGGAATAATCCGGTCGCGGAAGGCCGCGCACAAATCCGCGTGGGTGTCAACTTTCGTCAGATAGGCATGCCCAATCTGATGATCGCGGTCGAGCAGGTATTCAATACGTTCGTTGATAGTCGCCAATAGCTGGGCCAGATCAATTCCGTCGATTTCGGGCAGAATAGCTGGATTGGGCAGCATTTCGCGAAACGAGAATCGACGGCGCAAGGCAATGTCCAGCAGGGCAATTGAGCGGTCGGTAGTGTTCATGGTGGCAACAACGAACAGGTTTACCGGAACACCGAACCGCTCCTGCGAATAGGGTAATGTTAGCCACAGTTCATTTTCGGCCCCCAGTCGTTTATCGGATTCAAGGAGCGTAATCAAATCGCCAAATACGCTGGCAACATTGGCGCGGTTTACTTCATCAATGAGCAGGTAATGGGCGGGTGCTCTTTTCAATTTTTGACTACGCGTTTCCGGCGAGTCGTTCAGGCAGTCGGCCAGCGTTGCATAACCCGCCTGCTGAATGGCCGACAGACAGGCCTTATAAAAAATGCCTTTCCGGATCCGGTAACTGATCTGCCCATTGATAACCTCCGGCCGAATACCTTCCACAAATTCTTCGTAACTGTAGGAAGGGTGGAACGTAATGAGGCTGGCCAATCCAGGCCGGGCATTTTCGTGGCGCAGGTATGGCTGTAGGGCAAACGTTTTACCCGTTCCCGGCGGACCGAACAGGATTAAATTATGTGGTTGATCGGGGAGTTTCGACTCGGCTTCGTAGTCAGCTTCCGGCTCTTCAACATGGTGTCCATTCAGCACCCGCTCCCCGAGTGTGGGATCATCGGCAAGGCGAAGCAGATCGGTCAAAAAACTCTCATCTTCGGCAGCCCGATACACGTCGGCATTGTGCCGGGCGGAGTGCGGCCCCCGCTTGTTGCTCTCTACCAGTTCGAGCAAACAATCTTCCCAGCAGGTTCGCAGGGCAGGCTGATACAGCAGATGCACGTTCGATTGCCCAATAATAACCGCCAGATAATCAGACTTTTCGGTTATCGGTTCAAAAACCAGTTCTTCGATGCTTTTCAGACGGTCGCGGCAGGATTTTTTAATTGTCAGGTGGAATTCTATTTCGTTACGTCGTTGCCGCTGAATCCGTAATGCCTGAAAAAAGTTAATGTTTGCCGTAATCGACGCTTTATCGGGGCGAACCACAAACGCCAGCCGGGCATCACCATTGGGCAAATTGACAATGTCGATCAGTTCTTTCATCAACCCAAAAAACCGCCGTACCGCTTCGGGATGAGCGATGTCGCGGATGCGTTCGATGAGGAGTTGCTGGTAGGTTTCTGTTAGCACAGGGACGTAGGGAGTCGTTTGCGAAATTACAAATTTTTGCGTGTTTAGCGATGCGGCAGATAATACCCGTTGTTGATTATAGCCTATTCCTTTAGACAGAACTCGTCAATTTATGCCCTTATAGCCAGCCTTTTATCATAGGTTTACCTCACTCACTTTCTACCGTATTGATTGTCAATGAAACGTACTTTAGGCAGTGATTCCGGTCTGACTGCTTCAGGTTATAATTCATTAGCTGACGTACATCATTGAATACCTTCATACTAAACCTATTAGTGAGAAATGTTTACGAACAATGCTAACCAATTAACTAAGTAAACCAAATACCTAAATTAACCTAACAAGGAGTTTGTGTAGGCATGCGGGCTATTCATACGATTTATGCATTCATACATACCAGTACATGGCAATACAGCCAATGCAGAATATTAACTGTTCAGATATACTTCGACCTTTACTGTCCACTTAACCAATATCTGCCTGACACGAGCTATTGTCAGGTTACTTTCACACTATTTTCAAGTCTTATCAGTCACCACTGTATAAAATGGAGAAAATTTCGGACGAGGAGTTGGTTCGCTTGTACGTCAATACACAGCGGAACATCTATTTTGAGCAGCTATATGAACGCTATTGTGACAAAGTCTACCGAAAATGCCTATCGTTCACTAAGGATCCTGTTCGGGCAGAAGATTTAACACATGACATTTTCTTAAAGTTAGTCGTCAAATTAAGTAGTTTTCGGGAGCAGGCTAAATTCTCCACCTGGCTGTATTCCATTACCTATAACTATTGCACCGATCAATTGCGCTCACAAAACCTGCGCAGCGAAGTATATATAGATGATGGCTGGGAGCGGTTAGACGTCGGTGGGGACGATGGTCTGGCGGAGATAGCAGAAATGGAAGCCCAGCAGCTCGAACGCGCTTTGCGTCAACTTGCGCCCGACGAGCAAACCATGTTATTGATGAAATATCAGGATGATATCAGTATTCGGGAGATTGCAGACTTCAATGGGTTGACAGAGAGTGCGGTAAAAATGCGTCTCAAACGGTCACGCGACAAACTCCGCAAGCATTATCTCGAAGGAGCTTTGTTCTGGATATTGATCGTGATCAAAGCTGCTGTATCGATTCGCTGGCCATTTCGCTGGTAGTCAGCCCCCTATGCCTATGGAAACAACAAATCCTTTTAAAGAACTCGAATCCGATGCTGTATGCCCTCCTCACTTAAAAACTGAGTTGGTATCTGAAATTGATTTGATTCGAAACGTTATCGCCGTCGTGGAAATCTACGTCGGTGATTTAGTCAGCGTGGCAACTACGCTGGTAAATCCGCCACTGTAACGTCTGAAAACCTAACCCCTACCTATGAAACAACTTCCTGATCTGACAGAAATTTTACGTAATACTTTTCAAACACTGATTGACCAATTCGTTGAATTTGTTCCCCGCATCATGGGGGCTGTTGTTATTCTTCTGATTGGCATTGGTGTTGCCCGACTGGCTTCTTTCATTGTTCAGCGGGTTTTGGGTCGGGTCGGGTTCGATAAAATTGGACAGCGTCTTAACGAGATCAGCTTTATCAAACAGCTTGGCACCGAAATCAAGTTGAGCGAGATCGTTGCTAAAGTTCTTTACTATTTTATTCTGCTGGTATTCATCACGGCGGCAACCGAAACACTGGGTGTAGCGGCTATTACCGAAATGGTGTCGTCATTGGTAAATTTTATACCTAAGTTGATTGCGGCTGCGATCATGTTACAGGTGGGTGTTTTGCTGGCCGATACACTACGGGGAACGGTATTCAGTTTGTGCCAGTCGTTCAATATCTCGTCTGCCCGATTATTAAGTACGATCGTTTTTGTCTTTTTCCTGATCATCACCATTATTAGTGCATTAGGCCAGGCGGGCATCAATACGGAGCTGCTCGAATCGAGTTTCAACCTTATTATTGGTGGAATCATATTTGCCTTTGCTATTGGTTATGGCATCGCTTCCCGCGACTTGATGGCGAATATTCTATCGTCCTTTTATTCAAAAAATAAATATAAAGAAGGCCAGATCATTCAAGTGGATGATGTGAAAGGTGAAATTATAAAGATTGATACGTTATCACTAAGCCTTCGTACGGGCGAAACGACTACCGTAATTCCACTGCAGACCCTACAAACGAAAAAAGTAGAGGTTTTTACTTAGTAGGTTTCAAATCAATACGTTACCTATTCAGATTAACAAGGAAATACATCCAACTATGAAGCAAATAGTACTATTCTGTCTTACGGGTTATTCATGCTTATCTCAGGTTATGGCGCAGGATTCAACCCGGATCACAACAAACTTCAAAGACACGATAGCTGTAAAGCGCGATACATCCTACTGGCAACGGTCGTTTAGTGGCGGAGTTAATTTTAATCAGGCTTCGTTCAGTAACTGGTCGGGCGGTGGTGTCAACTCCATAGCTGTGGGTGGCGTAGTAGCGGCCCGCGCCCTGTATGAGAAAGGAAAAGCATCGTGGGATAACACCGCCGATCTTCAGTTAGGATACGTCACACAGTTAGGCAATACCCGCAAAGCCGCCGACCAGATTATTCTGATCTCCGTGTTGGGCCGTCAAATCGCGCCAAAATGGGACTTGTTCATTTCCGGCACATTCAATACGTTCTTTGCCACTGGATATCGCTACGATAAACTCCCCGCCGAACAGACCCGGTTGAAAGTATCAAATTTCTTTGCCCCGGCTCAGTTTACCCTCGCAGCCGGTATCGCGTATAAACCAAATGACTGGTTTGCCCTACGTATCAGCCCGCTGGCCCCCCGTTTCACATTTCTGGCCGATCAGGGAGTGCGGGTCCGGGAGTTGGCCAATGGCACCTTTGTTCCCGACGCTACCCAAAAAGTCTATGGTGTAGAACCGGGCAAGAGTAGCCGGTCGGAATGGCTGGCGTTTCAATTACAGGCCGCTTTGAATCGGAATTTAACCGAAAACATATCGTTGAATGCTCGTTACCAACTGTTTACACAGTATGCGCAATTAGATAATATCAACCATCGGATCGACCTGCTTGTGACAGCCAAGATTAGCCGGTATCTGAACACTACGTTCGGCCTTATCGCTCTTTATAACAAAGATTTTAGTTCTGAACTGCAAATTCAGCAAACATTAGCGGTTGGCCTTTCGTACAATCTGAGCACGTTCCGAAAGAAAAAAGATCCCATAAAATTGACGGACCCTTTACCGGGCCGGTTTTGATTTGGACCCGACGTTACGTGATTTACCATAACTTGTTTATAACTTAATTTAACCTAAAATCTCCATTCTTATGCTAAGTGAATTTCGCACATTTATCGCTCAGGGTAGCGTACTTGATCTGGCCGTTGGTATCATTATTGGTGCTGCTTTTGGCAAAATAACCACCTCATTGGTTGAGGATATTATTAATCCGATCGTTGGACTGGCATTAGGCGGAGTTGATTTTAGCCAGATGAAACTGGTGTTAAAAGAAGCCGTTGGCACCGTGCCCGAAGTGGCTATCCGCTACGGCAACTTTATAAATGTTCTCATTCAGTTCCTGATTGTCGCCTGGGTCGTGTTCATGATTGTTAGAGCAGCCAACCGCACCCGGTTAGCGAAGTCATTTGCTCCAAAAGAATAAGCTTAATTTGAAAAAATAAGCGAAAAGCCCTGGCATATAGTCAGGGCTTCTTCATTTATGCGTTATTTTGCCGGTAGTATAATTTTACCATGTCAGGTCAAAAAATAGTCATTCTCGGTGGGGGCGAAAGTGGTGTTGGTGCCGCGCTACTGGCTCAGGCTAAAGGCTTCCAGGTCTTTCTGTCAGACAAAGGTATTTTGACGGAAACCTACCGGGCTACGCTTCGTGCAGCGGGCATTGCCTTTGAAGAAGGACAGCATACCGAAGCCACCATTTTAACGGCTACTGAAGTAGTAAAAAGCCCCGGCATCCCGGAAACGGCGCCCTTAGTGCAGAAACTCCGGGCGCAGGGGATTCCCATTATCTCAGAAATCGAATTCGCAGCCCGTTACACAAAAGCCAAACTCATTGGTATAACCGGCAGCAATGGAAAAACCACAACGACCCTGCTGACGTACCATCTGCTCAAAACAGCCGGTTTTAATGTCGGCCTGGCCGGTAACATTGGTGACAGTTTTGCGGAACAGGTAATTCATGATACGTTCGACTACTTCGTGCTGGAACTCAGCAGTTTTCAATTAGACGATCTGTACGAAACGCATCTTGACGTAATGGTACTGCTCAACATTACGCCCGATCATCTCGACCGCTACAATTATAATTTCCAGAATTACGTAGCGTCCAAATTCAGAATATTACAAAACGCCCAGCCCAACGATACGTTTATTTACTTCGCCGAAAGCGGACCAATTCTCGATGAACTGGCCACGCGTAAGCCAGTGGTTAATCAGTTGCCCGTTTCATTACAGGCGGCTGTTTCGCCCGGCGGGTATTTACTGGATGGGCAGATAATCACAAAAACCAATCATCAATCGT
The DNA here is from genome assembly GCA_031425355.1 of Spirosoma sp. GTDB lineage: Bacteria > Bacteroidota > Bacteroidia > Cytophagales > Spirosomataceae > Spirosoma. The sequence continues at coordinate 3,309 of JANPJE010000317.1, read as the reverse complement.
TTGCTATCGCGCAGGCCGACACGCCCCTGCGCGGTCCGCACAACGCCATCAATATGCTAACGGCTGTACTGGCCGCGCAATCGGTAGGCGTATCGAACGAGGCTATTGACACCGGCCTGAAAACGTTCCGGAATGCGGCCCACCGACTCGAACCAGTCGGGAAGGTCAACGGTATTCAGTTTATCAACGATTCGAAAGCCACCAATGTCGATTCGGTCTTTTACGCCCTATCGAGTATGGACGCGCCGGTGATCTGGATTGCGGGTGGCCTGGATAAGGGCAACGATTACAGCCAGTTAGATGAATCGGTGCGCCAAAAGGTAAAAGCACTCATTTGTTTGGGCGTAGACAATCATAAATTAGTAGATTACTTCGGCAGCACGATTTCATCTGTTTATGAGACGCAACGTGTCGCCGATGCCATTGCTAAAAGTCTCGAATGGGCACAGCCCGGTGATGTTGTTTTGCTATCGCCTGCCTGTGCAAGTTTTGATCTGTTCAAGAATTACGAAGACCGGGGAAACCAGTTTAAAGAAGCCATTAAACTAATCATGAATGATAAATTATGAATGATAAATGCAAGTAATCTCATTCATAATTTATCATTCATAATTCATAATTAAAAAGTCATGTTCCTTCGCGACTGGATTCGTACAAACCTCAAAGGCGACCGCCAGATCTGGTGGATCGTGCTTTACCTGTCCATCATGAGCGTACTGGTCGTTTACAGCGCGACCGGTACAAAAGCGTTTCGTGAACTCGACGGCAACACCGAAATCTTTTTACTTAAACATGGGTCTCTGTTGTTGATTGGGGTGGCCTGTACGTATTTCGCCCATAAAATCAACTACGTCTATTATGCCCGGCTATCGAAATTTGGCTTATGGCTGTCCGTACCCCTATTGTTATGGGCGTTTTTTAAAGGCACAAGCCTGAACGATGCGTCGCGCTGGGTAACGATTCCAATTATCAACCAAACATTCCAGCCATCCGATTTAGCTAAACTGGCACTTATCTCTAACCTGGCGGCTATGCTGGCCAAGCGGCAGCGGTTCATGAGCGATCCCATTGTGCTGTTCAACCTCATTTTCTGGATCGCGCTAATCTGCGCCCTGATTATCTTGTCGAACACCTCCACTGCTTTATTGCTGGGGGCCACCTGCTTCCTGTTGATGTACATTGGCCGGGTTCCGATACGCTATTTAGGGTACATGATCGCTGCCTGTATCCTGTTTGGCGGTATAGCCCTGGCTGCGGGGCAGCGCTTGGGAACGGCTTCCAATCGGGTAAAGAATTTTGTGAGTTCGGACACCATTTTCTACCAGGTCGAGCAATCGTACATTGCTCTGGCCAATGGAGGACTTACCGGACAGGGACCGGGCAACAGCCACCAGCGAAATACCCTGCCAAATCCCTTTTCTGATTTTATCTACGCCATAATAGTTGAAGAGTACGGGCTGTTGCTGGGCGGAATTCCGGTGGTGCTGGCCTACCTCTGGTTCTTATGGCGAGGCATGAAAACCCTCCAAAAAGCTACCCGGCCTTTCGGAGGATTATTGTCAGCCGGGCTAACGTTCAGCATTGTCTTTCAGGCATTTGCCAGTATTTGTGTGGCCATCGGTTTAGCTCCCGTAACGGGTCAGCCTTTGCCTTTACTAAGTATGGGCGGTACGTCGCTCATATTCACCGGATTAGCTATCGGCATTGTTCTGAGCGTCAGCCGGGAAGAGGCCGACGAAAGCAAAATATAGGGTATACGATAGATCAAATGAAAATTATCATCAGCGGGGGCGGAACTGGCGGCCATATTTACCCGGCCATTGCCATTGCCAACGAACTGAAAGCCATAGACCCGGCAACGGAGATTCTGTTTGTTGGGGCCGAGGGTAAAATGGAAATGGAAAAAGTACCCCGCGCCGGTTATACCATCGTGGGGTTGCCGGTTGTAGGTATCAAGCGTGAACTGACGCTGGAAAACCTGGTCTTCCCAATCAAATTAGGCCAAAGTTTGCTCCGGGCACGGCAAATCGTTCGCGACTTCCGGCCCGATGCAGCCGTAGGCGTTGGTGGTTATGCCAGCGGCCCGCTGTTGTTGGCAGCCTCTCTGAAAGGGATTCCAACACTCATTCAGGAACAGAATTCTTACGCTGGTCTAACCAATAAAGTACTGGCTCGCTGGGCGAAACGTATTTGTGTGGCGTATCCGGGGATGGACGCATTTTTCCCTGCCGAAAAAATCAAACTGACCGGAAACCCCGTCCGGAGTGATATTCAACTTGCTGATCAGCAGGTCGAAGCGGGCCGAAACTTATTTGGATTAGAAAGCACCCGACCAACGCTGCTGATTATTGGCGGTAGTCAGGGCGCACGAACGTTGAACGAGAGTATAGAAGCTGGCCTGACGCGTTTTGTGGATGCGGGCGTTCAGGTGATCTGGCAAACGGGACCGGCCTTCATCGAACGCGCAAAAACAGCCGTAGCGGCAACCGGGTCATCATTGATTAAGCCGTATGATTTTATTTATGACATGGACAAAGCCTATGCAGTTGCCGATGCGGTTGTATCGCGGGCGGGAGCGTTATCTGTATCTGAGTTGTGTCTGGTTGGGCGTCCGGCTATCCTGGTTCCATTGCCAACAGCCGCTGAAGATCACCAGACCAGCAATGCCATGAGTTTGGTAGACCACAACGCGGCCCTGCTCGTAAATGACCGCACCGCTCGTCAGGAACTCGTTACGTCGGCACTGAACTTGCTGGCAAATCCGGCTCTGCAACAGCAACTAAGTCAGCAAATTAAAACCTTAGCTAAACCAAATGCGGCCCGGGATATTGCAGAAGAAGTACTCAACTTAATAAAATAAGGAGTAAAGGGAAGCACGGAACCAGTGGAATAAGTGACTATTGTCTTACCCTTTCTTCCTACTCGTCCCTTCTCGTCTTTTCTCCCTTTTCGAATATGACTTTAGACAGCGTAAAATACATTTATTTTCTCGGCATCGGCGGTATCGGCATGAGCGCACTCGCCCGGTGGTTTCACGTTAACCACTACATCGTGGCCGGGTACGACAAAACGCCAACGGCCCTGACCGACTCGCTCCAAGCCGAAGGAATGGCGATTCACTTTACCGATGACGTAGAACAAATTCCTGCCGCGTTTCGGGAGAATCAGTCCGAGACGCTGGTGATTTACACGCCCGCCATCCCGAAAAATCATGTAGAATATAACTATCTGATCGACAAAGGGTTTACATTGCAGAAACGCTCGCAGGTGCTCGGCTTGCTGGCCGGGCAAATGACCACCGTTGGCGTG
>JANPJE010000316.1:0-9338 GCA_031425355.1 Spirosoma sp. | reverse complement strand
CCATCGGGTCGCCACCGGCTAAACTGGTTTTACGAGCCGTTTCAGCCGTATACGGGCCATATTGCAGACTGATGGGCACATAACCCGTGCCCCCCGCCTTCACATTGGCGGCATCGTAGCCAATGCCTGAGTTCGGGCTGCTCACAAAAACAAGCGCGTAATCGGCCTGATCGGGGTTGTCCGTGAGGGTGAAGTATTTTTTCAGTACGTCGACAGAAACCGGATATTCGGTCTTTTCCGGAGTCGGCACTCCCATAAAATTCCGGCCTGCCGGAGTAAATTTTTTAGGCACATAAACGGTCTTGCCCGATTTCAGGGGCAGTACACCAGCCTTATTTTTCAACAGCACCTGCGACTTCAACTGAGCCGCGTAGCCAGCCGCCATGAAGTCGGGGTTGCCTACCGTTTTCTTCGTTGATTCAACCCCTAAGTATGGGTTTTCAAACAAGCCCACCCGGAAAATATTGGTCAGCAACCGCACCGCCGACTGTTCAAATCTGGCCCGCATTTTCGCTTCGCCGTGTTCCTTCACGCCCATCTGATACGCGGCCAGCACGGGCGCGGCATCGTTGTTTCCACCAAACTGATCGACGCCCGCCATCAGCACTTTATAATGGCGTTCGGCTACGGTCAGTTTCTCCACGCCCCAGGGCTTACCGCCAACAAACATATCGAGGGCCGTTTCGTCGCCCGTTACGCCCCAGTCGGTACAGGCGACGCCATCGAAACCGTATTTCGTCCGCAGCAAATCGTTGATCAAATAGTTGTTATAGCTATTGCCGACGTTCTCATGATTTTTCCCGTCCTGATCCACCGAAATTGTGTAATAAGGCATGACCGCCGACGCCATTTTAGTTTTTCCTTTCAAGCGAAACGCCCCATCGAGAAACGGAATCAGATGCGTGGAAAAATTATTTCCCGGATACACGGCGTATTTGCCAATCGCAAAATGCGCATCACGGCCGGCCTCCCCCGACCCGCCACCGGGCCAGTGTTTTACCATTGCATTTACACTTTGATAGCCCCAGCCGTCAGCCAGTTCAGCCGCACCTGTCGATGTCTGAAAACCGTCGATGTACGCCTGTCCCATCTCGGCTGATAACTTCGGATTTTCACCAAAAGTACCGCTTACGCGATTCCAGCGGGGATCAGTAGCAATATCGACCTGCGGAGACAGGGCCGTAGCAATGCCCAACGCCCGGTATTCCTGCGCGGCAATACGACCGAATTTCTCCACGAGCGCGGGGTCGAACGTAGCGGCCATGCCTAATGAGCCGGGCCACATGGAAATGGCTCCGCCCGCACCCGCATTGAACTCCGCATTGGCTCGAATGCCGTGCCGCGGGTCGGTGCTGGTATTGATCGGGATTCCGAACCCCTGCCCTTCCACCAGAGCCTGCGCCTTGTTGTTCCAGCGGGCGGCCACTTCGGGACTTTGTACGGTTGTGATGAGGACGTGGCGGAGGTTATCTTTCTGCAAAAACTCCGTTTGCTGATCTGTCAGGTCAAACGGCTTTGCACCACTTTCGGCAAATAGTTTTTTGCCATACGTACCACCCATATACCCGCCCCCGGCTGCCGGAATGGACTGATGACGGCTGTAGAGCATCAAACCCGCAATCTGTTCAACAGACAGTTTAGCGGCTAAGGCTTTGGCCCGAACAGCAACCGGCAACCGCCAGTCTTCATACGTATCGAGCGTTCCGTTTTTGTTTAAATCTTTGAAAGCGAACCCGTTTACCGTCAATACGTTTACGCCCGACTCAGGCGCGTAAGCAAGTTGACGGCCACCGCGATTATCAACCACAACGTAATCGTCGGAACGGGTTTCGGTCCATTTTTGCTGGCCAAATGTGGCGCAGGGACCAAGCAGAAGGCAGATAACAGCCGTTTGACAATGCTTTTTCATGGGATCAATACCAGTTTAATGAGGTAAGAAAGGCTGTTCTTCAATCGAATTATTAATTATTTCAACAGAGAACTGTATTTAGCTCTATCATTGTATCAAGTTGATACAATGATAAGGAGAATCTCTTCTGGTTGCAACTTATTGTTGCGTATCCCAGCTAATCCACCATGAAGCAATCCATTGATTTTAAGCAGTTCCTGACAAATGAATCGGAGTGGTTACCCAGTTTATCGGTGGACTGTGTCATTTTTGGATTTCATGACAACGAGTTGAAGGTGTTGCTGCTGACCCTGCGCAACACGGGTCTGCTGGCCCTGCCGGGTGGTCTGGTACACAGGCAGGAAAGTGTGGATGAGGCAGCCGGGCGCGTGTTGCAGGAGCGAACCGGCATGACCAATATTTTTCTGGAACAGTTTCATGTGTTTGGCCAGCTAAACCGAGGCAACGACGCGTTTGGCCGACAGCTTGCAGCAGCAAACGGCATCGAATTACCGCCCGACCATTGGTTCACGCAGCGATACGTATCGGTTGGGTATTACGCCCTGCTGGATTTCTCCAAAGTGATGCCCACCCCCGACGAACGGTCGGATTCGATTGGCTGGCATGACGTGCATAACTTACCCGGCTTAGCACTTGACCACACGCTGATTATCCAAAAAGCCCTCGACACGCTGCGCCTGATGCTCGATCATAAGCTGGTCGGGTTCAACCTGTTACCGGTTATGTTCACGATGGCGGACTTGCAGCGGCTATATGAAACCGTACTTGGGCAATCCTTTAGCCGGGCTAATTTTCAACGAAAAATGCTGAGTCTCAATAGTCTGGAACGGGTCGAAAAGAAATGGACCGGCGGGGCGCACAAAGCACCGTATCTGTATCGGTTCAATCGGAAAAATGGCTAACATTTTCGCTTAATCAGGCGTATCGGGCCGGTCTGCGGTTTAGTTTCGGGACAGGATTGCCGGATTAAACAGGATTTTTTGTTATCATCTTATGAATCCTGTTTAATCCGGTAATCCTGTTCAAAAACTTATCAAACTCCTGTCACTACTTTCTCTATATCTCTTTCCACGATTTCGCCACTCGCTTTATCTTTCAAAATCACTTTATGCCGTCCGTCGTGGGTGAGTTCTTCCTTGATGAGGTAAAAATCAGCATCGTACTCAACTAACGTTTTTTCCTGCGTTAAACCTTCCTGACCGCGCCAGACAGGCAGTTTCACCGGCTCCCACTGCTTCGTTTCTGCCGAGCGGTAGGCTGCGTCCAGCACGGCGTTCACGACGTAGCCATCGTAGAAAGTTTCGGCGGCATCACGACCTTCTTCGCAGGATTTAAACATGTCGGTAAACATGTGATTATAACCCAGATCGTTGACTTCATCGCCCACCGGAAAGAGCCAGCCCGAGTTCGACTCGGCTTTTTCGGCTACATAATCCGCGCCTTTGCCAGAGGTGTACATCTCGAAACCCGTCCGAAGAAAATTGTTGATCCAGATCGTGCCTTCGGTGCCCATCACCTCGTCGCGCAGGTCCATCCCACCCCGAAAAACCCAGCTTACCTCAAACTGCCCGATGGCGCCGTTTTCGTATTTGACCAGGGCAATGGCGTGATCTTCGGCCTCGATAGGCTTCACCTGCGTAGCAGCCCAGCACATCACCTCCACAGGCCGAACATCTTTCCCGATAAAATTTCGGGAGATTTCGACGCAATGACAGCCCAGATCAAGCATACAGCCGCCCCCCGCCTGCTCTTTGTCCCAGAACCAGTTGGAGTGCGGACCGGGGTGTGCTTCGCGGGATTTAGCCCACAAAATGCGGCCCAATGCTCCGCTTTTCACGCTTTCCAACGCTTTCAGGAACTTGGGCGAGTAGCATAGATCTTCTAAATATCCGCCGAAAATACCGGCGTCTTCAACCGCCTGCATCATCTGCAACGCTTCATCGGCATTGCGACCTAACGGCTTGGTGCAGACCACGTTTTTCTTGTGTTTGGCACACAGCAATACCGCCTGGTGGTGGAGATTGTTGGGTAGGGCAATGCACACCATCGTTACGTCGGGATGCGCGATGACTGCTTCCATATCGGTTGACCAGACGGTACAGCCATAATCGGTGGCAAATTTTTGGGCGGTTTCTTCGCGTCGGGCATAAATAGCGACGACACGGTCGCGGCTGCGCTGGCCGTGAAGGGATTCAGCATAGAAACGGCCAATGAAGCCGCCCCCGAGCATGGCAATACGTTGCATACAGGTCTGTGTTTAAGGATATCAGGACACTACGTTAAAACTATACAGAGTTGCCGGATTTTCAATCATGATTCGGTTCCAGTAATCACTCAATCCCCGGCGGTTGAGTTCATCGCGAAAGGTCGTGAGCAGGAAAAGCAGCCCCGGCGAGCCACCATATGATTGCCAATACGTGTTTCGGGCCGCGTCCATGCCAACGGTAATCTGATCCGGAAAATCGGGCAGCAGACTCTCCAGCAGTCGATACGTCCCGTTTTCTTCGCCTTTTTTCCAGCGAAACGCACTGTCGAACTCCACCCGAATGCCGGTTTGCAACAAGTCCCGGTGATAGGCAATGTCGGCGCAGCGATCTACGTGCGAAATCACTACGTGCCGCAAATGAGCCCCGAGTTTGGCGAACAATTCGGCCTGCGCGAGTGCCTGACGACCGGCGTTGGTATGGGTTAAAATAGGGACGCCCGTTTCGCGGTGGGTGTTCACTACGGCCCGAAAAATCAGTTCCTGATGCGGGGTAATGGCTTCATCGCCCGTAGCTAATTTGATAAGCCCGGCTTTGTGGCTCGTGCGGTCGATGAGGGGTCCGTTGTAATCATATCGGTCGATGCCTTCGGTCACATCGGCGATGAACAGGCGGGTTAACTGATCTTCGGAGTACTGATACCGCCAGTGCGTTTTGGGGTAATAAATTTCCAAATGAATCCCCGTCGGGGCGATGATCTGGATACCCGTCCGACGCGACACCTCAGCTAATTTCAGTACGTTACGGCCACAGTTGGCGGGCATCGTGTCCACCATCGTCCGTCCTCCGCCCGCATAAACATGCGTCAATTCCTCCGCAACTTTATCGACATCATTGAGCAGAAAATCCGGGTTCGCCTGCGTGGGAAAACTGTCTTCAATGATCAGGTGCTCGTGCGAATACGTAACGCCCATCTGCGACGCCGGAACATCGCCCAGCACGGTTCTAAAAAACGACATAGACACGGGCGATTTAGCGATTGACCGGTTTGACACTGACTACCGGAGCAGAAATCGACACTTTGGCTTTCCAGCCATTTCTGGACGTATCAGCGACGGCATCAGGAATATCCAGAACAGCCCCCAGTTCGTACAAAGCCTGCTGTAGTTGACTTATATTCAGTTGACTAGCGGCTTCATCATGTCGCAGCGACTGCACCGCAGCCAGACCAGCCGCCTGCCCCATCGACATAGTTTGAGCCATCGACCGGCATGACGCATGGGCATCGTGCGTCGCCGAAAAACACCGCCCCACAACCCAGACGGTCTGGCTGTTTTTGGGGACAATCGTGCCATACGGAACGCCGTACACCCCCGCGCCGGGAATGTATTCCCAATACGTCTCTTCGGCTCCGTTCTGATCGTGGCGATGATCTTCGATGGGTGCTCCGCACAGAAAAATACGGTCGTCGGGCAGCAGTCCGGCCATGCATTCGTCTTTGGTCAGGCGGTGTTCGCCGTACACGCGCCGGGTTTCGCGTACGCCAATCTGATGCGACAAACCGATGATGTCAGCGTTTTGATAGCCAGGCACTTCACTCCGAAAAAAGTCTTCGTAAATAAACGCCTGCCGACGCCCTTCAACTTCAGCCAGCGTCAGTTCGGCAGCGTTCAGGGCTGAGAAACCGGCTACTTTAACAGCTACGGTCGAGATGCATTTAGCGGCATTCATTTCGTGGGCCGAGCCTTCTTTCCGGGGTAACGGATGCTCGCCACTCGCTACAGCCTGAGCCATTTTCTGAGCCAGCATTTTCTTGCCGCCCGCCTGCTCGTATTCCTCCAGTTCGACATTGCTCATCCGAAACGTCGTCGTCAAGCTTTGGGCGGGTTCGTGCTCACCGGCAATTTCATAAGCAAAACCGGCCAGATGGCAGAAATCGGCATCGCCCGACGCGTCGATGACCCGACGGGCAATCACCTTACCAAACCCGCCTTTGTTCCAGAAAATACAGGCATACCGTTCTCCGTCCGTCGCTACGTCGATGAGCGTTGTGTGGAGCAGATACCGGATGCCCTGTTGCTGAATCAACTGATCCCAGACGAGTTTCAGCCGTTCGGGGTTATAGTTTACACCCGTTCCGGCCCCGTACGTATTGGGGCGCAGAAAAACGGCTCCGGCTTTATCGAGTTCGTTAACGACCCGGTCGGGCCAGCCACCCACAATTTTGCGGGGCGTATTGCCGGGCGTAAAAAAGCCGTAGAATGTGTCGAGCATCTGGGTGGAGGAGCCGCCCGGAAATCCGTAGCGTTCGACCAGCATCACCGAAATCCGGCGGTCGCGCCCGGCCGCCGACAAGGCCGCTACGCAACCGGCTGAACCCGCGCCGATGACCAAAATATCGACCTCAGCCAGCAGCGGGATGGAATTGGCATTGAAAATAGTAGCCATCGTAACCGGTTCAGGATGGATTTATCGGGGTGAGTGCCGCCGTCTGCTCGCTGACGTAAGATGGAACACCGACGCGTTCGTAGAGTTTAGCCAGCCGGTGGGCGTGTTCGTCATACGCACTTTCGAACAGCGCAACCGCCTTTTCCGAACCCACTACGTTAGCTGCCGACAATACTTTTGGCGGTTGCCCGGCTTCGGTGAGCAGGCGGGCAACTTCGGCTTTGATGCAGTTTATCAGAACGGCTCCGCCCACCGTCGAACCGGGTGCAACGGGCGTGTCCAAGCCGGGAACGGTCACCATCGCATCACCGACGGGTGCGCCCGTGTCTAAAATCAGATCGGCGAAATCGCTTAGTTTTTTGCCGTCGGTCCGCTTGCTCGTGCTTTTTTCGGCATGTTGTTTCGTTATCAACGCCACGACTTTAATGCCTTGATGCTGAAACAGTTCGGCCATTTCGATGGGCACTACGTTACAGCCGCTGGAAGAAATAATCAGAGCCGAATCCTGACTCGACAAATCGAAATTTCGGAGAATGCGCTGACCGAGGCCGGGTACATTTTCCAGGAACATGGCCTGCCGCTGGCCGTTGGCTCCCACAACCAGATTATGAAAAGTCAGCGACAGTTCGACGATGGGATTGAAGCCGGGAAAGGAGCCGTAGCGCGGCCACATTTCCTCGACCATGATGCGGCTGTGTCCACTGCCAAACAAATGGACCATCCGCCCGGCCAGTATTGTCTGGCTGAACCATTGCGCTGCCTGCTGAATTTCGTCCGCCTGCTGCTCAATGGTTGTCAGTATGGCTCTGGATTTCTGGATGTACTCGGTTGTGAGGTTCATGAGTTTATGTCAGGAAATAGTCAGATTTTGTCAAGAATTGTGAAGAAGGGTCAGGGATGGTTAAGGGAAGTCAGGAGTTGTATTGATATTGTGTTGGTGTACACTGGGATTCATCCCGGTGCAAGTGATTGGCACAGTGAATAATGACTTGCACCGGGCTTTAGTCCGGTAGTACTTGACTACTCCTGACAATCTCTTGACCATCTCCTGCCCATTAACTAAACGCTGCGGCACCAATGGCACCGGACCAGTCGTCGAAGTGGGCTTTACGGATGGTCGTTTTTTTGCCGGCGGGTTGCCACTCAAACAGATCGAAAAAGGTTTGGAGCGGATCGAATAAGTCCCTCTCGGCCTGGGTAATGCCACCCCCCAGTACCACAACCTCGGGCGAAAACGCACTGGCAAATGAGGCAATCGCAACGGCTAACTGCCGAATCGACGTTAGCCAGACGAGCGTGGCAAGGGGTTCGCCCTGCCGATAGCCGTCGAGGAGTTCGTGCGTGGATGCGTAGCGACCGAACGACCGCCGGCCGACCGTTACGTTCCCAATGGCATCTTCCAGACTGCCGGGCATGTTGGCAACATCCGGTTGAACGCTGTCGGCATTTACGGTGGTATGCCCCAGGTGACCCGCCATCTGGAAAAATCCCTGATACAACTGGCCGTTCAGCAACAGACCGCCCCCTACGCCCGTACCCAGCGTAAGCATCAGGCCATGCTGAACACCGCGCAGCGCACCAAACCGGGCTTCGGCCATCAGGGCCGCGTGGGCATCGTTCAGTACGCGAACTGGCTCACCGAGATAATCAGACCAGTCGAATCCTTCCAAACCCTGCAACCGGCCCGGCATGCAGGCAATGGCTGTGTTATCGGGTGTGGGCAAACCCGGTGCCGACAGTCCGATACGCTGAATCGGCCCCGATACCAGATTTTTCAATGCCTGAACAGTATCTGCAATGGCCCGTTGCCACGGCTGCCCTTCGCCGTCGTCGGTTGGCGTGATTAACCGATGCAGCACCTCTCCGGTGACCGTATCGATCAACACGCCCTTGATACGTGTGCCACCTAAATCAACGCCGATTGCTGTCTGAAACATGATTGTTAAAAGATTAAACGGATGTACAGAATTGGCGAAGAACGGCATTTTTGTGTAGGTCTTTCTCGTAAGGATGAACCAGTCGACAATCAGCACCACTTTGCCATGTCCTGATAGCGAATACCCAACGCGTCCATCGTCCGGCAACGCCAACTTTCATTCCCGGCAATCAAGACCATTCCCTTTCGTGCTCATTATTGCGTTTAATGTTCCGAAGGTAAAGAGAGACGTTAAACTATCAAATAACTTATTATAATAAGTTCTAATTTATTAATTTAGAACGCTGAAAATCAATTAGTTAATTTATACACTTAAACAGTCGTTATATCGAATCGCATAGGTATTGAGTAGCCTGTATATTTGTCATAAATTTTGCGCCTGTTGTATGAGCGATCAACTGACCCGTATTCCTCAATATCAATATTTGTACGAGATTCTGCGACAGGACATCGCACGGGGTGTTTTCAAAGCGGGTGATTTATTGCCTTCAGAAAGTGTCCTTCAGCAGCAGTATCGCCTGACACAACCGACTGTCCGGCAGGCTCTGTCGCTGCTGGTGCAGGATGGCTATATTCGCAAGCACCAGGGAAAGGGCAGCGTGGTGCAGTCGCTCCCCATTGGCTTAGGCGTTACGTCGATTAAAACGCATTCGGTCAGCCCGGATAGTAAGTTCCAACCTGATCCGGATGCGGAGTTTATTACAACAACCGTACTGACAAAACCCTGCTTGCGGCCCTTCCCCAACGACTTGTTATTTTTGCCCACGGAGGCCGATGTGAAAGCTGGTTTTTACTTTTTTGAACGATTGCGATCCGTAAATAACGTCCCGGTTTTCTACGA
>JANPJE010000315.1:0-4675 GCA_031425355.1 Spirosoma sp. | reverse complement strand
ACCCGGATGCCCGAACGGGCTAAATCGCGCGCAATGGGTAGCGTCATGCCAACAATCCCGGCTTTGGAGGCCGAATAAGCGGCTTGACCCATCTGCCCGTCGTAGGCCGCTACAGACGCCGTATTGATAATCACACCGCGTTCGCCGTCTGCATTGGCTGTGTTCACTTCCATAGCCAGAGCTGCCAGCCGAATGACGTTGAATGTACCGATGAGGTTAATCGAAATAACGGTCTGGAAAGTCGCCAGCGAGTGCGCTCCATACACACCATCGACCTTGCCGAGTGTTTTTCGGGCTTCGACAACACCCGCGCAATTGACCGCAATGTGCAGATTACCAAACGTTTCGATAGCCAGATTAATAGCCGCCTGCACATCGGTTTCATCCGTTACGTTGGTTCTATGAAATCGGACGGTTGTGCCCAGTTCTTTGGCAAGCGCATTGCCGCGCTCGTCGTTCAGATCCAGAATAACAACATTGGCTCCGGCTGCGGCCAGCATACGCGTAGTGCCCTCGCCCAACCCGGAGGCTCCTCCGGTAACGATGGCGGTTGAGTTAATCAGTTGCATGGCTGTACCTTGTCAGGCGAACAATAAATTATAAAATGCTCATCAGCTCGTCCCAATGGCGAATATCGTACGTCGGCGGATCATCGACCCGCTGACATTGGGGGTTGTAAAACACGGTATCTAAACCAACACCTTTCGCACCCAGAATATCGGCTTCGTAGTTATCGCCAATCATCAAACTTTCGGCTGCGGTGGTGCCGCTTATTTCCATAGCGTACTGAAAGACAATCGGGTCCGGCTTTTTCGCGCTGGCATTTTCGCTGGTGACGACGTGCGTGAAATAGTGGGCAATCCGGGCACTGTCCATTTTCACAGACTGAATTTCGGCAAAACCGTTCGTGATAATATGCATCGTATAACGGCCATTCAGATAATCCAGTAACTCACGGGCCGAATCCAGTAAATGTGGTTTCTGAGGCAGTAAACGCAGGTACTCTGTATTCAGATCGGCATGAACAGCCGACTCATCGATGCCTAACGCATTGAACACCATCGGAAATCGGTGCTGCCGGATGTAACTGTGCTCAATAAGATTCTTGTCGTAATCGGACCACAATTTCCGGTTTATAGCAATGAAGTGACGACTGAACTCATCGGCTGAAGCAATGCCGGCATCGGCCAGCCGAAACGTGTCAAATAATTCAGCAATGCACTCGGCTGAGTTGCGGTCAAAGTCCCACAACGTATGGTCGAGGTCGAAAAACAGGTGTTTGTATTTCATCATATACAGTTATAGCGTCACCCCGTTGTCAATCATTCACTAAACAACAGCATGACGCTATAATGTTAGAAATCCAGCTTGAGCCGTTCAACGGGTTGATCGTTAACTAAATGACTGTCAATGATTTCGTTTACATCTGAGAGTTGAACATTGCCGTAATACGTTCCTTCAGGGTAAACAACCAACGTGGGGCCGAAGGCGCAGGCATCGAGGCAGGCTGTTCGTTGTGCCCGCATTTCTTTCAGCAGACCACGTTCGGCAAGGGCCGCTTTGAACGCATCGACTAATTCAATTCCGTGTGCTTCTCCACAGGACTTCTTCGGGGCAGCCTTCTCATTTGTGCAAATAAAAACGTGCTTTTTGTATTTCATAAATTTGGTTTAAAGCGATGCCCAAAGGTACAGGGTACGTGTCAACTTGTGGCACAGATGTTATCTTTTTAGCTTGTTGAACGGCAAAGATGCCATCTGTGCCACTAAGTAGCGAACCAACGCAACCGGTATGCCCGGCTTTATACCATTAGAAATGAGCGCGTACCGAACCTACCGTATAAAAAATTTACCAAACTAATGAAGGCACATACAGTTAGTGTGTAGGTACATGAATTAGCAAACGGTCCAACGCCTGCTGATTATCTGTAACATAGCTAACGTATTGACTTAGCGTGAAGAAACGATATACACTGATAAACACATGAGCCGCCAGACAGTTTCACATCAGAATTCTGACGCGTCTGGCGAACATACGGTAACCAAGCAGCTTGATTTTTCCACGCTGTACGACCGGTATGCCCCGGCTTTGCTGGGCGTTATCACGCGAATTGTATCTGATAAAGACGAATCTATCCGATTACTGGAAAGCACATTTATGAAGGTGCGTCTGGAAATCAACCAGTTCAATGCTGAAAAGCAGCCAGTTTTTGCCTGGTTATTAAACATCGCCCGCAAGGAAGCCGCAGAATTTCTCAATCAACGCGAAAAAGGGCAAACGGCTGTATTTGAGCTTTCTGCAAACGGAAAAGTGATGCCTTTACAGAAAAATACCACACCCGCACCACGCCCATTCCGCTCGGATCTGACCGACCCCCGATTAACTGAACTGGTTGATTCAGTTTTGTTTGAAAACTGCACACCCGAAGAAGCCGCTGGGTCTGTTGGTTTCCCTGTCGAATTGGCGCGGCAACAATTGCGTCGGGCTGTTCAGCAACTGCGGGCGTCTTCGGGAAGCTAAACCTCTACGGACCGCCCCGAACGGCCTGATGCAAAGATGCCCAGGCCTGAGTCAACTCTTTCTCAATACGTTGCCAGTCGGCTTCCGTTGTGCCGCCCGTTTCCTTGCTCGACTCATCGCGCAATCGCATCGCATTGGCCCGCAGCTTGCCATACGTACTGAAATCGGTGGCGGGTTGATTGTATTGAACGGCTGCGGTATGAATGAGCGCATTCGCCAAATCAGTGTATGAATACTGTCCGCGTTCCCGATGAATGATCCACCAGTTTAACTCAAGTTCAGCAAGTTTCGCTACGTCAAACCGGTCGGTGCTCAACGCCAGAATGGATTCGTAATAGGAAATCAGGCCGGGCAGAGCTTGCTGATAATCCGTTTGGGATTTCCCTTTTTTGAAGTCAAAAGCGGCTTTAGCGGCCTGAGAGCCTAATTTGAATGACCGCCAGAATGGCGCGTGGAATTGCTGCCGCAGTCCGGTTGCCAGTTGCCAGAATAACAGCACCGGTTTTTTCTCGTAATAGGATCGCCACATGGCTGTTTCCAGGTGCGCTACGTCTTTCGGGTTGAACTGCCGGATGCTGTGCCGAGTGGGCACGAATAAGTCTACACCAATCCACAGCAGCAGGGCCACGAGTACACCTTTCCACAAATGGCGTGGTCGCCCGGTTTGCATTTTGTATAAATCTATTGGCCATGTCCGACGTACTCTATAATTACGTTCAACAGCACCAGTTGGTTTTTGTACAAAACGAATCCCTCAAAACAGCCCGCAGAGAGCAGATTATCTTGAGGGAACGTATTGGTAGTCAATTGCTTGGAACCTAACCTTTGCTTATGACTTTTTGGCTATGCTTTTTGCTGACGTAATCGATTTCTTTTTAACTGATGGTTTCGTTGGTTTAGCCGTCGAGGCCGGGTTTTTCTGGGTCATCGTGACGGGGTCCCAATGCACAACTTTCTGCTCAAAATAGCTTTCGTTGCAAGCCAGCACCGGAGCCGCAGCCCGGAACCCAAATACAGGGTCCTCTATTGTTCCCTGGCTCCCCCGCCGAACATTGTCGAAGAAATCAGCGAAGTGTTTGGCGTGGGCATCCTCGTTTTTCGGACTCTCAAACTTCACTTCTTTGACCGGCTCAGCCTTGCGGGTTTCGGGCGGATACTGGGCGTCGTACTGCTTCACAAACTCCTGCTGAACCGGCTCCGTGAATGTAAAGAAACTGTCGTAACCGCCATAGCCTGGGGCCGACGGGAGTTTCTTTTTGGTCATAATCAGGTTCTCTTCCGAAAATTCGATCTGACCCTCGTTGCCGATGATCCGCGTTACGTTGCTAATCTTGCCCGCGTTGGCAAAATTCACCCGCAGCACCATCTGAAAGGCGTCGTGCTGGTCGGTTTTTGGATAATCCATCACGCTCGTCATGACGTCCGGTACGTCGCGACCATCTTTCCAGTAGGCCAGATTTCCCGACGAATAAATGCGCGTTGGCCCCAGCGTATTGGTCACGAAATGGACGCCCGTGATGAGGTGAATGAACAGATCGCCCGCCACGCCCGTACCGTAATCCTTGTAGTTTCTCCACCGGAAAAATCGTTTAGCGTCGAACGGACGTTTGGGTGCATCGCCCAGAAACCGGTCCCAATCGAGGGTTTGCGTCGAAGCATCGGGTGGCACTGAGTAGTTCCAGGCGCCAATGGAATTGAACCGGTCGTTGTTGGATTCGATGTAATTAATCGTGCCAATTTCGCCCGCCTGAACCAACCGTTTGGCCTCCTGAAATGCCGAACTGCTAATCCGCTGGCTGCCCACCTGCATGGTTTTACCCGATTTTTTCCAGGCATCGATGACCGCTTTCCCTTCGTTAAGATGCTGCACCATTGGTTTCTCGCAATACACGTGTTTGCCTGCCTTAAGAGCCGCAATCGTAATATGGTCGTGCCAGTGGTCGGGTGTGACAATGAGCACGGCGTCAACATCAGGACGGGCCAGAATTTCGCGGTGATCGCGGGTGGTAAACAGGTCTTTATCTTTGCCGAATGCCGTTTTGGCGTGCTCAAGCCGACCGTCGTATAAGTCGGCAACGGCAACCAGTTCCACATCGGGACTTCGCAGGGCCGCCTGCGTATCGTAGTTGCCCTGAATCCCCATGCCGATGGTAGC
>JANPJE010000314.1:0-30875 GCA_031425355.1 Spirosoma sp. | reverse complement strand
GCAACATTTCAGTCGCCCGCATTGCCCCGACAGTTTGGCCGGGTTCAGCGAGAGATTCTGGTACCGGGCCGCCGATGTAGCAATGTTTTTGAAATCGGTTAGCCAGGTCGAACAGCACAGTTCGCGTCCGCATGAGCCAATGCCACCAAGCCGCCCGGCTTCCTGCCGCAAACTGATCTGCCGCATTTCGATTCGGGCCTTGAACTCACCCGCCAGCATTTTGATTAATTCCCGAAAATCGACCCGCTCTTCCGACGAATAATAAAACGTCGCTTTGGTGTTATCTGACTGAAACTCCACGTCAGACAACTTCATATTGAGTTTCAGTTCGCGGGCAATTTCGCGGGAACGATACAACGCCGGGAGATCACGCAGAACAGCCTGTTCGTGCCGTTCGAGATCTTTTGGCGTCGCAATTCGGTGAATAACTTTGGTATCGTCAGTAATCTTGACAGCCCGTTTTTTCACCTGTAACCGAACCAGTTCACCCTGGAGTGAAACCGCCCCGACATGAAAGCCGGATTGCATTTCAACCACTACGTAATCGCCGGTGGTCAGGTCGAGTTGGTGAACGTTGCGGTGGTATTCCTTCCGACCGCCTTTGAATTTCACCTCAACAACGTCGTATTTCAGACCTGGCATGGCGATATCGCTCAGCCAGTCAAACGAATTCAGTTTGTTGCAGCCTCCAGTGCCACACCCTCCGCTCCCGCATCCGGTGGTGGCCGTTTTCTGCGCTACCCCGCCGGGACCGTCGGATGCGCCACGCTGGGTTCCACACCCGCCGGTTGCACAAGATTTGCAGGACATAATTTTATATAGTTTAGAGTTATGCGGTTATTAAGTTGACAAGTTCAGCGTACCAAAGGCATTTTGTAACCATACAACTTTATAACTGTACAACTTCGTTAGTCGGAGTACCGAATCAGGTCAACCCCAATATCTTTACGGTACTGTTTCCCCTCAAATTGCACCATCCGGGCCGCTTCCTGCGACTTCCTGACGGCATTTTCCAACGAGTTTGCCTGGGCTGTGATGGCCAGCACGCGCCCCCCGTTGGTCAATATCTGACCATCTTTTTCCAATGTTCCGGCATGGAAAGCCATTACATCATCTAAACGTTCTAATTCCGAAATGATTTTACCCGTTTCATAATCACCTGGATACCCGCCCGATACCAGCATGGTTGTTACGGCTGTTTGGGGGGACACCTGGACAACGATTTTGTCTAATTCGCCATCGGCTGTTGCCGTCATCAATTCGACAAAATCGTTCTGAATTCGGGGCAACACAACTTCGGTTTCGGGGTCGCCCATACGCGCATTGTATTCGATTACGTAGGGTTCGCCGTTTACCTTCATTAACCCCACGAAAATAAATCCTTTATACGTAATTCCCTCCTGTTGCAAACCCGCCATTGTTGGCTTAACTACCTTATCGTCAACCTTTTGCAAAAACGATTTCGTAGCAAACACAACCGGCGAAACGGCTCCCATACCGCCCGTATTCGGGCCGGTGTCTTCCTCCCCGATACGTTTATAGTCTTTAGCTTCGGGCAGAATCTTGTAGTTAACGCCATCCGTCAGCACGAACACCGACAGTTCGATTCCCCTTAAAAACTGCTCAATGACAACCTTACTGCCCGCATCGCCGAACTTCTGTCCGTCGAGCATATCACGCAAAGCCGTCTGAGCTTCCAATACCGTCTCAGCAATGATTACGCCCTTTCCCGCTGCCAGACCGTCGGCTTTGATCACAATTGGCAGCGCGTGCGTTTCCAGATAAGCCAGCCCTTCCTGAATCGTTTCAGCGATGAACGTTTTCGAGGCAGCCGTAGGAATCCCGTAGCGGCTCATAAACTGTTTGGAGAAGTCTTTACTACCTTCTAACTGCGCGCCCTGTGCGTCTGGGCCAACAATTCGCAACGTAGCTAAATCGGGCTGCTGACGCAGAAAGTCAACGATTCCCTTTACCAAAGGCTCCTCCGGCCCAACAATAAGCAGGTCAATATTTTTGTCCCGAATAGCTGTAGCAACGGCTGAAAAATCAGTATAGCCAATGGATAAATTGGTAGCGATCTGCGCTGTTCCGGCGTTGCCAGGCGCAACATAAAGTGAATTACACAACGGACTTTGCGATAATTTCCAGGCAAAGGCGTGTTCGCGTCCCCCCGATCCAAGTATAAGTATATTCATAAATAATGATGAATGATGGATGATGAATAATGAATGATAATCAGCACGAGCCAATTCATCATTCATCATCCATCATTCATCATTAGTTAGCTACTTCCGACAGGAACTTGATACGCATTAAGCGCAGGTCCTGTTCGGTGAAATCGTCGCCACCAAACTCACGCATGGCGATGGCGATATTGTCGCTCTCGGCCCGCATGAAGTACTCGAAAATTTCGTCCTGTCGGTCTTCATCCATTACCTGGTTAATGTAATAGTCGAGGTTTAGTCGCGTACCAGAGTAACAGATGTGTTCAATTTCCTCCATCAGGTCTTCCATCGTGAGTGCCTTCGACTCGGCAATCTCATCAAGGTCAACCTTCCGGTCAATTTGCTGAATAATAAAAATTTTAACTTTCGATTTGTTAACGGTCGACTTGATTACTACGTCCTTATCCGTCTCAATCTCGTTTTCTTCAACGTATTTGGTAATCAGGTCAATAAACTGCCGACCAAACTTCTGCACCTTCCCCATCCCGACGCCATTGATCTGCGCCATTTCCTCGCGGGTGGTGGGGTACGTAGTAGCCATCTCTTCCATGGATGTCTCCTGGAAAATAACATAAGGCGGCAGGTTTTTCTCTTTGGCAACCTTCTTTCGGAGAGCTTTCAGCAAGCCAAGCAGTTCTTCATCATAGGCGACGCCACCCGACGATGGAGCCGAATCCCGATCCTCATCCTCTTTGGTGTCGGCAGCCTGCTGCTCGTAATCGTGGTCTTTTGATAGCGCAATTGGGTAAGGATCTTCGATGTAATTCAGGCCACGCGCAGACAATCGCAGAATGCCGTAATTATCGACGTCTTTTTCGAGATACCCGTAAATAGTGATCTGTTTGATAAGTGAACACCAGTAATTACAGTCTTCGCTGAAGACCCGTCCTTTCCCATATACGTCGAGTTGATCGTGCTCATAACTCGTTACGTACTGGTTGCTTGTAGCGGTGAGTACATCGGCTAAGTGAGCTGCATCGAAACGCTGATCGGTTTGAAATACGGTTTGCAACGCCAGCACAACTTCGTGCTGCGCTTTGTATTTTTCGGTCGGTTTCAGGCAGTTATCGCAGAAACCGCAGTCCTTATCCATGTATTCACCGAAATACCCAAGCAACTGCCGACGGCGGCAAACGCCAAGATTGGAATATGACACCATTTCGGTTAGCAGATGCTTGGCATTGTCGCGTTCGGTGACTGGTTTATCTTTATTGAATTTTTCGAGCTTGACAATGTCATCGTAGCTATAGAACATCAGGCAGTTGCCTTCCAGCCCATCCCGGCCGGCGCGTCCAGTTTCCTGATAATAGCCTTCAAGGGATTTAGGCGCGTCATAGTGAATAACGAACCGAACATCGGGTTTGTCGATACCCATGCCAAACGCGATGGTGGCGCAAATCACGTCCGCATCCTCGTTCAGGAAAGCATCCTGGTTGTTCATCCGCGTAACAGGGTCCAGGCCAGCATGATAAGGCAATGCTTTTACGTCATTAACGGCAAGCAGTTCCGCAATTTCTTCAACGGTTTTGCGGCTCAGGCAATAAATAATCCCTGACTTGCCTTTGTTCTGTTTAACGTATTTGATCAGTTGCTTTTTGGCATCGGCTTTGGGCCTTATCTCGTAGTATAAGTTTTTCCGGTTAAACGATGTTTTGTAGAGATTGGCATCCTCCATCTGGAGGTTTTTCTGAATATCCTGCTGGACTTTAGGAGTCGCCGTTGCCGTCAGCGCGATAACCGGCAGATTACCGATGTTATCAACAATACCCCGGATTTTTCGGTACTCCGGACGGAAATCGTGTCCCCATTCGGAGATGCAGTGCGCTTCATCAATAGCAACGAATGAAATATTGGCTTTCTTTAAAAAATCCAAATTTTCTTCCTTCGTTAATGACTCAGGCGCGATATAAAGTAGCTTAAGCGTGCTGTTCAGTGTATCCCGTTTAACCTTATTAATTTCGGCTTTCGAGAGTGTTGAGTTCAGGAATTGGGCGTTGATACCGAAGGCATTTAACTGGTCAACCTGATTTTTCATCAGGGCAATCAGAGGAGAAATAACAACCGCCGTACCTTCGCTAACGATGGCTGGGAGTTGATAACACAACGACTTACCCGCACCGGTAGGCATGATAACAAACGTATTACGCCCCGCCATGATGCTGTAAATGATGGCTTCCTGTTCGCCCCGAAACTGGCTGTATCCAAAAATTTCCTTTAGTCGCTCTTTAAGCGTTACGTGGACCGACTGATCAACCTGCATCATTCTACAAATCGTACAAAAGTTACTTTCCTCTATCTGCTTGCTGTATCTTTGCTATATAAAGTTAGCGAATATACACTGCAAACACTTCTTCATTACCAAAACTGACGTTGAAAGTAATAAAAAATCCCAAGACTATTGCCCGGTCTGTTTTGCTGGCCGAAGCTGAAGCGATCCGAAATGCCGTTGATTTGCTCGATGAACATTTTGATGCGGCCGTTGAAACGATCCTGAATGCGTCCGGTCGATTGGTCGTAACGGGAGTGGGTAAAAGTGCCCTGATTGGCCAGAAAATCGTTGCGACAATGAACTCCACCGGCACACCGGCTCTGTTTATGCACGCAGCCGATGCCATTCATGGCGATTTGGGCATGATTCAGGAAAGCGATGTTGTGTTGCTCATTTCCAAAAGTGGAAATACGGCGGAGATTAAGGTACTGATACCGCTGCTCCGACGTACCGGTGTGCGGCTGATTGCGCTCGTGAGTGCCCGCGACTCGTATCTGGCCCAGTACGCCGACCATGTGCTTCATGCCTATGTTGAGCGCGAAGCCGACCCGCTTAACCTGGCTCCTACAACCAGCACTACAGTGGCATTGGCACTCGGCGATGCACTGGCTATCAGCTTATTAGAGATCAGGGGTTTTACACGGCAGGATTTTGCCCGAAATCACCCAGGTGGATCTCTCGGTAAAAAACTTTATTTGAAAGTTGCTGATATTTTTCCACACAACCAGTGTCCACAGGTATCTCCCGATACGTCTGTCAGAGATGTAATCTTTACAATTTCGGCGAATAGGCTGGGTGCAACAGCAGTCGTCAATGAAGCAGGTATGCTGGCTGGCATTGTTACGGATGGCGATATACGACGGATGGCATATAATCATGACTCATTCTGGCAGCTTTGCGCTCAGGACGTTATGACGTCCGCGCCGGTCTGTGTGGACCCGGACGAATATGCTGTTGCCGCGCTGCAACTAATGCAGGAACGGAATATTACTCAGCTTGTGGTGGTTGAAGCAGGGCAGGTGCGAGGCTTTGTGCACCTTCACGATTTACTCCGCGAAGGACTGGTTTGAGCAACCGCTGCCAAACTATTTTGTTAATCTGATACGTATATACCGCACAACGGATTCGAGATCCTGCAAAAATTATTTTGTTTAATGAATATTAGGATATGTTAAACAAAGTCTACACCTTTGTTTCCCCATAATGGGGGAATTATTCCACACTCCACATATCGCTTCCCTGAGGCATAACGACATCTCAAGGAATTTAACATTTGCCAATGTACTGTTTTACAGGCAATTAGTCGCGATGATTGAGTAGATGAAACTTTTTTCAAGAAGACTGGTCTTTTTTTTGTCTAAACATTTAGCATAACCGATTCAACTGAAAAACTTAAACAGCCATGACCGCTCTCGAATTTACTAATCATATCGGCAAAGTGTCTAAGTCTCTACGCCCATTTGCCCTTCGCCTGACGAAAGACGTTGAAGATGCAAATGACCTCTTACAAGACACGCTGCTGAAAGCGTTCACTAACCGCGATAAATACACGGACGGCACCAATCTGAAAGCCTGGTTATATACGATCATGAAGAACACGTTCATTACCAATTATCAGCGCATGGTTCGGAAAAATACATTCATCGACACAACAGATAATCTTCACTATATTAATTCAATGGAGAGCAGCACTGACAATACGGCTTATTCGTCTTTTGCACAGGACGATATCAACCGGGCGGTGAATGGTCTTGACGATACGTACAAAACTCCGTTTATGATGCATTTCCGTGGCTTCAAATACCATGAAATTGCCGCAAAACTGAACATACCCATTGGGACAGTGAAGAACAGAATTCACATCGCCCGCAAAGAGTTGAAAGGACAACTAAAAGTTTACGCTTATTTTAATGCCTAAGCGATACTTTTTTCAACATGTCCCGTCTAAGATTTATTGATTGAGTAGTTTTTGGTTAAAAAAGAGGAAGGTTCAAAAAGTTGGGTAGATTTCTACCCAACTTTTTTGTGTTTAATACATTCATAATCAGCCTGTACAGAGCAGTCTGCCGTTTTTCAAACCCTTTCCTATAATCTGACTACAGGATAACAGCAATTGGTTGGGCACCGGTAATACTAAGTTTTGCCTTGTTAAACAGAGGCAAAATCCTCCACTATCGAGCCTGAAAAGCAAATGATTGAAAATTTTTGATAGTTTCGCCCAAACATATTCGCTCATCAATCACTTTTTCAGTCTCTTACTCAATCATTTTCCTTCTAATGCCCCAGCGCGTTCTTGTTATCGGAGCCGGGTTTGCCGGGCTGGCCGCTGCTACCAGTCTTGCAGATAAAGGTTACGACGTTACCGTTCTTGAAAAAAATTCGATGCCCGGTGGTCGGGCACGTGTTTTTCAGGCCGAAGGTTTCACCTTCGATATGGGGCCAAGCTGGTACTGGATGCCCGATGTGTTCGATACGTATTTCGCCCGATTTGGCAAAAAAACTGCTGATTATTACGAACTCGTCCGGCTAGACCCATCCTATAAAGTTGTTTTTAGTAGCAGCGAATCTGTTGACCTCCCCGCCGGATTGGCTAATCTGGAGGCTCTGTTCGAACAAATAGAACCCGGCAGCGGCCCTAAGTTGAGGGAGTTTCTGAAGCAGGCTTCCTACAAGTATGAGGTCGGCATGAAGAAGTTTGTTTGGAAGCCGAGCCGCTCGATTACCGAATTTCTGAGTCTGAAATTGTTATACGACGTTACGCGGCTCGATGTTTTTCAATCGTTTGCGATCCACGCCCGCAAGTTTTTCAAACACCCGCGCCTGCTCGAAATTATCGAATTCCCGGTCCTGTTCCTGGGCGCAACCCCGGAAAACACTCCGGCCATGTATAGCCTGATGAACTATGCCGAGATGGCCCTTGGAACGTGGTATCCGATGGGCGGCATGCACGAGATTGTGAAAGCGATGGTTCATCTGGCTCAGGAGAAAGGCGTCAAGATTCTGTTGAATCAGACAGTCCAGAAAATTGATATACTCAATAATAAAGCGCAGCGGGTCATTACCACCGAAGGAATTTTTGAGGCTGATGTCGTTGTAGCCGGTGCAGACTATAATCACGTTGAAACGAGTTTAGTTGATGCCGGGAGCCGAAATTACGACGATACGTATTGGCAATCGCGCGTGATGGCCCCGTCATCGCTGTTGTTTTACCTCGGCATTAATAAGCGGGTTCCCCGGCTACAGCATCATAACCTCTTCTTCGATGAAGATTTTAAGGTGCACGCTCAGGAGATATACGAAACACCCCGTTGGCCTACGAAACCTCTGTTCTACGCATCGGCTCCCTCAAAAACAGACCCCAGTGTGGCCCCTGAAGGTTGCGAAAACCTGTTTTTACTAATTCCCGTGGCACCCGATTTGATAGACGATGATGCCACCCGCGAACAATATTTCGACATGATTATGGATCGGCTCGAAGCGTACGTTGGCGAAGATATCCGGTCGCACGTCGTGTTTAAACGTAGCTACGCTCACAGCGATTTCAAACAGGACTACAACGCTTTTCGGGGTAATGCGTACGGGTTAGCCAACACCCTTCGGCAAACAGCGTTACTGAAACCATCGTTGAAGAATAAACGGGTTAACAACCTATTCTATACCGGTCAACTCACCGTACCGGGTCCGGGCGTTCCACCATCGCTCATTTCGGGATTGGTAGTGGCCGATGAAGTTGCGAAAGAATTTGTTTAGTTTCAGGAAGAAAGCCATATTACCAATCTGTACTCAGCTTCTGTATCATTGTTTATTATTACTTTTTCCTTTTTCTCTGCTAAATACTATGATGGCGTTGTTCAATAAAGCCGCGCTGGAATGCAGTAAACTCATTACAGAGCATTACAGTACGTCATTTACGTTAGGCATAAAAACGCTCGACCGTAAATTTCATTTCCCCATCTATGCCATCTACGGGTTTGTTCGCTGCGCCGATGAGATTGTCGATACGTTTCACGACTTCGATAAAAAAACGCTGCTCGCCCGTTTCAAGCACGATACGTATCAGGCTATTGAAGAAGGCATTAGCCTAAATCCGGTTTTGCAGTCATTTCAATTAATAGTTAATCAGTACAAGATTGAGCATGAGTTAATTGAGGCTTTCCTGAAAAGTATGGAAATGGACCTCTACTATCAGGATTACGACGCCGATGGGTACTCTGAATACATTTATGGATCAGCAGAAGTAGTGGGGCTTATGTGTCTGCGGGTTTTCTGCGAAGGAGATTGCAATGAGTTCGATCACCTGCGCGAACCCGCCCGTAAACTGGGATCGGCTTTTCAGAAAGTAAACTTCCTGCGCGACTTGAAAAGCGATTTTGTGGACCGTGGCCGTACCTATTTCCCCGGTGTCGATTTTAAGGACTTTGGCCACGACGCCAAGAAAAGCATCGAAGCCGACATTCAGTGCGACTTCGATGAGGCTTACATCGGCATTATGAATCTGCCGCGTGGGGCCAGAATGGGCGTTTATTTAGCCTATATGTATTATCAAACCCTGTTCAATAAAATTAAGCAGCTTCCGGCTTCCCGCATTCAGAACGAGCGCGTTCGGGTTCCCAATCCGCAGAAATTTGCCCTGCTCGCCCAGACGTATCTGAAATATCGGTTGAATGTGCTCTGAGATGTCAGGATACGTTAACGCTTGTTAGAATTCCGCCAACCTTTACCCCTCCAAGCCTTTTCGCTATCTTTGTCCTAAATTATTATTTTCTGACAATGGTAGCCGAAGTGACCCTTTCGCCAGATGTGGTGGCCAAATACGAAGCCGTTATTGGGCTGGAAGTCCACTGTCAGTTACTGACTCAAAGCAAAATATTTGCCGCCGATACCAATGCATTCGGAGCTGAGCCAAATACCAACATCAGCGTCATTACGCTGGGGCATCCCGGCACGTTACCCAAACTGAACCGTAAAGCGGTTGAATACGCCATCCGAATGGGACTGGCCTGCGGCAGCGACATTACCCGACACATTGTCTTTGCCCGCAAAAATTATTTTTATCCCGACCTTCCAAAAGGTTACCAGTTGTCGCAGGATAAAGGGCCAATTTGCGTAGGCGGTGGCATCCCGATCACCGCCAAGGACCCGCAAACCGGTAAGTCCTACCAAACTACGATTCAAATTCATCACATCCATTTGGAAGAAGACGCTGGAAAGTCGATTCACGATGGCGACGAATGGGCTACCCAACTCGATTATAACCGCGCCGGAACCCCCCTCATCGAAATGGTAACCGATCCTACCATTCGCACCGCCGATGAGGCCGGTCAATACCTGACCGAAGTTCGGCGATTGGTTCGGTACTTAGATATTTGCGATGGGAATATGGAGGAAGGGTCACTACGTTGCGACGTGAACGTTTCCATCCGGCCCAAAGGTGCGATGCATCTCGGCACGAAGGTTGAAGTAAAAAATCTGAATTCAATTCGGAACGTAATGCGGTCTGTAGACAGCGAATTTCTGCGCCAGGTCGAACTAACCGAATCGGGCGGACGGATTGTGCAGGAAACCCGCACATTCGATGCGGCAACGGGCATCAGTTATGCTATGCGCGAGAAGGAAACCATGAATGATTACCGCTACTTCCCCGATCCCGACCTGACACCGGTTGTTATCTCGGACAAATGGCTGGCTGACATTCAGGCCCAAATGCCCATATTGCCGGCTGCGCTTTATCAGAAATTTGTAACCACATACGGATTACCCGATTATGACGCGGCATTACTGACCGATGCTAAAGAACTGGCCGATTATTACGAAGCCGTTTGCGAACAGACAACGAATTACAAAGCTGCGTCGAATTGGATTATGGGGCCGGTGAAAGGGCAGCTTAACGAAAAATCCCTGCGCGACCGCCAGTTTCCAGTATCGGCACAGCGATTGGCCACTCTGATTATGCTGGTTGACGACGGCACAGTAAGCCAGACGGCGGCCCAGCAGGTATTCTTGCTCATGATTGAGAAACCCAACGTATCGCCTGCTGATCTGGCGCAGGTAAATGGCTTGATCCAGAATCGCAATACGGGTACGCTGCAAACGTTGGTAGAAGAAGTACTGGCCGCGTGGCCCGATAAAGTTGAGCAGTACCGAAAAGGAAAAAAGAATTTATTAGGGTTATTCGTCGGCGAAGTGATGAAAAAGTCGAAAGGTTCGGCAGACCCCAAATTAGTCAATGAATTGATAGCAAAGACATTACAGACACTATGAAAAACCTGATTTTTAGTTTAGCCGGTTTGGCTGTCTGCCTTTCGGCTAACGCCCAGACCACGAAACCATTTACAGTAACGGGTAAAATCACCAAAGCAACGCCGGGCAGTTTCGTTTATTTAGAAACCAACGCGCAACCTACCCGCAAAATCGACTCGACCAAAGTAGAAGCGGGCAATACTTTTACACTCAATGGTAAAGTGGCCGACGGTGGCGAAGTGGTTGTGCTGAATGTAGGCGGTGGACAAAAAATGGCCCTGCTGATTGAGGGGGGTGAAACGTTGAACGTAACAGCCGACGGTTACCGAATGGATGCCAAAACCGGGCAGATGGGCAAGTCAAGCGTGACAGGCTCCAAAAATATGGAGTATTACGAAAAGTTGAATACGCTCCGTACCGATATGGAAGCAAAAGTGACGGCATGGAACAAGCAGGTTGCAGCCGCTACGGAGAAAAAAGACAATAAAAAAATTGCTCAAATCGAGCAGAGTTATCAGGCTGCGGAACAGGATGTTGTGAATAAAGTGAAAGCGATGCTGCCCGAAATGGGTACGTCATTAGTGTCGTTATTTGCGCTGAATTTCATTAACATCGATAGTGACTTTGCGACCTATGAATCGCTGGCGCAACGGTTTGAGAAGGAGAACCCGAACAGTCCGCACGCCAAATCGCTGATTGGCCGCGTAACCCGGATCAAAGGCGTATCGGTGGGCGCACCCGCCCCGGAAATCAGCCTGAACGATACCACCGGCACTCCCGTTCCGCTCTCGTCGTTGCGGGGAAAATACGTTTTAATTGACTTTTGGGCGTCGTGGTGCGGTCCCTGCCGGGCCGAGAACCCGAACGTAGTGCGGATGTATAACAAGTTCAAAGACAAGGGGTTTGCTATTTACAGCGTTTCCCTCGATCAGGCAAAAGCCAACTGGACAAAGGCCATTCGGAACGATAATTTAACATGGACGCACGTTTCAGACTTAAAATTCTGGCAGTCGGCGGCTGCGCAACAATATGGCGTTCAGGCCATTCCCGCCACTTTCCTGCTCGATAAAGACGGGAAAATAATTGCCAAAAACCTGCGCGGTGATGCGTTAGAGCAAAAGCTGGACGAAGTTCTTAAAGCCGGTCAATGAGTTTAATCACAAGTCATTTCATTAGTTTTGTGGGGTCAGGTCTACGTACCTGGCCCTTTTTTGTTTGTCATCGTATGCCCCACCCGGCCCGCTACCGACAAGTCGTTACTTCATCTCCCCTTGATTAATTCGCAACGGCGACCCGGTCGCTCATTCACTGATTAAAAGATGAAAATTGCTATTGTAGGCTGCGGTAACATGGGCATGGCCTTCGCCAAATCGTTTTTGCAGTATGATTTGGTAAAAAAAGATGATCTGCTCCTCATCGAGAAAAGTGCTGAACGCTCAGAAATTCTCAAAAAAGAACGGGCAGGCGTTGTAGTCGATACCATCAATCCGCGCATTGGCGAAGCCGATTTGATTATTCTGTCCGTTAAGCCGCAGGACTTTAACAGCGTTCATGAAGAGTTAAAAGTGATTATACAGCCAAATCAGGTCGTTTTATCCATCATGGCGGGCATTCCTATTTTGCAGATTCAGGAAAAACTGGGCCATCCGTTAGTTGTTCGGGCCATGCCTAATACGCCTGCTATGCTTGGCATGGGTATTACAGGTTTCACAGCCGCGAAAGAAGTGGATCTGACAAACTTGCGCCGGGTCGAAAACCTCATCAACGCGACGGGTCGGTCTATTTTTCTCGAAGATGAGTCTATGCTCGACGCCGTAACAGCACTCAGCGGCAGCGGCCCGGCCTACTTTTATTACGTCGTTAAGGCCATGATCGACGCCGGTAAACAAATGGGTTTCGATGATGCGGTGTCGGCTTTATTAGTCAAACAAACGATGCTCGGCGCGTATCACCTCATCAACACCGCCGATAAATCATTGGATGAACTGATCAAAGCCGTGGCTTCTAAAGGAGGCACGACCGAAGCCGCTCTCCGCGAATTTGAGGCCGGTGCATTAGCCGATACGCTTGTTGCCGGTATCAAAGCCGCTCAAGCCCGGTCAACGGAATTGTCGAAAGGGTAGCGCCAACCGGGACGGTCGGTGCTACAACCCTGTATAACTAAAGGGCGTAATGGCTCTCAGTTCAGCTTTGACCGAATCTGATACGTTCAGTTCGTCAATGAATCTCTGAATGGTTCTCTCTGTAATTTTTTCGTTGGTTCGGGTCAGGGCTTTCAAGGCTTCATACGGTTGTGGATAGCCTTCGCGCCGGAGAATGGTTTGAATTCCCTCGGCCACAACCGCCCAATTATCCTCCAGATCAGCGTGGAGAGCCGCTGGATTCAGTTCGAGTTTATTCAGCCCTTTCAAGAGTGATTTCAGGGCAATGACCGAGTGCGAAAACGGGACGCCCAAGCTCCGCAATACTGTCGAATCAGTCAGGTCGCGCTGGAGCCGGGAGATGGGAAGTTTGGCCGAAAGATGCTCAAATAAAGCATTGGCGATGCCCAGATTCCCTTCGGAGTTTTCAAAATCAATCGGGTTTACTTTGTGCGGCATAGCCGACGATCCCACTTCCCCCGCCTTCAACCGTTGTTTAAAATAATTCATGGACACGTAGGTCCAAATGTCACGGTTAAGGTCAATCAGTATGGTATTCAGTCGTTTAAACGCATCGAGGGTAGCCGCCAGCATGTCGTAATGCTCAATCTGAGTCGTAAATTGGCTGCGAACCATGCCCAGATTTTCCACAAACGTATCGCCAAACTTCTTCCAGTCCTGGTTCGGATACGCAACGGCATGTGCATTAAAATTACCCGTTGCTCCCCCAAATTTAGCCGCCGTTGGAATGGTGGTCAGCATAGATAATTGCTTCTCGATCCGCTCGACAAACACCAACAATTCTTTACCCAGACGCGTGGGCGACGCGGGTTGGCCGTGGGTGCGGGCCAACATCGGTACGTCTTTCCACTGTTCAGCCAGCTCCTGCAGCCGCATGAAAATTTGCCGATAAAGCGGCATGATTTCGATATTGAGGGCGTCACTTAGCGACAAGGGAATTGCCGTGTTGTTGATATCCTGCGAGGTCAGGCCGAAGTGAACAAACTCCAGAAACGGCTCAACCGGCGATCCATTCAGCTTTTCTTTAATGAAATATTCAACCGCTTTAACGTCGTGATTTGTCGTTTTTTCTATTTCCTTAATCCGCAGGGCATCGGCTTCAGTGAAGTTTTCATACAGCGAACGTAGTGCCGGAAACTGCGACGCGTCAACATCGGCTAATTGCGGAATTTGCCATTCGCAAAGCGCTATAAAGTACTCAATCTCAATACGTACCCGGTAATGTATCAGGCCGAATTCAGAAAAATAAGGAGCCAGTGTGTCAACCTGTGACCGATAGCGACCGTCAACGGGCGATATGGCCGTTAATGCAGATAAATTCATGAAACGATGTATGATGTATGCTATAGAATGTATGGAACATGGCATAGGATATTACGTCCTAAACCATACATCCTCATCAGAATGGGTTAAGGTAAACACCGATGCCCATCCAGGACGTTTGCTGCTCTTCAAACTGGCTGTATGGACGGAAGCCGGAATAACCTTCTACCAGAAAGGTCAGGTTGTTTTGCGAACGGCCCAACTCGATACCGATGCCGCCGTGAATGCCGGGCCGAAAATTAGTTTGTTGCCAAAATTTAACATCAACGCCCCCCACCAAGCGGGCTGCGTTAGCGGATGGTTTCTTGTAAAAAGCCCCCAATTGGGCGCTGATGGGCTTCCGTTCTTCCGATTTACGGAGTACAAGACCAAGCCCACCGTATAGCCGCCAGTTATTCACCATTCGGCTGTAAGTCGCATCCAGCAGTTCGTAATTGACCGAATTAGGCGAGGGGGCCGTTATTCTATTGCGATAAATATAGTCATCCCCGAGGTGCGAAGACAGGTGATAAACCCGGAAGCGGTACGTATTATCGCCCCGCCGGACGTTGTATATAATGCTGACTTTGTAATCATTATTTACAATTTGCCGACGCGCCCGACCTGCCTGATTGTCGTAATATGCTTCAAACTGCGTGAACGAAGCCAGATCCAGCACCCACTCTTCCGAGCGGCCCGGTTCGGTTGTCCGGCGAAAAAACGGCTTGGCAAACCCGAAGGCAAACGGTACAATACTACCCTTGTATTTTTGACCTTCGGTCCAGTAGCCGGGCAAAACACTCCCATAGGTTTGCGCTTCGAGCGGGTCCAGCAAGATTGGCTCAAACAGATGCCCTTTCGGTAAAAACTCGCGTCGTGGCCGACTAACACTTACCTCACGACCAACTTCCGACGTAACAGAAGCCGAGTCGACGCGTTGCGTTTTCTTTTGCCGTTTAATACGTTCGGGTTTTACGACCTTAGCTGGTGCGTCAACGGGTGCTGTTTCGACCGGCGTTGGCTCTGCCGACGGAAAACTTACCGAAGAGCGGCTTGGTTCGGGGGCAGTTTCTTTTTTACGCTTTTCCCTCTTTTCCTTCCGGGAAGGCTCAATAACAGCGGGGGCTGTTTCTGTGGGTTGTGTTACGATAGGTGCTGTGGGTGTAACAACCGGAGTTGGCTTCACTACGGCGGGCTCAACTACTTTTCCGGACTTTTTAGCCTGTTTTTGCCGCTCTTTTTCAACTTGTTTGGCTTCGTACTCGCGTTGTTTCTGTAACCACTCGGCCCGAATCTGGCGTTCCCGCTGAACTTCGCGATCTATTTTGTCTTTCTGCTTTTGCTCGGCGGGGGTTAACACACGGGCGGGCGGAGTTGCTGGCGTTTGCTGCGCTGAAGCCCAGGTCAGCATGAACAAGCTAAGCAAAAGAGCCGACAACGTTTTTTTCATAAACTCAGGGCAGGTAAAGGTCTCGCAGAAATTCGTCACGTTTCACTAAAATTTATAAGCCTATCGAACAATCACTTAGTAAGCGAATACACGCATTTATTTCTGTTTGAGTGCTGCGTAATGCTTGTAGAAATATGGGATTGTTTCGATGCCTTTGTAATAATTGAACAGGCCGTAGCTTTCGTTCGGCGAGTGTAGGGCATCGCTGTCTAAGCCGAAACCCATCAGGATAGATTTTATGCCGAGTTCCTGCTCGAAAAGTGCCATAATGGGAATGCTGCCTCCGCCCCGCGTTGGGATCGGTTTTTTACCCCAGGCATCTTCAAACGCTTTACTCGCTGCTTCAAATTCGATGGAATCAACAGGAGTTACATAAGGCATACCGCCATGATGCGGGGTTACCGTAACCGTAACTCCGGCAGGCGCGATGGACTTGAAATGATTCGTGAACAACTCAGTTATCTCGTCGGGTGTTTGGTTGGGCACAAGCCGCATACTTATTTTGGCCGATGCTTTAGACGGCAATACCGTTTTAGCGCCTTCGCCAATATAGCCGCCCCATATGCCGTTCACATCCAGCGTTGGCCGAATCGACGTGCGTTCATTGGTGGAATAATCCGCTTCGCCCATTACGTCGTTGATACCGAGGTCGCGTTTGTACTCGTCCAGATCGAACGGGGCTTTAGCTAATTCGGCACGTTCGGCGTCGCTCAAATCCGCTACGTTATCGTAAAAGCCGGGAATGGTAATGCGCCCGTTTTCATCGTGCAAGGATGCAATCATGTCGCATAATACGTTGATCGGATTGGCTACCCCACCGCCATATACGCCCGAATGCAAATCCCGGTTGGCACCCGTCACCTGCACTTCTACGTAGGATAATCCACGTAATCCCGTTTCGAGGGAAGGCGTTTCGTTCGATATGATGCTCGTATCCGACACCAGAATCACGTCGGCCTTAAGCATCTCACGATTTGCCGCAACGAACGTACCGAGATGGTCAGAACCGACCTCTTCTTCACCCTCAATCATCACTTTCACGTTGCAGGGGAGACCATCTGTAGCCACCATCGCTTCAATCGCTTTGATGTGCATATAAAACTGACCTTTGTCGTCGCAGGCACCGCGAGCGTAGATTCGTTCGTTCCGAATTGTCGGCTCAAAGGGGGGCGTATGCCAAAGTTCGTACGGGTCGGCAGGTTGCACGTCGTAATGACCATAGACCAACACCGTAGGCAGGGCATCATCTATGAATTTTTCGGCGTAAACAATTGGATGACCCGGTGTTTCGTAGAGTTGAGCATTATCCAGACCGGCCGCCTGCAACTTCTCTCTGACAAATTCGGCGGCTTTACGTACATCTCCTTTGAAAGAAGAATCCGCCGAGACCGATGGGATACGTAGTAAATCAAGTAGTTCGTCTAAAAACCGTTGTTTATTTGTTTCGAGATAAGTGGTCATGACTGGCTATATAACATCCAAAAGTTTGCCCCGAAGTTACGCACTTTTCGCGCAACGTCGGGGCGTCGATTTGTATCATAGAGTAGGTTTTTGGCTTACCTCTTTTTCCGCAGGCGAATCAAAACCGTACGGCTTTCCTGACCACGCAGCAACCGCGCAATGTTCTTTTGATGCGTGAGCACAACCAGAGCAAAAATTACGAAGCCGAAAACGATGAGTAAAGGGCTTTCTTTCTCCCCAAAAATACGGAGCAGCAATAGGACCGGGAAGGCCAGAGCGGCCATAATTGACCCCAGCGATACGTATTGTGAAGCAATGACCACCAGCAGAAAAATGCCAATGCAGACGGTGGCCATTTCGGGGTGCGTTGCCAGCATCATTCCCAACAGAGTAGCCACGCCTTTGCCGCCTTTGAAATTAGCAAAGACAGGGTATAAATGCCCCATCACAGCCACCAGACCGAAAATAATCTTGAAAGTCAGCGTTTCTGTTTCTGTAATAATGTCGGCATGAAAAAGCAGGGTAGCTAAAATCGCAGCCGTATAGCCTTTCAGCACATCGACCAGCATCACAACAGTTCCGGCGCGTTTGCCTAATACCCGGAAGGTATTGGTAGCTCCGGCATTCCCGCTACCAAATTTGCGAATATCAAGCCCAAAGAAACCCTGTCCGTACCAAACAGCTGTTGGAATTGAGCCTAACAAATAGGCAACAATCGTGGTGATGCTAATCAGAAAGATGTTCATCAACAAAAAAATAAAGTTGCTGGATAAAAGGAAGGTGACCTATTGATTCTGGCCTCTTCGTGAAAAGTATGTAACCCCAAAATTAAGGGATTGTTACTAAACAGCCAACTTTTTAACGTATGAAACAAAGTAACTGATTAATATATTTCTAAACGGCCCTATTTGCCACCGACAACAACTTCGCGTAAACTATCGGGCGATAAATAGCGGGTTGCCGTTTCCATAATATCGTCAGACGTAATAGCCCGTATATTTCGGATATAAGTTGTCAGGAAGTTGGCGGGCATATTATCCAGCAAAATAACTTTATACCGGTCCGCAATCTCGAAAGGCGTGTTGAGCGAACCGACAAACTCACCCGCCATGTAGTTTTTTACCGTTTCCAGCTCATCTGCCGAAACCGGCTCGGTTTGCATAATCTGAATTTCCTTCCGGATTTCATCCAACGTTTGCTGGGTGTTTTCTTTGTTTACATCGGTGCCGATCAGGAAGTAGCCGTCATGCCGAAACGATGGCATATTCGACGAAATACCATACGTAAATCCCTTTTCCTCCCGGATGTTCTTCATCAGCCGCGACCCGAAATAGCCGCCCAAAATCTCGTTGGTGACCAGCATTTTAAAGAAATCTGGGTGCGACCGCGTAAACAACCGCCGACCTATGCGGATGGATGATTGCACACTATCAACTTTCTCGGCTAACACGGGCAGATCGTCGCCGGGTGGGGTAGTGCTTACGGCCGATAGCAGATCATCCGCTCGGGTGGGCAGTTGACCTAATGCACGGTCGATGAGCAATAGATCATCTTCTGAAGCCTGACCGGCCAGAATTAACCGAAAAGGTCGATTCCTGATAACCCGCTCAAAAAAGTCGACGACGCCCTGCCGCGTTAATTGCTCAACGGCTTCGGCACGCTGGCTGCGGCCATAGGGATGGTCATAGCCAAACAGTTTCTCCCGAAATAAAACGCCTGCGAGGTACGCGTTTTTTTCGTAGTTAACCCGCAGATTCTGAAGCGTGATATTGCGAAGATCATCCAACTCTTTCTGTGGGAATGTCGGCTCGGTGAACATATCGCGTAGGAGCGGCAATACGTTGGGCAAGAATTTCGTCAGGCAATACACCACAACACTCGCCCGGTCGGGTCCGCTGTTCAATTCCAGAAACGCACCGTACCGATCAATGTATTCGCTAATCTGCGCCGACGAGCGTGAAGTCGTTCCTTCCGACAGCATTTTCATAGCGAAAAATGCGCTGCCGGGCACTTGTTCGTACCAGGCTCCAGCGTCAAATACGCACTCCATCCGCAGAATGGGCAGTTGGTTCACCGAAATCAAGTGCAATGGAATACCATTCGTCAAGTGATGAGACTGAACGGCGGGCAGATTTATCTCCTGGATAGCCTGAAAGTCAGGCGACTGAGTTCTATCGAGCATTATAAGAGTAAAGAGTGAAAGAATGAGAGAGCGAAAGAGCAAAAATGGCTTTCACCACTTTTTCACTCTTTCGCTCTCTCATTCTTTCACTCTTTGTTTTAGTTGGAATCGTCCGTCAGGGCTTCATCATCGCCAATCCGGCTGCCCTTAGCAAAGTTCAGCAGGAGCGAGATCCGGAATGTTTCCGACAACGGGCTACCCTGTTTTACGGGCAGCAGATACGAGAAATCAACGCCAAAACGGTCTTGCAGCCGCAGGCCAATACCGGTTGTTATGTACTTACGACCACCTTTGATGTTCGATTCATTGAAGAAACCAACCCGGGCAGCAAACTGATCGTTGTACCAATATTCGACACCCGTTGAGATTGTAACCTCTTTTAGTTCTTCGCTAAAACCACCCGGCGCGTCGGCAAACGAGCCAAAAACAGAGCTAAAATAATTTTTATTGCCGTTCAAATCCACGCCATTTACTACGTTAGGCGTTGGTACCATCAGTTTGTTGAGGTCCACTACAAAGTTGAATTTGTTGTACTGATCGGCAAACAGGGTGAAGCGGGTTCCTAAACGCAGGTTGGTCGGAATAAAATAACTTTGGGTTCCGCCGTAATTTATCCGGCCACCGAGGTTAGAAATCATACCGCCAAACGCCCAGCCAATTCCTTTGCCGGTTGCGTTGTCACGCGATTCATTCTGGTAATAGGCACTGATGTCGGCGGCTGCGGTCGAACCGGGCTTAAGACCGGGGTTGCTGCTACCGGCGGCTAAGTTGGAACTCAGGTATTTGAGGTCAACGGCGAGCGCGAAATTCTGAGAAAGTCGTTGGGCAAAGGTAGCCGTGATGGCATACTCGCGGGAGTTGAACGTACCGGCAGCGACACCCGTTGCGGTCGTAAAATCGACGGTTCCCAAGTCGAAATACATCAATGAACCACCAACAACCGAATTTTTACCCACTTTTGAATAACCACTCAGGTAAGTGTAATACATATCGCCGATCAGGTTTCGTAACCAGGGCGTGTAGGAAATAGATGCACCTTTGTCCTGCTTGGCAAATACTAATTTTGATGGATTCCAGAAGATAGCATTCGCATCAGGATCGCCGAGCGCAACGCCTGCTTCACCTAATGCACCCGAACGGGCGTCGGGCGTGAAGTTCAGAAAAGGAACCGACGAAGTTGGAACATTCAATTGCTGGCCGTTAAGCACAGTAAGGGTGGTGGGCTGAGATTGTGCGGAGACGACGAATGGGAAAAGAAGACATACGCCAAGAAAAACACGAAATAAATTGCGGTTCATACAAAGATTGTTGGTCAACGACAGCAACTGATGATAGTGATGGGACAGTTCTGTGCGGTCAAAATTACAATGAAAGGTTGGATTAGAAAAAATGCGGTGCGTTTAAGTCGAGGAAATCATTTTGTCAGTATCACCCGAAAGCTTTTAGTAGCAACGGAACCATCGACTGCCGAACGGACTTGACACTCAACGATATAAACCCCATCAGGCAGCGGCTGTCCGGTGTTTGTTCTACCATTCCAAGTGCCAATGTTGAGTAAAGCATCACAATTGGTACACTGATTCGTCTGCTGGTGAAACAACTGGTTGTTGAGATCAACTATGCTCAATGTCCAGTCTAAAGGCTCTCCCGACCGGTTCAATTGAGCCGTAAATGTTGTTTGTGTGCTTATCGGATTCGGACTGGCACGTAGCGTAATTATTTCTAACTCTGGCCGTGCCGAAACTATTATGGTCAACGTGCCCTCCGCTGAATTATTGTTTATATCCCACGCTTTAACCCGAATCGTATACGTTCCCGGCGTTAAGTTGCTGAATACGTACTGAGCTTCCCCCTGCCGCCCCTCGGTATCATTGGCTACGTAATTTTCATTTAATATCAGCACAGGGTCGGAGTTCAGTTGAGCCGTCAGTTCATGACCCAAACCCGAGCGAGCGATGTTGATTCCCCGATTGTCGGATAAAGCTATACGCAGGGTCACATCGGGTCCGGCTACCTGCGTTACGTCACCTTGTTTTACTCCACCAATCACCGACAGTGCTATTGTTGGTGGCTGATTATCAACATTATCAACCATAATGCTTCCGCCTACACGAAGGCTGTCGTAACTGCCCGATGCATGGAGAAGGCTGTCATTCTCAACGGCATACAGGTATACTTTCGCTTTTCCAACACTGTAATTAATGTCTTTTGGCATAGTAAACCGTACCGTAAACCGCCCCTGCTGAACAGATACCTGGCCTGTAAAAATTGGCTCTAAAAACGCCTGATAGGTCATTTTGGGACTGGTGGCTTCAGCCCCAATCGTTGTTCGGGTAGTCGCTTTGTCGTATAAAGTGAGCCGGAGCGTACCCGAAAAATTCGGCAGTAGTTTATCCTGCTGACGGATTTCGCCCGTCAATTCGACGGTTTGCAAGGCTCGCAACGTATCGGGCCGCTTAGCATCAATAGCTTTTCCATTAACCCGCGTGAGTGTTGCCTGCGCTTGCGGATAAGCTAATTGCATGGACGGGTCGCCAAGAAGAGCAAAGTTACGGTTGACAGGCCCGCTTAAACTGTTGTTTTTCGTACTGCGCATTACGTCTCCCAATCGAGGCATCTGCCCGTCGATTGGTTTGAAAACCGCTTCATAAAAAGCCTGATTCAGCAATAGATTCGTGTTGGCATACACGGGCCGCGTTGTTGTGAGCAGACCAATGGCCCCGCCCGTCCGGCTCAATAAGGTCAATTCAGCCCCTGAGTTGATATTCGGATCATCGTATCGTCCGAATTGGCAGGTAGCCGTTACAAATAGCGGTAACCGCCGGTTTTTCCAGGAAAGAATATCTTGCAGAGTCACGACCTGCTCATCAGCCAGGGTCAAAATGCCGCCGTGTCCACTGTAATTTATAATCAGTTGACCGTCGGCCATGGCCTGGTTAATGAGTTGATTGACACGGGGAGCCTTCTGGCCGTTGCTGGTATTTTCCTGCGGATAATCATCCAGAAAAACCCGTTGCGGTCGATAAGCGGGGGCCGTTTTTTCAACACTACGTACCATTTGGTCGGCGTCCTGCTGATGAATATTATAATCCCCATCGTCCGCAATGAGCATCAGGCGACTCTGCCAATCTCCGGTTAGCGCCGGGTCAGCACTATAACGAATGAGTTTATCGACAACCGTACGCGCTTCTTCCACCGATTTTACGGGCAGTCGACCCACACCAATATCCATTTTATGATCGCCGGTTTGGTTTTCGGGCCACTCGCCCTCGCCGGTATCCATAAAGCCGAAATAATCGTCGGACGAATAACTCAGCACCGGATGCAGCGACTCACGACTTTCATAAACGGGCACCATATTCGCCAGTTGCGTTGGACTTACTCCTCCCCCAATGTTTCGATAGTTATAGGTTGCATCGCCAAACAGCAACAGATAGCGGAATTTATTCGGTTGTTGCTGATAAAAATACCGTGCTACGTCCCGAATAGCGGTCGGGTCATGCTGACCCGAGCCAAACTCGTTATAGACCTGCTGCGTTGTAACGACCAGCACCGACAGTTTATCATAGTCGCGCCGAAACTGAGCCAGACGGTCGGCCTGTTCTCGCCAGGCCGTTGGTGTAATGAGCAATAAATCGGGTACAGGTTGAGCACGAATGTCCTGATTGGCAACGGTTACC
The DNA here is from genome assembly GCA_031425355.1 of Spirosoma sp. Taxonomy (GTDB): domain Bacteria; phylum Bacteroidota; class Bacteroidia; order Cytophagales; family Spirosomataceae; genus Spirosoma. The sequence continues at coordinate 7,904 of JANPJE010000314.1, read as the reverse complement.
AGCGAGGTAGGCGACAGATATTGGGCATCGGTGAACAGAAAATAATCGCCAATGCGCGTATTGACCCAACCCGCTTCCTGCCCGGCTGAGAGCGTATAAGCCTGATTAACAGGCGAAAGCGGATTTGTTACGTCCCAAATACGCAGATTAGCACTTGCCTGCCGAATGGCGCACTGTCCCGTTGCCAACCGCCGAATCCAGATTGGTTTGTCATACTGCCGCAGTTCCCGACGGGTTTGCAGTGCCATATAATTCAAATAGCCCTGGGCTGAAGACTGGCCATTTTTCCGGAACGTCAGCCCCAGTCGGACTGGACTGCTAACGGTTGTCAACTTAGTCAGGAACGTATCGGTTCGGGCAACACCCTGGTAATCATACTCATAACCAGAAATGGCCGACATAGCCATTGTACCCGCCAACTGGTCATTAACCTGTACTCGAAACTGCGTTGACGATGTAGCTCCAGCTACCACCGAAGCCGTTAGCCGGAGGGATGCAGCCGCCACAATTCCGGGCACGTCGAACGAAAAAGTTTGTGTTGTATCGGCACTCATGTACTCGCCAAGCCATTCGCGGCCCGAGCGAACCGCCTGGACTTTCAGCAAATCCTGCTCATGAAACTGGTAATCGTCGAAGGTGGTAACGGTTGGCACGGCCGATAGACTCCCCGCTGGCCGGTCGGTCATGCGCAAACCGTTGGCGTTACTAATCGTTAAAAAGTAAAAGGTTGTATCCGAATAGGGATTGATTTGATGCGTGAACCGTCGGGCGGTCGAATCGTAGCGGACAACAGTCGGGCCTTGACCGAAAAACAGTATGGCATCGCCTGCATCAAATCGACCATCCGTTTCACCTGATATCTGGATGGCGTTTTCGGTCAGGTCGGCTGGTCGCGTACTGGCGTTGGGCTGAGGCAGGGCGGCTCCCCCATTGCCATAAAGCCGTAACCGTCGCGGGTCAGCCGTGGCAAAGGCCGGGTTTAGCTGGGCTAATTGTGACTGGTTCAGTCGATAGACTCCGGATTGAGTAACACCGATTTTCACCCAAAGCCCAGTCTTGAGAACCGATTGAGCCAGCGTTGTATGGTGAACAGCGAACAGTGAAAGAAAGAAAATAAACCCCACAGCCAATCCAAGCTGATGTGGTTGAATCGGCCATTGGTTATGCTTGATTTTACATTCTTCACTCTTCATTAATTTCTACCCACGCATGAGCAAGAATTGCGTATGATTTGCCCGACTGCACTTCTCTACAAACGACGCGGGTCCGGCGAAGCGTACCTCTGACGTATGTCTTTTTGGCAAATTGAAACTGTTCTCCTTCCGGCACATCGCGCAATAATCGCTGGCCCTGAGCAGTTGCATTCGTTGTATCCGCATCAATCTGACGTAACGCCAGCATCAGGGGCGGATTAGCATACGTAGTAGCCGCTGGTTTAACCATGTACTGTTGGAGTGGACGCAGAATCGTATCCGGAAAAACGGTGGCGGTCAGGAGAGGCTGCATAAGTCGTTGAAAAGCCGTTTGCCAAGCCTTTCCATGTGGCTGTACCCGTCTTTTATAGTGCCGGTTTACGTCGGCGTGGGCAACTTCGTGAACGTACGTAATCAAAAAAGCATACGAGTTCAAATTCGCGTTCACCGTAATCTGCGTCTGGTAGTTAGCCAACACCCGAAAGTCTCCCAGGCGCGTCCGGCGCGGTTTGACAACCCGGAAATGAAAACTATAGTCTTGCCAAAGCTGGCGACAGTAATTTGCCGCAACAGGTGGAAAATAGGTTAAGAATGGATCAGTCAAAGTTAGAAACAAGAAAAAGCCTTATAAAAATAAGGCTTTTTCTTAAAGGTTCGACAGGAAAAAGTACTACTTCGCGCTATCAGCCGACATAGTCGCAGTTGAATCAGTTGACATCGTTGCCGTGTCAGTTGACATCGTAGACGTTGAGTCTATTGTAGTCTCTTCAGTTTTTGGTTTGCTCTGGCAAGCCGCGAATGTCAGCATGCTGCCAACGAACAATAGAGCGAATATTTTTTTCATTTCTCTTCAGTGATTATTTTAGGTTTTCAGACGCAAATATAAGTCTTTATAATTAGTCCTATACCACACCCCGCTGGTTTAGGTTAAACAGAGTATTAAGCCTGTAAAGTCCTATTTAACGTTAAGTAAACATATTCCTGTCAGCGATCATTCTACCCGTTCTTCCTGCCGGGAGGACCGGGACCGGATTTTGTCATACATGCCCGTACTGCGGAATGTAAGTAGTTTATGACCGAAGTAATTAGCCAAAAAGCTAAAGCCCATACCAACCACGTGTGAGCCTTTTTCGCGCCAGAACATCGTTACGTTAGGGAAATAAGGATTAGCGATCCATTCAAGAGTCGCTACAGCCACACCCACCTGAACCCCCCAGGCCACTAACGCAATGATGACAAACTTGATCATCTCGCGGGCTGTATTTCCGGTTTTCTTGGCCGAGAAGGCAAAAAGTTTTGTTGGCACAAAACTAACGACCGTAGCAGTTAAATAGCCCAGAAAGACGCTGGTAGAGTAGTCGAAGGATTTTCGATATAAAATCTGGCTAAAGAAATTAACGGAGGCACCGAGAAGAGCCGTCAAAAAAAACGAGAAGAAACTTTTGTATTTTTTGTATGTCGGCCTTTCTACACTGCTCACGTTCACTTTTTTACTTGACAAAAAATGTCTAATTTATTTATTAGGCGGCTAATTAGCATTCCAAAACTACTAACTCGCCAGCAAATGTTTATGTTATTAAAACTTATTACTTAGGCTACGGTACGAACAGAAATGGTATAAACACTAAAAAAGACCCTGTAATAAGCCAGGTGCAATCCCCAAACCCAATGTCAGAATGGTAGCGGCTAACAATACGTATTGATAAACGGGTGCTACACGAATGGCCTCTGTAGCACCATCCCGGAAATACATGGCAATGATCACCCGGAAATAATAATAGATACCAACTGCCGACATTAATACCGCAACGACGAGTAACCAGATTTGACCCTTCTCTGCGGCTGTTGAAAACATATAAAATTTACCCCAAAAACCGGCCGTTAGTGGAATACCGGCCAGCGACAGCATTGATACGGTCATAGCAAATCCCAGAAGCGGATTCTGCCGGGCCAATCCATTGAAGGCGTCAAAGCTTTCGGTTGTTACGCCCTCGCTGGAGAGAGTTTGCGTGCTACGTTGCCGGGCAACTAATATTAACACGCCAAACGCCGAAATCGTAGCGACCGAATAGGCCAGTGAATAAAACACGATGGCTTGCTTGGTTTGCGCACCCAATGCGGCCAGCCCAATGAGCAGATAACCGGCGTGCGAGATGCTGGAATACGCCATCATCCGCTTGAAACTGTTCTGATATACAGCCGTAATATTGCCAACCACAAGCGTTATCGCCGTAATGACGGCCAGAATTACCCACCAGAACCCGTATACACCATTGAACGAAACGTACAGCAACCGGAATAAAGCCGCAAATCCCGCCGTTTTCACGACCGTAGACATATAAGCCGTAAAAATTGTAGGAGCACCATCATAGACGTCGGGTGTCCAGAAGTGGAATGGAGCCGCTGATACTTTGAACAGCAAACCAATTAATACCATCAGCAGACCGACGTAAAGCAGTAACGAAAGCCCTGCTTGTGGGTTGGCGGCATAAGCGCCAATGCCTGCTAAGGTGAACGAGCCGGTAGCACCATACAGAAGAGCCATCCCGAACAGCATAATGCCCGTTGCGAAGGCACCCATCAGAAAATACTTCAGCGCGGCCTCGTTGGATCGCAGATTACGCTTATCGCTGCCGGTCAGTACGTACATGGCAACCGACAAAATCTCAACACCGACAAAAAGCATAATCAGATTCTCGAAGCCGATCATCATAATGGCCCCGACCAGCGAAAACAATATAATACTGTAATACTCAGCCGATTGAGCTTCTTCGTTCTCAGCAAAACTACCCGACAATGCCACTACTAAAAAGGCGGACCCCAGCACAATGGCAGTAAACACCATCGAAAGGTTGTCGGTCCGCAGCATATCGTTGAAGTACAGGAAGGTTTTATTCCAGTCGAAGAAATTAACCGCCACCGTGAGGAGAAGGAAAAACAGCGTGGCTGGCAACAGAATCGCTTTCGACTTGAGGAAGCCAAGAAACAATAAAGCAATACCGAAAACCGATAACAGAACGATGGGAAGCATAGTGTTTAGTTTGTGGTTTGTCGTCTGTCGTTTGGGGACTATCCCAAAAAAAACGACAGACGACAAACGAGGTAACTTATTTCAGTGAAACTGCCGTTGTACCAATGTATTTCATCATACTGGCAACAGCGGGTTCGGTTATTTTGAGGAACGAATGTGGGTAAATACCGATCCAGAATACCATAAAGACCAGCGGGATAAATACCCAGCTCTCGGAAGTGGTCAGATCGGCAAATGATTCGGTACGCGCTGTAGTTGGGCCAAACATGCTTTTCTGGAACATCCGGAGCATGTAAACGGCCCCGAAAATTATCGTGAATCCAGCGGCCAAACCCAGATAGTGATTATAGGTAAAGACACCATGCAGCAACAAAAATTCGCCGATAAAGCCATTGGTGAGCGGCAAAGCCACACTACCCAGTAGCATAATCATGAAATAGACGGTCAGTTTTGGCGTCGATTTCGTGATACCACCGAGTTGGTCGAGTTGGCGGGTGTTGGTGCGCGAGAAGATTATATCTGCGACGAAAAACATGCCCACTACGTTAATCCCGTGTGCAAGCATTTGAATGAGTGCGCCCTGCAAACCGGTTTCGGTCTGAGAGAACACACCGGCTGCCATTAGCCCGACGTGCGAGAAAGAGGAGTAGGCAATGAGCCGCTTCATATCGCGCTGGCGAATAGCGATAATCGACCCGTAAATAATGCCGATAACCGACAGAATAATCGCCGTCTTCCCCCAGGTTTCAACGCCGAGTGGTACGATTGGAAGAATGAATCGGATCAGGCCATAAACGCCCATCTTAAGCATAATACCAGCCAACAGCATGGTAGCTGGTGTGGGCGATTCAACATACGTATCAGGTTGCCAGGTGTGGAACGGAAACACCGGCATTTTAATGGCGAAAGCGATAAAAAACGCCCAGAAAATCCAGTTTTGCGCTCCGGGAGTTAAGTTCAGGTTATAAAAATCGGCAATGGCTGATGAGTGGGCAGAGATACCCGTTGCAGGCGTCTGGTAATAGAGGTACACCAGAGCAACCAGCATGAACAGGCTGCCGAAAATGGTATAAACAAAGAATTTGAACGTAACAGCCACCCGATTCTCACCACCCCACATAGCCGCCAGAAAATAAATTGGAATCAAGGCAGCCTCAAAAAAGAAATAGAACAGAAAACCATCGCGGGCGGTGAAAACACCCATCAGCGCGGCCTGCATAAACAGGATTAACGCATAAAATGTGGACGGTTGTTTGTAGCTGCGGTTAAACGTAGAGAGTATGATGAAGGGAACCAGTAGGCCCGTTAACAGCACCAGCAATACGCTGATTCCGTCGATACCCGCGCTAAGCCGGATGCCCAATGAGCTAATCCAGGGATAATCGAAACCAAATTGCGACGTTGCATCGGCTTTGAAACCGACAAAGGCGCATCCGGCAAAGGCTAATTCGACTAAAGCAGCCACTAAAGCAGCCTGTTTGATACGTTCACCCCGAAAGAGAAAAATCAGGGTAGCCGCTAAAGCCGGGTAAAGAATAAGGAATAGAGTAAGCATCTTAAATAAGTTTTCTGTTTTGGGGCCTCGGCTAACTGACGGCTCAGCCGATAACCAGCAACCGCAACCAGTATTATAGCCGGATAAAGAATCGCAGGGCGAAAATGAGGACAATACTGACCACCATTGCCAGGACGTAGAATCCGATGGAACCGCTTTGTAATCGTCGCAACTGGGCCGAACTTCGTTGAACAAGCCAGGCCACGCCATTCACAACACCATCAACCAAACCCTCACCAAAACTGTAGAACGCATCACCCAAACCGCGAATTGGTCGGATAATGATGGTTTCGTATAGTTCGTCGACGTAGTATTTGTTGTACACGACCTGCTCCGGTAACGACCGCTCAGTCGATTCGGGGGCGGGAACAGCCTGACGGCTGATGTAGGTCACGTAAGCGAGGACGAGTGCCAGCAGGGCAACTCCGGCCGAAACGGCCATCAGCGTGTATTCGGTTGTGTGATCAATTGCCAAGGTTAGAGCCGTCGGGTTGACCTGCTGCGATCCGGCAAATATTGGCTCTAAAAAATGGTGCAGCCAGCCACCACCGGGTAAATTTAACAATCCGCCAATGGCCGACAGAATAGCCAGCACGACTAATGGCGCAGTCATGCTAACAGGCGACTCGTGCAAATGATGCCGTTGGTCTTTCGTGCCCCGAAACTCGCCGAAGAACGTTAGAAACAGCAGCCGAAACATGTAGAAGGACGTAAGACCGGAACCAAGAACGCCCAATGCCCATAGCACTTTATTATGCACGAACACATGGGCTAAAATTTCATCCTTCGAGAAGAATCCGGAAAAAGGTGGCAAGCCCGAAATAGCAATGGTGCCAATCAGGAACGTAACGAAGGTAATGGGCAATGCTTTCCGCAGCCCACCCATCTTCCGAATATCCTGCTCATCGGACATGGCATGGATAACGCTGCCGGCACCGAGAAAGAGTAATGCTTTGAAAAACGCGTGGGTAATTACGTGGAACATACCCGCTGTGTATGCCGTTGCGCTCAGGCCGAGGAACATATAACCCAACTGCGAAACGGTCGAATACGCCAGTACTTTTTTGATATCGTTCTGGAGCAGACCAATAGAAGCGGCCAGTAAAGCCGTTGCAATGGCAATACCACCAATGATGTCGAGCGTGAGCGGAGCCAGTGTGTACAGTACGTTCGAGCGGACAACCATGTAAATGCCCGCCGTCACCATCGTGGCCGCGTGAATCAGGGCCGAAACGGGCGTGGGACCGGCCATCGCGTCGGGAAGCCAGGTAAAGAGCGGAATTTGTGCCGATTTTCCCATTGCGCCAACGAACAGCAGTAACGTAATGGCCAGAATCGTTTTGTCGCCAATGGCCAGGCTCGTAGCCTGTTTGAAAATATCTATGTATTCGACCGTGCCGAACGTATTAATGAGCATGAAAATACCCAGCAGGAAGCCCAAATCGCCGATTCGATTCATAACGAAGGCTTTGCGGGCGGCATTGTTATAACTTGTGTTCTTGTTCCAGAAGCCAATAAGCAGGTATGAACAAAGTCCGACACCTTCCCAGCCGATGAACATGATGACGTAGTTAGACCCCATCACCAGCAACAGCATAAAAAAGATGAAGAGGTTCAGGAATGACATGAACTTGCCAAACCCTTCGTCGTGGCTCATGTAGCCAATGCTGTACAAATGAATCAGCGAGCCGACGCCTGTCACCACGAGTAACATCAGCAGGGATAACTGATCAATCTGGAACGAGAAATTGATGTGCAAATCACCGACACTGATCCAGTCGAATAAAGTGGCGATAATCGGACCTGTATTTCCGGATAGCTGACTATCTCCCAGAAAATAGCTAAACAAATAGATGGACGTCAGAAAGGATGCCAGTACGGCTACGGTCGCGATTCCTCCGGCCAAACCTTTCGGAATACGGCGAAAGCCGATACCATTGATCAGGAAGCCGATTAGCGGGAAAAGCGGAATTAAGGCACAGATTAATTCTATTCTCATAAAAATAGTCGTAGTTTTTAGTGGTAAGTAGAAACCTGCGCAGCCATTTATGGCTTACGACTTACGGGCTTACAACTAAATTTTACCATTTCAACTTGTTAAGCAAGCCCACGTCGATTGAGCGGG
>JANPJE010000313.1:0-9380 GCA_031425355.1 Spirosoma sp. | reverse complement strand
GCGATCGGCTGCCCTCTCTCAACGAAGCCTGTGCCGAATGGTATCTCTCCAAAGACTCCGTGAAGCGGGCCTACGAAACGCTCTACCAGATGGGGTTTATTACGTCCATCAACCGCAAAGGATTTTTCATTGCCGGTCATTCCAAACGCCACGCCCTGCGTGTGCTGATTGTGACGGGGCAGTTGACCGACAGCGTTAAGCAACTCCACGATGCCATTGCCGCCAACCTGAATCGCGAGGCCATTCTGGACGTGTGCAGCTTTAACTACCAGCGGCAGTTGCTGTGTCAGTTGCTGGGCAAACACCTCGGCGACTACCATTACTTTGTGCTGATGCCGCACCTGATCGGGCAGGACCCCGCCACGCTGCAAAGCCTGCGGAATGTGCCGGGCCAGCAACTGATTCTGATTGGCAACCAGTGGCCCGAAGCCCTGCAACATGGCCACCAGCTTCGTTACGGGGGTGAAACGGCTCTTTACGAAGCATTATTGAGCCAGTTGTCCACCCTCCGCAAATACACCCGCCTGAACTTGATCCTGCCCGAACACGACTGTTTCGATGCCGACTCCATCCGGGCATTCCAACGATTTTGCACTGCACACAGTTTTGATTTTGAACTGATTGACGAACTTACTGAAAACGATATTCACCCAGGACAAGCCTATTTCGTGGCCGACAGCCGCCACCTGATTGCGCTCGTCGATTATAGTCAGCGTACGGGTCTGCGGCTGGGTCAGGAGTTGGGCGTAGTAAGTTTTGTAGAAAATGAATACACCCGGTTACTAGCCGGGGGCGTGTCGGTCATTGCCCACCCATCGGCGGAGGTGGGGCGGCTGGTGGCACAGATTCTGAGCGGGCAGCCCGGTCCCTGCGCGGCCCCGCGTTCGCTGCCGTTGCAACTCCAGTTTCGGGCATCCTGCTAATCCCCGCCAGTCATGAAAACGTATCTGATGTATGGGTTGGGCGCGGCAACACTCGCGCTGACGGGCTGGCTGAGTAGCCAGAAGAACGAAGACAAACTGTTCGTGAAGCTGCCTTCGTCGCAGACGGGCATTACGTTTGCCAACCGGCTCACCGAAAACGATTCGCTCAACGCCATGACTTTCGAGTACATGTACAATGGCGCGGGCGTTGGTGTGGGCGATTTCAACCGGGATGGAAAACCCGATCTGTATTTTGCAGGAAATCAGGTGTCGAGCCGACTGTATCTGAATGACACGCAATCTGGCCGGAAAATGCGTTTTCAGGACGTAACAAGCCAATCAAAAACCGGCACTGATGTTTGGTGTACGGGCGTGAGCGTGGCCGATGTGAACGCGGATGGCTGGCCCGATATTTACGTATGCGTAGCCGGTAAAACCCCGAAAACCCCTCAACGGGCTAACAAACTGTTTATCAATGACGGCCTCACCGCCCCTCAGCAGGCGACCGGTGCGGTACCGACGTTTACAGAACGAGCTGCCGAATACGGCCTGAACGACACGGGGTATAATACCCAGGCCGTTTTCTTCGATTACGACCGCGACGGCGACCTCGATTGCTACCTGCTCACCAATGCGCTCGAAACCACCAGCCGTAATAACCTCCGCCCCAAACAACTCAACGGCGAAGCTCCGAGTACGGATCGGTTGTATCGGAATGAGGGAGTAAGGGGAGAGAGGAAAACAACCGATAAACTTTCCTCCCTTTCTTCCCCCTCCTCCCCATTGTCTCCCCATTTCACAGACGTTTCCCGCGAAACCGGTATTCTGGCCGAAGGCTACGGGTTGGGCGTTTGCGTGAGCGATCTGGACGATAATGGCTGGCCGGATGTCTATTGCGCCAACGATTTTTTGTCCAATGATTTAGTATGGATGAACCAATCCGGCACGAAAAATCCTGGCTTTACCAATCAGGCGGCTGCCCTACTGAAACACCAGACGCACAACGGCATGGGCGTGGATATTGCCGACATCAACAACGATGCGCTGCCCGATATCGTCGTGGTGGACATGCTGCCGGCCGATAACTACCGGCAAAAAATGATGCTCCCCGGCTCCAACTTCAACCGCTTTCAGATGGAGAAACAGTTGGGTTATCAGCCACAGTTCATGCGCAATACGTTGCAACTGAACCGGGGTTCGACGGGCCGGGCCGGATCGACACCAGAAGCGGTTTCTTTCTCCGAAATCGGGCAACTTGCCGGTATCGAAAAAACAGACTGGAGTTGGGCACCGTTGCTGGCCGACTTCGACAACGATGGCTGGAAAGACCTCTATATCACCAACGGCTACCGGCGCGACGTAACGAATCTCGACTTTATTGCCTTCAACCGCGAGCAGGCTTCGTTTGGTACGCCCGAAGCGCAGTTGCGGCAGGCAAAAGCTGAATTATATAGTTTACCCGAGTTGAAAATACCGAAATACGCCTACCGCAACCGGGGCGCAACCGCGCTGACCTTCGAGGACGTATCAGAAGCCTGGGGGCTAAACCAAATGGGCTTTACTGACGGCGCGGCCTACGCTGATTTAGATAATGACGGCGATCTGGATTTGGTGACTAACAACATTGACAGCGAAAGTTTTGTATTGGAGAATCAATTGAACCAGCGCAAAAACCATCCCAACTGGCTCCGAATCAACATCTTATCTACCGACAAATTGCCGGTTACCATTGGCACGAAGGTCTGGTTGTATGCGGGCGGGCAAATGCAGATGCTCGAACTGGCACCCGTGCGGGGGTTTGTGTCGACGGTTGAAAACGTGCTGCATTTTGGTTTGGGAGCCAGCAGTCGGTTCGATTCGTTGGTGATTCGCTACCCAAACGGCAAAAAACAACTCGTTGGTTCGGGTGCGGCTAACCGGATGCTCAACGTACCGTATCAACCTACCGGCAACTGGTCGGCAACGGCGCGAACCGAGCCGTCCATCTTCAGCGAACTGTCGCCGACCGAAAGTGGGCTGTCGATTCGGCACGAGGAGAATCCGGTCGTGGACTTTAACCGAACGCCCTTGTTGCCCCATCAATACTCGCAAAATGGGCCGTATCTGGCCGTTGGCGATGTAAACGGTGACCAGCTTGATGATTTTTTCGTCGGCACTGATTTCGGGCATCTGTCGAGCGTGTATGTGCAGCAGCCGAACCGGTCCGCCGGCGCGGGCGGATTTGTGCCTAAAATCCTGCCCGGCAGTGATGGGTACGAGGATATGGGCGCGGTATTTTTCGATGCTGACACCGATGGTGATGCCGATTTATATGTCGTTAGTGGCGGCAGTCGCGACGAAGGCTTGTCGGCAACGTATCAGGATCGGCTGTACATTAACGACGGTCGTGGAAACTTCCGGCCCGCACCAAATGCGTTGCCGCCAACCCGTTCCAGTGGCGCAACGGTCTGCGTCGCTGATTTCGATGGCGACGGTGATCTGGATATTTTTCGGGGGGGGCGCGTAGTGCCGGGCCAGTACCCTAAACCGGCAACCAGTTATTTGTTTAGAAATGAAAGTAGACAGGGAGAACGAGGGAAAATGGAGAGAAGCTCCCCTTCTTCTCACTCCTCTTCTCCGCTTTTCTCCGATATGACCGACCAGCTTGCACCGGGTTTGCGGCAGATTGGCATGGTGACGGCCGCGCTCTGGACCGATACCGACAACGACCGCCAACCCGACCTGATGCTGGTGGGCGAGTGGATGGCGCCAACGGTATTTCGGAACACCGGCGGCACATTCAAGCAGCAGACAATCAGCGGAATAATCAATGAAACGGGTTGGTGGTGTTCGCTGGTGGCGGGCGATTTTGACGGCGATGGCGACACCGATTATGTAGCAGGCAACCTTGGCCTAAACAGCAAATTTCGGGCGTCGGCAGCGGAGCCGGTGCGGGTCTATGCCGACGACTTTGACAAGAACGGGCGGCTCGACCCCATCCTGACATTCTACCTGAATCACCAGCACGTACCCGTTGCTCAGCGCGACGTGATGATGGACCAGATTCCGAGTATTAAAAAACGCTTTCCGACCTATCACGACTACGCCAGCCACCCGTTTGAGGAGCTATTTACAGAGGATGAACGCAGCAATGCGTTTGTGCGGGAGATCCGGCAACTGGCAAGCTGCTACCTCGAAAACCGGGGCAATTTCACCTTTGCTGCACATCCACTGCCGGTAGAAGCCCAATTATCGCCAATCAATGGACTGTTGGTCAACGACTTTACCGGCGACGGGAAGCTGGACGTACTGCTGGCGGGCAATTTCTACGCGACCGAAACCATTGGTGGACAACTCGACGCGGGCAACGGTTTGTTGCTGGCCGGAACCGGCAACCCAACCGCGCCCTTTCGTCCGGTGCCGAACGCGGGCCTGAACATGGACGGCGATGTAAAATCGCTGGCTTCGCTGCGCCGGATCGACGGATCGGTATGGTGTTTAGTGGCGAGTAACAATGGTCCGCTGCGCGTGTGGCGTCATACAAATCAGTTAAAAAAACCCTTATGAACCGACGCCTTCTCCTGCTCTTGGTAGTTGTATCGCTTTCCAGTCAACTTGCTGGTCAGCAGCTTATTACCTATCCAGCCCCTGACTCAGCCCGGCGGGCGGCTGACTTCAGCATGACCGTGAATGGGAAGGACGTTTTTGTGTACGACAATGCGGTATCGGCGATGGCTATTTTTAGTTTCGAAGGGAACGTTACGGTCGAAATTGCCTCAACGCATGAACTCCGCTGGGTGGATATTCGGCCTAAGCACGCGGCCATTCCGGTATCCGTTACGCCAACAAAAATCACGTTTCGACTCACCAAACCGGGGCAGTTTTCTATTGAGCGTAACGGCGAACACGGGCGTGCCCTGTACGTATTTGCCGCTCCGCCGGAGAAAAACGTACCCAGGCCCGATGCCCCGAACGTGCGGTATTTCGCGCCGGGGAAAATCTATGATGTGGGTACGTTGACCCTGAAAAGTAATGAGACGCTCTACATTGCCGGGGGAGCCATCGTGCGCGGAAATATCGAAGCGACTGACGCCCAAAATATCAGCATCCGTGGCCGGGGTATTCTGGATGCCAGTAACCTGAAAAACGGTAGGCTGGTGCGATTGTGGCGGTGCCAAAATATTGATATTGAAGGCATTACTATTCTCAACAGCCCCGGCTGGACACTCGTCCTCCTCGACTGCGACAAGGTAACCATCCGCGACCACAAGCAGGTAAGCTGGCGCAATGGCTCCGACGGTATCGACCTCGTCGGTACGTCGCACGTTCGCATTCACGATTGTTTCTTGCGGAACAATGACGACAACATCGTGATTAAAAGCTTCAGTATCGACCCAAAAACGTATTATAGCCAACCCGGCAAAGGCCGCGACGTAACGGATATTCTGGTGGAACGCTGCATAATCTGGAATATGCCGTGGGGCAACGCCCTCGAAATTGGGTTTGAACTCCGCTGCAAAACGGTCAACACCATCACGTTCCGCGACTGCGATTTGATTCATGTGGACCGGGGGGCGGCCCTGAGCATCCATAACGGCGACGAAGCGACCGTAGAAAACATTACCTACGACAACATCCGGGTTGAAGATGCCCCCCACAAATTGATTGACCTGGCCGTATTCTGGTCGCAGTACAGCACCGACCGGCCCTCCGATAACGCCGAACGTACCCGGCAATACATGCAGGGCGCGTGGGATGGCGTATTGCGCGTGCTGCCCGGTCAGGAAGTTATTCACGCTAAAAACCGGGGTCATATCCGCAACATTCTTTTTCGCAATATTGCCGTGACAGACGGGCAGTTTCCGTACTCGATTCTGTACGGTTATGACGCCGGCCACCGCGTCGAGAATGTGCGGTTTGAAGGGCTAACTATTCACGGAAAACCCATCCGCTCGGCTAAAGAGGGCCATTTTTCAGTCGAAAACGCGACGGGAATTAGCTGGAAGTAACTCACACGCCAACGCCCTTCTTTCCCCACTCGCCCGGCGATTGGCCGAACTCCTTGCGAAAGGCGCGGATAAAGTAATTCGGATCGTTGAAACCCACGGCGTAGGCCACTTCGGCTACCTGCCGTCCACCCGCCTGCAACAGTTGAGCCGCCCGTTGCAGCCGGACGCTTCGGATAAGTTCGTTGCCGCCTTTACCGGTTAGTGCTTTCAATTTGCGGTACAACTGCGTGTTGCTCAGGCCAAGGTCGCGTTCAAGCCGCAACACATCCAGGTCGGGGTCGGCAAGGTGGGTTTCGATGAGTATCATTATTTTGTGCAGAAACATGGTCTCCGCCGACTCAACAACATCCGGGTCATCGGGTTTGAGGGTTAATATCCGGCTGTATTTAACCCGTAGCAGGCGTCGGCTTTGAATCAGGTTTCTGGTCCGGCTCAATAATACGTCGAGGTTAAAGGGTTTGGTCACATAATCGTCCGCTCCTGCACCGAGGCCTTCCAGTTTACTTTCCGTGCTCGACCGCGAGGTAAGCAGGATTAGCGGTATATGGCTGGTTCGCTCGTCGGTTTTCAGCGTCTGGCACAACTGCACACCGTCCATGCCGGGCATCAGCCAATCGCTCACAATCAGATCAGGAATTTCTGCCTGCGCCTGTTCCAGCCCCTCACGCCCGTTGGTGGCCGTCTGCACCCGGTAATGCTGACCCAGACAACCGGCCAGATAGTGTCGCAAATCATCGTGATCTTCGACGACCAGCACCAAGGGTACATCGCCCCCGGTCAGGCAGGGCAGTGTGTTATCGCCGGGTGGCGCCTGACAATGCGGCATCTGTTCCTCAGTCGTCGTTGTCGAATTGACGGGGTAGGTAGAGAGCCACGAATTTGGAAATGCTGCTGCATGAACGGGGAGCGTAACAACGAACACCGACCCTGTTCCCGGCTGGCTCTCAACCCGGATCTGGCCCCGGTGCAGCTCGACCAATTCGCGGGTAAGGGCCAGACCGATGCCCGTTCCGGCTTTTTTGGCTCTACTTTGCCCGTTCACCTGATAGAACCGCTCGAAGATATGCGCGGTATGTTCTGTCGAAATACCCACACCTGTGTCGTCTACTTCGAGCAGCAGTTCGGGTGACTCGCTGACGTGTAAAATCTGGCACCGGACCGTAATAGAACCACTGTCAGGCGTGAATTTCAGGGCGTTGGCAATCAGATTATACAGGACTTTCTCGACAATATCCGGATCGAACCAGCCGGTATACGTAGCCGGTTCAGTCTCAATGCATAACGTAATATTCTGCCGGGTGGCCTGAGCGGTAAACGACCCGACAACCCGGCGCACAAACTCGATCACATCCTGGCGACTGATATCAGGCTGAAGCGAATCAGATTCGAGTTTCGAGAGGTCGAGCAACTGGTTGATAAGCCTTAGCAGACGGTTGGCATTCTGGTGCATCGTCTGAAACTGTGGCCGTCGGCTATCGGGCGCGCGGTCAGTCAGGAATTGTTCCAGCGGGGTTAGAATGAGCGTCAGGGGCGTGCGAAATTCGTGCGAGATATTGGTAAAAAAGCCCGAACGCAGACGGTCGAGTTCGCGGGCTTTTTCGGTTTCCAGATGCTCGGCCCGGAGTTCGGTTTTATAGCTTTCCCGAATCTGAATCAGCCGACGCATTCCCAGCAACAGCCCGATTACCAGCAGCGCATACAGTCCATAGGCCCAGAATGTCCGATACCAGGGTGGCAGAATGGTTACTTGCAGTGTCGTTTCGGGCGCGTTCTGAAAATCGTCGGTATGCGAGGATTTTACCTGAAACTGATACGTACCGGGACTTTGGTTGGTGTACGTGGCCGAGTGCTGTGAACCTACGTAGTTCCAGGCCTCCTCAAATCCATCTAAGCGGTAAGCATACCGAACGTTCCGGTGCGCACGGAACAGCACGGCGGCAAAATCGAGCGTAATAACCGACTGACTGTGGCGTAGCGTAATGGCTTTTGTATCGGCCAGGGCGATTGTCAGGGGCGACTCAGGTGAACCCGGTAAGACTGTTCGGTTAAACAATTTCAACTCGGTCAGATAAACGGGCACAGGCAATTCAGTAGCATTGAGTTGATTGGGACGAAACACCGTCAGGCCATGTTTACCGCCCCAGAACATCGTTCCGTCGGAACTCTGACTAACGGCCCGCTCAGTGAAATCATTGCCAACCAGCCCATCATCCCGACGATACGTGCGTACCACACGCCCCGCTTCACTCAACCGGCACAGACCATCGTTGGTGGCTACCCATAGATTGCCGTCAGCATCCTGCCCGATGCTCATGATGGCATCGTTGGGCAATCCATTATCCGTTGCAATCAACGTAAAATGATGGTTGCGCGGGTCGTAGCGATGCAACCCGTTCATAGTGCCAACCCAAAGTTGATGCCGACGATCTTCGAACAAGCAGGTTACATGGTTATCGTACAGGCTACCTGCCTGCCGGTTTGCGTCGTGATGCCGGACAGACCCGTTTTTTGGCGGCCATTCGGTGAGGCCATTGCCAAATGTGCCCCCCCACAAGGTGCCATCGGCCGTTTCCAGCAGCGATGTGAGCGAAACCGATGCGTCAACCAGTTTCCCCGCCGGAGTCAGTTTCCCGGTTCGGCGGTCAATCAGCCATCGTTCTCCCTGTTTAGTTGCTATCCAGGCATTTCCACCTTTGGCCGGGGTAATGGTATGAACCTGACCCGGCCCCAATAATTTAAGGTGTTTTCGTACCTGACCGGTTCGGGGGTCAATCACGACGGTCCCTTTGTTCCAGATAGTTACCAGCAGCGCATTTTTCGACAGCAGATAAACGTAGATTACATCGTTACCCGGCAATGTGTGCGGATCACCGGGCTGATGCCGAAAATGTCGGTAGGTGTTGGTTGCCCGGTTTAAATAAGACAGACCCTGCGTGCTGCCAACCCAGACATTGCCCAGCGAATCGGCCGCTACCGTTGCCACAGTTGGGGCCAGCAGGCTGGTTGGCTGGCCAGGCCGATAGGTATACAAATCAAATGGGTTAGGGCGAGCAAACAGTACGTTCAGTCCTCCCTCCCAAGTGCCAACCCAAATGTTGCCCTGCCGGTCACCCCGGACACAGACAGTGGCGTGGGTGCTGATACTACCTATCCTGGCGCGGTCGTGCTGTAGGTGACTAATCCGTCGAAAGTCGCTATCGTCAGCAACGATCAGACCATCGTCAGTACCCAGCCAAAACCGTCCCCGGGCGTCTTCATACAGGCTGCGTGCCATATTCACCCCTTCCTGTACCCCGGGGCGATAAAATACCGACTGAAAATCTGTCCTGCCGGCTTCGCTCCGGAATAACCCGCTTCCCTGCGTACCAACCCATAATCGGCCCCGGCTATCACACCGAATGGTCATAATACTCCCGGCAATGGCAGTATCCGGTGCAGGCAGTGTTACAGGCGTAATACGGTAATCCGT
>JANPJE010000312.1:0-12395 GCA_031425355.1 Spirosoma sp. | reverse complement strand
CCGCGCATAATCGAGTAGTGCGTATCGCCTGCGCCTTCGGGTGCTTTGTAGGCCCACGTAACGGCTACTTTGGCATGAACGCCTTTGAGTTGGTAGTTGATTTCGCCATTACTGTACACGCGTAAAATGCTGTCTTTTACTACGTCTTTTTTCAGATAATTGGGAAAAGCGGTTTGTTTCGTGATGGCTTTGAACTGGCTCAGGCTCATGTCCGTCGTCCACCGCTGGGCCGACGTCAGGCGAACATCTTTTTGATAATCAATCACTTGTTCCGGGAAACTTGCCCACTGCACCAGATCGACCAAATGCGTTGTTACGTCCACGATGCCTTCGCCCTGCTGCGCTACGTCCATAAACCACGACGGACGGGTGAGCACACTTCCCGACACGTTTTTGTAAAAATGGTGAACGCTTTCTTTCGTTATAGCCGGGTTGCCGGGCGTACCTTTTTCCAACGTACCAAACACCTCCGGTTGCTGTGAAAACGCCCGTTGCAGCATGGTCGTGATCTCGTATCGCTCGGTCATAATGTCGTAGAGCAACACCTTATTCTTCTCGGCAGTAGCAAACGATTCTTTAAGTTTATCAAAGTCCGACGCGATGATTACCATGGGTTTATCGGCCAGTACGTTGAATCCAGCCCCAACAGTTTTCAGAATGTAATCCGTTTTCAGACGATTGTTCCCAGCCATAATCACTACGTTCCCCGTTTTACCGGCAATCATTTTATCCAGAAAATCGGCACCTCGATATACGGTCTCTTTCCAGTGCGTCGGCTCGTCGGGTCGGGTATTGTAGCCATTAATTTTGTCGAGGTGAAGTTGGATATCCAGGCCGTCGGGAGCATATACATGCACGACGGAATCAACGCCCTCGTACATTGTTTTCTGGACCAAAGCAGCATGAAAATGGCCGGGGTCTAACGTAATCAGGCGAATTTCGCCATTGGCTTTCTCGTTCTTTTCTGACGACTGGCAGGCGGTAATCAGCGCGGCCATAAACAGGCAAACTACGGTGGAGGGAAATTTCATTAGTGAATTGGCAATTATGATATACCGTTTACAGTTTACAGTTTTTGGTTTACGGTGGGCTGACCGCACCGGCGGACCGGCGAGCACAAACCGCTTCGCGCCACCGTAAACCGGATACCAAAAACCGTAAACCAACTATTTAGCCGATGCCAGTGCTTTTACCGCATACGGCGCTCGTTGCGGACGCGACAGCAGTTTGTTGGCTTCGGGGTCGTTTTTGAACTGTTCTTTTTTCGGGTCCCAATAAAGTTTCCGGTTCAGTTTCATGGCCGCATGGTGCAGTAAACAGGCCGAACACGAGCGGTGACCCACTTCAGCGGGAGCAATCGGTTCTTTCCGGCTCACAATACTCTCCAACCAGTTGCCGTGATGCTCCTTGCTGACAGTCAGATGCGTTTCATTCGGACCGATTACAGACGTAATGATTTTCGGGTCGCTGGCATCAAGCTTTTTGGCCGCATTTTGTTTAGCAACCGGGTCGCTGGCTGTAACAGCGCCATCGCCCCGCGACACAAAAATCCAGCCTTCGGTTCCCTCAAACTTAATGCCATTGGGAATCTCGTTGCTCACAATCATACGGACGCCGTTCTCATACAGTGCTTCGGTTTGGAAGATGCCGTGTACATCCCACAAGCCACTTTTCGGGAAATCGGCTTTGCCCCAAATTTCGATTGGGCCGGTATGTTCGGTGTTCATGGCCCAGTGCGAGCAGTCGATGTGGTGCGAACCCCAACCGGTAATCATCCCCGCGCCGAACTGTTCGCACCGGAGCCAACCGGGCCGGTCGTAACCCACTTGCGGATGCACCCGTTTTTCAGTGTAATAAACCTCCGGCGTAGTGCCCAGCCACATATCGTAATCTAAATTCTTCGGAATGGGCATCTTTGCTTCTTCATCGCCCGATGGGTCGCCGGGAAGGCCGACGGATACGGTTTTCAACTGCCCGATTCGACCGTTACGTACCAGTTCGGCGGCATACCGAAACTGCTCCGACGACCGTTGCTGACTGCCGACCTGCACAATACGTCCCGACTGTTTTACGGCATCGGCCATCATCCGCCCTTCGGCAATGGTGAGCGAGGCCGGTTTTTGCATGTACACGTCTTTTTTGGCCCGCACGGCATCGACCACAATGGGCGCATGCCAGTGGTCGGGCGTACTGACGAGCACCGCGTCGATATCTTTATTAAGAAGTAATTCCCGGTAGTCATGGTATACCCGAACGCCGTCGTAGTCTTTACCGGATTTCTTCGCGTAATATCCATTGACCAACTGTTTCGCTTCGTCGGCACGTTTCGTATCGACATCGCAGACGGCCATAATCAGGGCATTGTCATATTGCCACACACCGGGTATGTCATGCCCACGCGAGATACGTCCGGTGCCGATGGCCGCTACGTTGATTCGGTTGCTGGGCGCATTTTTGCCAAATACCGAAGCCGGTACGATGGTCGGAAAACCGTTCATAATAGCCGTAGTAGCCAGGGTTCCTTTTGCGGTGAGGTCAAGAAAT
Organism: Spirosoma sp.; assembly: GCA_031425355.1. GTDB lineage: Bacteria > Bacteroidota > Bacteroidia > Cytophagales > Spirosomataceae > Spirosoma. Next base: position 9,851 of record JANPJE010000312.1, on the reverse strand, counting down.
TTCCGCCGGGAGACAACTGATTTTTTTACTGGAGACATGAGTTGAGCGATTAGGAATTCTGTAAATACTGATCGTCAGTCCATAAGTCCGGTTTCACCAATTTTTACTATCGTGGGGCTGGTTGTCGTAACTATCGACAATACATTATAAACCTTTACCCCCGAAAACTGTCTATTGGTAGGGAAATCCGAATGGCGACGGAGTGACCAATGGGTGAATATATTCGTCAGATATCCCGTTCTTTACTGCTAATGATCAACACTTTATTCATGGTAACCATGCGGCAACGCTACCTTCTTTTTATTCTTCTGGCTGGCCTGACGTCATCCTGTATGTTTGGGTCATCTCCATTTGGCGGTCCGTCGGGCGGGGGGCAACAGTATCCATCGGGTGGCCAGCAATCGCCCGACGATACCTATCCAAACTCAGGTAACTCCTATCCTAATTCAGGTAGCCAGGGCGGCAATCAGCCGGGTAGCGGTCGGGCTGCCGACCCCGGTGTAACGGTGAACAGTATTCGTTTGACGCCGGAGTACACTATTCTGAATCTGACCTACACAGATAATAGCCAACCCCGGTATGACCAAAACAGGAGGCCTATATCTACCGGCACAATTGGGTTTGACCCATTAGGCTATTTAATTTCAGCCAATGGAGCAAGAACATTTGCCTTTGTGAAAGCTGAAGGAATTCCGATTAAACGGGAACAAACCGACCGAAATACGGGAAAAACGGTGCTTATCGGCAGAAATACGTTTCCGGGCGACAGAGTTAGTTTCAGCCTGTATTTCCAGCGATTAGACAAAGGGCTGGAGGAGTTCGATCTCTTCGAGTGCATCAGTGACCAATACATCTGCTGGAACATCTATAACCTGCGCGTCGATAATCCGGCGGATGCCATCGTTTATACGCCCCCAACCGCGCCAACGCCTGTGCCGAATGTGCCTAAAAAACCCACTACGTTGCCGCAGCAATCGGGTGAATCGGGGGGTGAAATGGAGGCTCCCAAACCCAAACCTGCCCCGGCTCCCGTGCCAACGATAGTTGCTGTTTCGGGTGTGGTGAGCGATGCCAAAAACAAACGCCCGGTAACGGCGACCATCAGTTATCACCTGTCGGCCAACAAAACGACGCTCGATTCAGTACAGAGTTTTGCGTCAACAGGGGCGTATCGACTGAGTTTGATAAAGGGGCAGGTGTATACCTACATCGCTTCGGCACGGGGCTACCAGTCGGCCAATGGCGTACTGGATTTGAGCAAGATAGCGGGCGGTCAAAAACTCACCCGCGATATCGTGCTAACGCCACTGGCAGTAGGCGATAAAATCACGCTGAAAAATATTTATTTCGAGATGTCGAAGTCGGATTTGTTATCGGCGTCGTTTGCCGAATTAGACAAACTGGCGTCCATGATGCAGGACAACCCCAACATGACGATCCGGCTTGAAGGGCATACTGACATTATTGGCGATCATGACAAAAATCTGCAACTCTCCCGCGACCGGGTTATTGCCTGCCAACGGTATCTGGCGCAGAAAGGCATTGATTTGGTCCGCGTTCAGGCTACGGGCTACGGCGACACGCGCCCCATTCTGACCAAAGGCACCGACGACGAGCGTAAGGTAAACCGGCGGGTCGAGTTCGTTATTCTGGCAATTTAAGGGTCAGAGATGGTCAAGAGTAGTCAGTAAATAGTCAAGGGTGGTCAGGTGGTACAAAACAATCTCTGACTACCCTTGACTATTTATGGACCGATTAATTCACATCTTTCCCCTGCGCCAACTGCCCCAGTAGCCGCTCGACATTGGCTTTATTATTGGCATCGGGAGCCAGTGTGAGGGCTTTCTTACCCCAATCGGCGGCTTTTTTGTAATCGCCAACGGCTGAATAACCTCGCATCAGGCCCATGTTCGACATGAAGACATTCGGGTATTTTTTCGCCAGTTCCTGGAACAGTTCCAGTGCTTCTTTCGCTTTTTTCTGGCTGATAAGTTGCCGACCGTATTGATACGAATCGGGCAAATTAGCCAAAGGCAACGCTTCTTTCATGAGCGCATCGGCCTCAGCGTTTCGGTTTAGCATCGTCAGCAAACGCGCTTTGGTGCGCAACGTATTGAAGTTTTTCTCGCCAACAAACTGACCGCTAATGGCATAATCGGCCCAGCGCAGACCTTCATTGAGGTTGGTGTTACGATCGGCGGTGTAGGCAGCCGCCTGTTGGTAAGCCTCTGCCCGGAACCCCTTTTCGCTACGCAGCTCATTTCGCAGCGAAGCCAGTTGGGTTTGCACTACATTGACCCCGACGGTAAACGGAATAGCCCATTTCTCCCACGCCAGAGCAACCACCGCCGAGCTATCCGTTTCGTTCATAAACTCGAATTTAAGCCGCTCCACCGTCGGCTGGTCTTTCAGCGGTTTTACCGTCACGCGCAGGGCATCTTCTTTGGAATCGTAAAAATAACTACCCCATGAAGTGGTATTTTTCGAGAAAATAACGGTCACTTCATTTTCCTGCACACCCATCATCAGGCCGTATGTGCCAGCCGCCAATGGCTTGCCTTCCACCGTTACGTCGGTGCTGAACGAGATAGTTGTATTCTCATTGGCACCGGCCCGCCAGGGTGCTTCCTTGCTGGTGCCGAACCCCAGATCTTTATAGCCAAAATGCACTAACTGGCCCCAGATTTTACCCTCGCGCCCTTTCACCGCCGGTCGGCCATAGTTGACTGTGACGTCTGTGATGCCGATACGCTCCGAAACGGACGCTTTTTTGTTGCCGCCATCGGGCGGAAACGTAAGCTGTGCCATTGCCGATAACGAGCACAGGCAGAGCGTACTGAATACTAAGGTAAACTTTCTCATGGCTTTGGATTTACGTGAATGATTGACGAATTACCAAAGTACTGATTTCTGGACGGGTCGGGCAAGGCGAACCGTATAGGCGGTCTCTTTTGTTGATAAAGCGACGGAGAGCCAGCAAAGCTGGTCTAACTCACAGGCTTGCTCTCCGGTCATTTCCCTATCTTTGCCAATTATTTTTTAACCGCACGGGCGGTCAGGCACAGCAGCCGGGCTGAATCGGGCGTTCGCTCCTGTCAGACGTGAAGTATCAACAATATGAGTCCCTCGATTACGCGCAGATCGCGGCTGAGGTATTGACTTACTGGAATCAGAATCAGGTATTTGAGCAGTCGGTTTCCATCCGAGAGGGGAATCCGTCGTTTACGTTCTATGAAGGTCCGCCGTCGGCCAACGGAACGCCGGGTATTCACCACGTAATGGCCCGGACGATCAAAGATATTTTTTGCCGGTATAAGACCCTGCGCGGCTTTCAGGTCGAGCGGAAGGGCGGCTGGGATACCCACGGCCTGCCCATCGAGTTGCAGGTCGAAAAAGAACTCGGCATTACCAAAGACGACATCGGCAAACCCGAATCGGAAGGGGGTATCAGCGTGGAAGAGTACAATCGCAAATGCCGCGAAACGGTTATGCGGTTCACCGATCAATGGAACGACCTGACCCGGAAAATGGGCTACTGGGTTGACCTCGACAGTCCGTACATTACGTATAAAAACGAGTACATCGAGTCGGTTTGGCATCTGCTCAAGCAACTGTACGACAAGAACTTACTGTATAAAGGCTATACTATCCAGCCGTATTCGCCGAAAGCCGGAACGGGCCTGAGTTCGCACGAACTGAACATGCCCGGTACGTATAAGGATGTGCGCGACACAACCGTTGTGGCGCAGTTTAAGGTGAAGCCTACGGAAAAATCGACGTACCTGTTCGATGCGGCCAACGCCGGCGAGGTGTTCATCCTGGCCTGGACAACCACGCCCTGGACACTACCCGCCAACTCTGCTCTGACCGTCGGTGCAAGCATTGATTATGTGCTTGTTAAGACGTTCAACGCCTACACGTTCCAGCCCATTAACGTTGTGCTGGCGAAAGCATTGGTGAGTCGATGGTTTGACGAAAAAGGGAAAGACGGTGATTTTTCGGCCTATACCCCCGGCGACAAAGTCATTCCGTGGACGATACTGACTAACTGCAAAGGAGCCGATCTGGAAGGCGTTGAGTACGAGCAACTCATGCCCTACGTCACGCCCAGCACGCCCGCTTTCCGGGTAATTTTGGGCGATTTCGTTACGACCGAAGATGGTACGGGTGTGGTGCATACCTCGCCGACGTTCGGAGCCGATGACTTTCGGGTAGCTCAAATGGCCGGTATTCCGCCAATCATGGTGACGGATGAGACGGGGAAAGAGGTGCCAATTGTGGATAAACACGGTCAGTTTGTGAAAGAAATCACGGACTATGCCGGACGATACGTTAAGGAAGAATATTACTCCGACGAAGAACGCGCTGACCCGGATTTCAAGCCAACCGATGTGCTGATTGCCATCAAGCTGAAAGAAGAAAACAAAGCGTTTCGGGTCGAGAAGTACGAACACCCGTACCCGCACTGCTGGCGGACGGATAAGCCAATTTTATATTACCCGCTCGATAGCTGGTTTATCAAAACGACGGCAAAAAAAGACCGGCTCGTTGAACTGAACAAAACCATCAACTGGCAACCCGAAAGCACCGGTACAGGCCGATTTGGCAACTGGCTCGAAAACCTCGTCGACTGGAATCTGTCGCGCAGCCGTTTTTGGGGAACACCGTTGCCAATTTGGCGCAGCGAAACGGGCGAGGAGATTTGCGTTGGTTCGGTGGGCGAATTGGTGAAAAATTGCGAGTTAGCGAATGAGCAAATGAACGAATGGGTTCGGGAAGCCAAACTCGAATACCAGCCCTTTATCGACAAGAATAATACGTTCCTGGAAGCCCATGCGAACGACGAGTACGATTTGCACCGGCCTTATTCGGACGAAATCTACTTCATTTCAGAAAGCGGTAATGTCATGCAACGTGAGTCTGACCTGATCGACGTGTGGTTCGATTCGGGCGCGATGCCGTATGCTCAATGGCATTACCCGTTTGAGAATCAGCACGTTTTCAAAAAAGCATTTCCGGCAGATTTCATCTCGGAAGGTGTTGATCAAACGCGCGGCTGGTTCTTTACGCTCCACGCCATTTCGGTTATGCTGTTCGATTCGGTGGCGTTCAAAAACGTGGTTTCGACGGGGTTGGTGCTCGATAAGAACGGCGAGAAAATGGCGAAGAGCAAAGGCAACGCCGTTGACCCAATCGCTACGTTGGCGAAATATGGCCCCGATGCTACGCGCTGGTATATGATTACGAACGCCGAGCCGTGGGACAATCTCAAATTCAATGCGGAGGGCATTGGCGAAGTGCAACGGCGGTTCTTCGGAACGCTGTTTAATACATATAGTTTCTTTGCGCTGTACGCCAATCTGGATAATTATCAGATTAATCAGTTTGACCGGATTCCGCGCGAGCAACTGCCCGAATTAGACCGCTGGATTCTGTCGAAAATAAACACGCTGGTCCGCGACGTAACGGAGCAATTCGAAACCTATAACCCAACAAAAGCCGGACGGCTGATTCAGGATTTCGTGAGCGATCAATTATCGAACTGGTACGTTCGGTTGTCGCGCCGACGGTTCTGGATGGGCGGGGCCGACCTTTCGGTCGCGTCCGACGGCGAGTTAACGGCCGACAAACGAGCGGCTTACGAAACGCTGCAGCATTGTCTGGTAGCCATCTCGCAACTGATGTCGCCCATCGCGCCGTTCTTTGCCGACTGGCTTTACCACAGCCTGACGGATGGCGTTCGGGAAGAATCCATCGCCAGAAATTCGCCTTTCAAACACAATTCCGTGCATTTGACGGACTGGCATCCGATTGAAGAGGAATGGATTGATCTGGAACTGGAGCGGTCAATGGAACTGGCGCAACAGGTTTCGTCATTGGTTCACTCGTTGCGAAAAGGCCACAAACTGAAAGTTCGACAGCCGCTGAGCCGGGTGCTGATTCCGGTATTAAATGCCGATACGCGTCGGCAAATCGAGCATATTGCCCCGATTATCATGTCGGAGGTAAACGTCAAATCGGTTGAGTTTGTAGATGACGCCAGTGGCATTCTGACCAAAAAAGTAAAGCCAAATTTCAAAGCCCTCGGCCCAAAATTTGGCAAGCAGATGAAAGAAGTTGCGGCTACTATCACGGCCATGACCGCGGAGGAATTGAAAGAACTGGAACTGGCTGGTACGCTTCAACTTGGCGTATACAATTTACAACTGACTGATGTTGAGATAGTAACGGAAGATATTCCCGGATGGCTCGTTGCGAGTGAAGGCGGCCTAACGGTTGCGCTTGATGTTAACGTAACGGAGGAACTGCGTCGGGAAGGTATTGCCCGCGATTTTGTCAACCGCATTCAGAACCTGCGTAAAGACCGCGACTTTTCGGTAACGGACAAGATTACAATCGCGCTGGAACGTAACGATGATCTGTTAATTGCCGCCATCGAAGCCAACCGTGAATACATTCAGCAGGAGGTTCAGGCGGTTTCGCTCGATCTTGTTACTGATTTAAACGGTCGGGGTGCCGAACCATGGGATGCCAGCCCATCGGCCACGGAAATCGAGATGGACGAGTTTCAACTTCGGCTTAAAGTTGATCGGGCCTGATTTGTCTGGAACTTGATTTATCAAAAAAGCACATCCACTGGGTGTGCTTTTTTTGCTTCGGTAGGTTGCAAGCGGTTATCGAAAAGGAATTCGTTGCGATCAAATGGCACAACGATACAACGGCATGAATTTTGTACATAAACACCATGCCACGCATTTGCGAAAATTATGGTGCTGACCATCAATGCACTACGTGTTCATCTTTACTAAATCCTTACGACTTTGATTGATTATCTACGCACAACCTTACACTCATTTGTCAATAATTACCAAGCCATTATGTGGCGGCTCCGTGAGTGTCCGCTTAATGATGAGCAATTGGGTATCGCTGTTGGGCTGAGTGGAAATGCGATTCGGAATCGACGCGCCAAACCAGACCTCTGGAAATTATCCGATGTTGAGCGATTGGCTACTCACTTTACGATACCGGTTACAGCCTGTACTCAGTTAAACAAGGTTTTGCACGAGTTACCAGTCGACCTGAGGAATCTGCCACCCGATGAGCGACGACGCACAGAACGTCAACTGTTACTTAAAACGGCCCAGTTAGAATTGTATAATCAAAGCGACTGGCCGGTTCGGAATCTGCTCAGGATGCATCAGGCGTTAGTAAATAACAAGTAAACAATCGGCTGGTTCTTAGCAAATTAGGCTCACAGATAGGATGTCTTGACCAACAAACTTATTTTTACGGTGAACTCAATTTTCACCGGATGAACCACCGTTTCTTCGCATTCATTACGTTCCTCTTTTTGCTGGTACAATCAGCCAGTGCCCAGTCGCCGAAGTTAGTGCGTGGGCCTTATCTGCAAGTTCTGACGCCTACATCCGTCCTGATTCGGTGGCGCACCGACCAGCCCACTACGGGCCGGGTCTGGTTTGGACTTCAGGCAAACCAATTTACCAGCAACCAGCGCGAACCGGCTCCCGGCCTTGAGCACAGCCTGACAATCACGGGCCTGCAACCAGCCACACGCTATGCCTACGCCATTGGGCATGACGACACTCAACTAACATCGGGCGCGGATTATTACGTAAAAACGGCCCCGCCAACGGGCGATACGCGTCCATTCCGGTTTTGGGTGCTTGGCGATTTTGGGTTTGGTAATGACAACCAGAAAGCCGTGTATCAGTCCTACCGAAATGCCACTGCCAGCCACCCCGCCGATTTATGGCTTTGGTTAGGGGACAACGCATATTGCTGCGGCACAGCCGATGAGTTTCAGCGGTACGTATTTGACGTTTACGGTCCTACGTTTCGCAATACGCCTATTTTCATTACGCCCGGCAACCACGACTACGCCGAAAGCAATACGAATCTCAACATCCCTTACTATTCCCTGTTTTCTTTCCCGCAACAGGGCGAATCGGGGGGCGTAGCGTCGGGGTCAAAGTCTTATTTTTCAGCCAATTACGGGAATGTCCATTTAATCTCGCTCGATTCGCAGGGGCAGGATGGCGGGCCACATCGGCTCTTCGACACAACCGGCACACAGGTTCAATGGCTAAAACGCGACCTTGCGGCAAACCGCCTTCCCTGGACAATGGTCATTTTTCATCATCCGCCGTATAGCAAAGGAGGTCATAATTCAGATACGGAAGTTCAGTTGAAACTGCTCCGCGAAAACCTCACGCCCATTCTGGAACGGTACGGCGTCGATCTGGTCATGAACGGACACAGCCACGGCTACGAACGGTATTATCGACTGAAAAATCTGCGGGGATTAGCAACTTCGTATGACAAAAACATTCATGTAGCCGAAAGCACGACCGGTCGCTACGATGGCTCAGCCAACTCCTGCCCGATTCTGACGAAAGGCCAGGGGACGGTTTATATTGTCAACGGGGCAGGGGGTGCATTGGGCGGGCAGTCGGTCGATTTCCCGCATCCGGCAACCATTTTTGCCAATACCACAACAGGTAGTTCGATGCTGCTGGATGTAAACGACAACCGCCTGGATGCTCAGGTTATCATGGCCGATGGTTCTGTTCAGGATCGGTTCACCATCATGAAAAATGTCAATAAAACTGCCTCATTAACAGCCGAATACGCCGATACGCTCCAACTCGGGGCTTCGTGGGTGGGCGATTATCGCTGGCCGGATGCGCAGACGAGCCGCAGTATTCGCTACGCGGCTAATCAGTCGGGCACGATTCCGGTGGCAGTCACCGATTCCCGTCAATGTTTGACAGACGTATTTACGCTAACAGTAGGCCAACAGCCAAAATTAACGACTAAATTAACCGCAGCAACGGCGGTTTGCGTAGGCAGCACCGTTGCCATAACGGCTACGCCCGAAAATACTACCAAAGCCACTGGCTGGCAGTATGATGTGTTGCTGTCCGATGCATCGGGGAATTTCACGTCTGAACAGGTTGTTGGTTCAGGTTCTCTGACGGATTTGAAAGCTACCATTCCGGCCAATTTACCGCCCGGAACGGGTTATCGCCTGCGGGCGAAGTCGCGTGGGATTTCGTACGCACAGCTTGTTTCCAGCGAGGTCTTTACAGTTAAATCGTTACCAACGGCTACACTGACCGGCTCAACAACGGTGTTGCAGGGTCAGCCCGTTTCACTCTCTTTGAGTTTCACCGGCGATGGTCCCTGGCAGGGCAATTTGTCCGACGGCACCACTTTTTCGGGGAGCGTAAACCCAACCGTTCTCACCCTTCAGCCCACAAAATCCGTTGTTTATTCGGTAGCGAGTATCGAGAATAGTTGTGGAAAAGGCAGTAGTTCGGGGCAGGCTTCGATTACAGTGCTCCTGCCCACTGCGGAAGAAACATTTGCCGGTGGACGTTTAAGAATTTACCCCAATCCAGCGCACGAACTGGTGTATGTTGACTTAACTACTCCGCAAAAAAAGCAAGTCAGTCTGAATCTCCGCGACGCACAGGGTCGTTCCGTCTTTCAAAAACAGTTTGGTCAGGTTATGTCCCTTTCCGAATCGATACCAATGCCCAACACGACCGGAACGTATCTGCTGACTATTCAGGTCGGAGAGCACACGCTGACGCGGAAGGTAGTGCGGCAATAAGAGGGTCAGGAAATGGTCAGGTAAGATTTCAATTTTTTACCTGACCATTTCCTGACAACTTTTTACACCACCTGCCCGATTCCGAACAGGATAACAAAGAGCAGAGTCGTCAGAGCGAGTTGACCAAGCCGGGCGTTGAGTTCGGCGGGGCGTTTGTGAGTAGCAATGGCCCGACCGTTCAGGATAAATAGCGGGAAGGAAAGCACGTAGAGAT
>JANPJE010000311.1:0-9791 GCA_031425355.1 Spirosoma sp. | reverse complement strand
GACTGCTTGGTGTGGTTTTCGGTGCTGGCAACGGTTGCCTATGGGTATCGGTACTTAAACATCAACCGGTCTATTCTGCCACATCTGAACGAAGCCGTTTACCCATTTTATATTCTCCATCAAACCGTAATTGTGCTGATTGGGTACTACGTATTAACCCGAACAAATCTTGGTGTTTACGATGGTTTTCTGGTTGTAAGCTTCTCGTCATTAGCAACTTGCATCGCTATTTACGTTCTGCTGATTCGCCCGTTCAAGCTGACCCGGTTCTTGTTTGGCTTGAAATGATTGTTGGTTTATGCGATTTGATTTACGATTTTTGACCATCTCTAAACCCCTGTGCTACTATTTCTACAGTCGTAGCCTAAATTACGGGGTTCATAAAGCAAAATCGTCTACCCATGCGTACCGACTGGACTCGTGCTGAAATCGCCGACATTTATAACTCGCCCGTGCTGGATCTGATGTATCGGGCCGCCACCGTTCATCGCCAGCACCACGACCCGCAGGAAGTGCAGGTTTGTACACTGCTGTCGGTTAAGACCGGCGGTTGCCCCGAAGACTGTGCTTATTGCCCGCAGGCAGCCCGTTATCATACCGCCGTGAAAGTTCATAAACTGATGGAAGTAGACGAGGTGCTCACAGCCGCCCAACGCGCCAAAGACACCGGCAGCACCCGTTTCTGCATGGGCGCGGCCTGGCGCGAAGTGCGCGACAACCGCGATTTCGACAAAGTGCTCGACATGGTGCAGGGTGTCAACGAAATGGGTCTCGAAGTGTGCTGTACGCTTGGAATGCTGACCGAAAGCCAGGCGCAAAAACTCAAGGATGCCGGGCTGTATGCGTACAACCATAATCTCGATACGAGCGAAGAATTTTACGGCGACATTATCAGCACCCGCACTTACGATGACCGTTTAGACACGCTCGGTCACGCCCGCAAAGCCGGTATTTCGGTTTGTTCCGGTGGCATTATTGGCATGGGTGAGTCGGATACGGACCGGATCGGGATGTTGCACACACTCGCTACGTTGCCCCAGCACCCGGAATCGGTGCCGGTAAATGCGCTGGTGCCGGTCGAAGGAACACCGCTGGAAGACCAGCCGCGTGTGTCGGTTTGGGAGATGATTCGGATGATCGCCACCGCCCGGATTCTCATGCCCAAAGCGATGGTTCGGCTGTCTGCCGGGCGTGTCCGGATGAATACCGAAGAGCAGGCGTTGTGTTTTCTGGCTGGCGCTAACTCCATCTTCGCCGGAGACAAGCTCCTGACAACGCCCAACCCCAACGAAGACGCCGATCTCCAGTTGTTTCAAACGCTGAATATTCGCCCCCGCAAAGCGTTCAAAGATTCGACAAAACCAGCCGTAGCTTTCGAGCAAATTCCGGTATAAGGTAGAGCGGTAAATAAAGCATGCTGACTTTCTGGTCAGTACTGCGTCAACGTGGATGTTGATATATTTTTGATTGAAGGATTTGAAAAAGAAAAAAGTCGTGTCACGGTTTAGAACTGTGACACGACTTTTTTCTTTTTCAAATCGTATTCCGATTACAACCGTCGGGTATATTCGTTACCGGCGATTTTGTCAATCAGCACTTCGACTAAACTCAAAGCGCGTTCTTTACGAACTTCGGGCTTGTCTTTTGTCTCAACTGTTACGTTGATGATGTGATTGTTGTAGAGAACGTGCATCGCGCCAGTTGTAGCATCCCAAACAGCTTTGTCACCTACGTTTGGCACAGCTTCAAAATTGCCTTTGCTGACGGCGTGTGCGGTTAACGCAGGAGCAGCCGCCGTTACACCGGAGTGAATTGGGTGCTTATCGTCGGTATTCTGGTGCTTGGAATCAGCAGACGGTGGTGGAACTTCGGAGTTGGTTCCTTCCGTTTCGGGCCCGCTGATTGGCATTGCCTGGGCAGTCTCAACGGGTTGGGTTACTACGTTGGCGGGTTTGCCCTGATACATCCGGTCGAACGTATATTCGGCGTTAAAAATGGATTCAAAGGGTTTTGTACCACCAAACGAGACATGAACTTTGTTGCCCGCAAAGGCAAACTCGCAGCCATTATGCTCGATAACTTCTTCCAGTTTGGCCGTTTCGTCTAAATTGAACGTTGACCGAACATACTCTTCGCCCAGCAGGTTGCAGGGTTCGTCGTAGTTGAAATCGGAGGTTAGCGCGTCAACACCCACAACTTGTTTAGCCACAACAGGGTTGGCGTCTATGTTGTTGGCGGGGTCGGTGGTTGAACTGGGGCTACCGCAGGCTAAACATAATACAGGGAAAGCAAGTAGCAGTGAGTTGATTTTCATGAGATGATTTGTGAAAAGCCAAAATTAGCGTTTTCTTAAACACCAGCGGAGTAACGGCGATGTTTTTGCGTAAACTCACAATTTCACAAACTCAACGCGCCGGTTATTGGCTTTGCCTTCGGTGGTCGTGTTGGGTCCGGCGGGCATCGATTCACCCTTGCCGTCGGTCTCCATTCGGCTGGCGTCGATGCCAAACGTACTGGCCAGGGCTTCTTTAACAGCAGCAGCCCGTTTTTTCGAGAGGGCGAGGTTCGAGGTATCGTCGCCGTCGGTGTCGGTGTGGCCGATGATGCGCACTTTCACGTCGGCGTTTTCGGTCAATACGTTGGCAATGTCCTTAATGGCCCCGTAGGATTCAGGCTTGATTTTGTCTGAATTGGTATCGAACAGAATGCCGTGCGTCACAAATCTGCCTTCAGTAATGAGTTTGTTGCGCGTGTCGGGCGCACCCACCGCCAGCCGGATATTGCTGATATAATACCGGTCATCCTCTTTGTGCATGTCTCCCATCGACAACACCACACCGTTGTACGTAACGTCAGGCTGAAAAGCGCGGGGAATATCCCAGATTTTCGTTTCATCAACATACACCCGAAGCCGTTGTTTCTGCCGCCACATCGACACCTTTACTACGTTATGGGTTTTGCTGGCAAAAGCATGTTGCTCGGTATCATTTTTCAGGATTTCTTCCCCTTTCGCATACGTAACGAATTCAGTTATACCGGATTTACCACTGCCGGCACCTTGTGGATGCAGACCCACCCGAACGCCCTCGGTTGGGCGGGGAAAGCGTCCCCACTTCGTAAAATCTTTGGCCGGGTTACTCATCGCCACAAGGTTCATCCAGATATAGGACGAGTAAAAGCTGAACGTTTCATTCGTCGCTAAATCGAACTGAATCGTGAAATTTTCGGGCAGACTTTTGATGAATTCGGGCAGGTATTCTCCCTGTTTGTTGAGCATGAGCCAATGGTCGGTCTTCCCGTCGATGGTCATAATTTCACCTGAACCAGCCGAGTTCCACTTGTCAGGGAAGTCGCCGATTGCATCCTGCATGAAGTCTTCGACAGCCATCACTTTTTCGCCCGGCACAAAATCGAATTTGCCGTACGATTTCAGTGTGGCCGGCGCGTTGTCCCCGCTTTCTGCATCGGTTGTGCCGGTGGAAGAGCGATTTGTGCCATTTCCGGCGCTGGCAGGGCCATCGGCTGTTGAATTGGTGCTTGCGTCGGTGTTATCGGCTGGTGGAGTCGGCTGGGCGGGTTTAGCTTTTTCTTTTTTCTTGAAAATGCTCATGACGCCTTCCTCCACCTTATCTAATCCTTTGTTGATACCCTGATCAATTTTGCTGTTGGTGCGGTATTGGACATTGCGTTCAACGACCCGGCCAGGGGCATTAACGCGCACCTGCGCCAAGAGTGCCGGACTGGTAAGATGGCCAAGCAGGAGAGTTATGTAAAGCGTTTTCATACGAGTGGTTATTTGCGTGTGACGATGAACAAAGATGTACCTTTCTTCTGGTATGTGTTGCGATGAACTGAGTAAGCGGTAGGAGTCATAGTATTTTTCATTGACAGGATTACAGCCGGTCCGACCGGTCCGCCGGTGCGGTTCAAATTAACAGGATTGATTCACTGATTAAAACCTGTTAATCCTGTTTAAGAAATTGACGGATAAATGGTACAGGATACGTGTATGAGCGAGGTTCCGTACATTTGCATCCGAATTGCCCCAACATGTCCAACATCGAAACCATTCCGCTTGCCCCCGGACGCAGCGTTTATTTCGCGTCCGATTTCCACTTAGGCACCCCTTCGCCCCAGCACAGCCGCGACCGTGAACGGGCTATCGTTGCGTGGCTCGACGCCATTCGGCCCACTGCCGATGTGATTTTTCTGGTCGGCGATGTGTTTGATTTCTGGTTCGAGTACAAGCGAACGATTCCCAAAGGTTTCATCCGGCTACAAGGGAAACTGGCCGAACTGACCGACGCCGGGACACGTATTGTGCTGTTTACGGGCAACCACGATATGTGGATGAACGACTATTTTACGCAGGAAATGGGCATTCCCGTGTATCGGGAGCCGCGCCGGTACGATATTGGTGGTAAGCGGTTCTATATCGGTCATGGCGACGGACTTGGCCCTGGCGATTTTGTATACAAGCGACTGAAAACCGTGTTTGAGAGCGGACTGGCCCGGCGGCTGTTCCGGTGGCTGCACCCCGACGTGGGTATCGGGCTGGCTCATTCGTGGTCGCGCCGGAGCCGGATCAGTAATCAGAAAAAAGGGGAGGACGAGTTTCTGGGCGACGACCGCGAATGGCTCATGCAATACTCCTGCGAGGTGGAGGCCACAACGCACCACGATTATTACATCTTCGGTCACCGCCACCTGCCGCTCGATCTGGCCGTTTCGTCCACCAGCCGATACGTCAACCTCGGTGAATGGGTATCGGCCAAAACCTATGCCGTTTTTGATGGAACGGAATTAAGCCTGAAACCGTGGGAGGGGAAAAGCGATAAATGAGCCTACAAAAAATCATTCATCAATACTCTTTCCCGATAATATCTTCCCAGCGGTAATAATGGTAGGTTTTGCCTTCCGACATGACCACAAACAGGCCGTGCGGAAACTGCTTGCCGAGGGCTACGTTTGTTACGTCGGACCCGTCGCTGATCTGGGCGGCCACTTTTACAATGGTTAATAGGTTGTACGCATTCGGGTTGCCGGGTTCGCCTTCACGACGAAAAATCTGGAACTGGTTGGCTCCCTGATCCGACACCATAATATAACCCGTTTTGGGGCCGGTTTTATAAATGGAAATGCCTTCATGATCTTCTGCAAAACCCGTTTTGGCAAACAAAGCCAGTTCGGTGTTTCCTTTTTCAGGGTCGGCGTAATATTTGCGAACGCCCACGCCTTCGTCGGAATAATAGACGTAGCCAAGTTCATTGTCCACCGCAATCGACTCGATTTCTTTCTTCGCACTCCATGTTCCAAACTTCCGCACAACGGTCGCTTTAATGTGCCCCGTGCCATCATCTTCGAGTCGATATTGCCACAAATACCCGTCTATTGGGCCTTCCTTACGGCCAACAATGGCGAAAATCGCACCGTCGGAAGGGCGTTTGTAGAGGGCAATACCCATCGGCAGGCGTTTTTCTTCGCCTGCAAATACGGCCAGATTCTGGTTATCGAGTGGCTTCATATCGGGCAACCCGAACGTACGGATGCGGGAGGTTCCGCGTTCGGTCACTACCGCTACGTCGGTCGGTTTTCCGCTGAGCATCAGGCCATAAACGATGTCCACATTGTTTGGGCGATTCAGCGGACGAACGACTTTACCGGGGATTACTTTTCCCTGTAAATCAAAGACATACAAAGCGCCATCGGCATCTTTATCGGTTCCCAGAATCAGGCTTTTGGTCGGGTCGGTGGGGTTAATCCAGATGGCCGGGTCGTCGGTATCGTGCCGAACGGTATCGGAAATAATAACCGGCTGAACAACCGCCATTTGCGCTACAGACTGGCAAGCGGTCAGAACGAAGCCTACAAAAAAAGACAGGTAATTGCTATTCATGAATGAAAAGGATTGAGACACAGACTGCTTCGCTGTTGCAGATGCGCCAGCGGAGCAGTCTGTGTCCCAACGTTAAATTAATTTGATCCAAACGCGCCGATGTACGATGCCGGGGCGGGTGACTGGTAGAGTTTTCCGCCCAGCGTCAGCCCATCGGCATACTGCCGCGTAAACGTTGTTATGCCTTTGCCCAGCGCGGGCGAGGCACTTTGTAGCCGGAAATCCCAAGCCGTATTGAAAACCGCATTTTTCGTATCGGTAGTCAATGGGTAGTTCACAAATTTAGGGTCGTTATCACCGACGTTTTTGCTGATAATATCGTTGGTGCCGGTCAGGATTTCGGTCGATGGCTGGAACTGCGTCACACCGTCGGCCGTGTTGCCGTAATAGAGATTGTTGCTCACTTTCGAGCGGTTATCTTCGGGCTTGCCCTTGTCGCGTTTGATGCCGTAGCGGTCGTTCGCCAGCAGGTTATTGTAAACGTCGGCCCGCACGCTCTGCTCCAGCCAGATTGAACCACCTTTGGTCGTCGGTCTGCGCCAGCCTGCGTTCACAATTGTGTTGTTGTAGGCCACTACGTATGCCTGCGGGTTGCGGTCGCCGGAGTTCGACAGTTTCAGGGCGTTGGTATTCGGGCTATAAACCAGATTGAAGGCTACATCGGCCAGTACCCCCGATTTAATGTTGATGGCATCGCCACCGGATATGCCCTGCGTGTAAATTTTGTTGTTCGCAATAATTACTTTGCCGCCCTCAATGTAAAAACCATCTTCGTTCTGGTTCCGAATTATGCTGTTGACAACTACTAATTTGCCATTCACATTCGAGTAGTACAGAGCCGGAATGTGTTCGCCCGCAGCCGCTTTATACAGCCCCGCTTTTACGGATGGTGAACTCTCGGTCGTTACCGCTCCGCCATATTCGATGATGGCATTGTCGATCACGATTTCGGCACTGGTTGGCCCGGCAATCAGGCCGCCCCAAAGCGCACCCCACTGGTTTTGAGCCGTTTTCCAGGCATCGGGAACGGTAAGTTTCACCGGGTTGGCCGACGTTCCCAATATGTACAGATTGCCGCGCACAATGACCTCAGGCTTCACGGTCGAGTCGCTGAAAATGACGGTTGTGCCTTCCTGAATAGTCAATGATTTGCCTTCCGAAATTTGCAGGTGACCCGTAATTTTGTAGGTACTGCCTTTCTCCCAAACGCCCGACACATCACCCGATACGGCTTCTTTCACAACAGGGACAGGCGTCACAATCGGGTTGCTGTTATCGTCGGTTTTTGTACAACCGACCAGCAGGGTAGCCGACAGAGCGGCCAGAATAAATACGTGTTTCATGGTTATTTCTTAGTTATAATTCAATTGGTAAAACTTCCTGAATATTCTCTAACAACTCATTGATTTACAGCTTATACCGAACGCCCAGTATGTAGGAGCGTTGGTAGAAATCGCGACGGATCAGTGTTTTGCCTGAAACGTCCTGATTCGGTACGTCTGAATTTTTGTTACTCCGGTTCTGAATGAAAATTTCGGTGGGTGTATTCAGCAGGTTATTGGCTTTGACGAAGAGCAGAAATCCCTTACCCAACCGCTTTTCTGCCGATGCATCCATCTGCACAAACCCCTTCTGGTACAGGTCATTATCTAAAAATTGCGACACAGTATTGATGCGCTGACCGGTATAGCTGGCGGCTATCTGACCGTCCCAGCCATGTTCGGCATCTTTATACAGCAGCGACAGATTCGCTACGTGTGCCGACTGCCCGTAGAGAGGCCGGGTCTGGTTCACGGAAATCGTTTCCAGGTCGCCCTGGGCATTGCGGATGCGTTTCGACTTGGGTGTGGTGATGCGCGAATGCGTGTAAGTATAATTCGCTTTAATGCCCCACTTCCTGAAGTACTTGATGGCGTCCAACTCAAGGCCGTAGTTGTTGGCATTGCCGAAATTGCCCGGTGAGTAATAAATATCCTGACCCCGGATGGCATCGCGCTGAAGGGTGTACTCAATCGGGTCGGTCAGGCGTTTGTAGAAAATACCGGCCATAAACTGCTCCAGCGGGCGCGGGAAAAACTCGTAGCGCAGGTCAATATTATCGGCGATAGCCCGCTTCAGATTCGGGTTGCCGCGCTCCTGATATTCCTCATTAACAATGCGATACGGTATAATCTCGAAGAAGCCGGGCCGGTTTAGCGACCGGAAATACGACGCCCGCAGGTTCGTTTTTTCGCGCAGTTTGTACCGGAAATGCAGACTCGGCAGGATGTCCGTATAAATCTGGCTGCCGGTTGGATTGGATTCGCCAATCGGGAATTTCAGTACGTATCCTTGGTCGGTGTGCTCGATGCGAACGCCACCCGTTACTTCGAGGGGTTGGTCGGTGGTGCGAAACTGGAGATAGCCCGCCGACGTTTTTTCAGTGGCGTCGTACGTAAGGGCCGTGGCAACCGACCCAAGCGGGTTCTGAATGGTCCAGCCAATCTGGTTATAGTCCGTAAAGTCGACTTCATACTGCGCGAACGGATTCGTCGCGCGAATCTGGTAATTGTTGTAGAAATTCGTTCGTTGCTTATCGCGATACAGCCCGCCTGCCATCCACTCAACGGCCATGCCCGCCAGCATCGATTTGAACGCAAGGTTCAGATTGCCAGCCAGATCGATGTCCGAATTGTGTTCCCACCGGCGCGAGCCATCATCGACGGTCGTTCGTTTTTCAATGAAGTTTCTGCGTTCGCCCAGTAGCGGAATAGACGTTTGATCGGGTACGTCGTTTGTGGCCCGCGAATACACCGCCGACCAGTTTAGCGTCAGATTATCGAGGAGTTGGTGGGTTCCCTGCAACGTGCTGTTGAAAATTTGCTGTTGCGTCAGACGGGAGCGGGTTTGGTAGCCGAGGGTTGCATTGCCAAGCTTCGGATCGAAACCGCCGATGTTCAGTTCCGTCGATTTCGTGTCCCGAATCTGCGCGTTGGTCAGATTCATGAACGCGTTGTACCACTGAATTTTGCTATTTTCAGTCAGTCGGTAATCGAGTTTAGCATGAACACCGTAGCGCGTTTGCCGTTCGGAATACTGCCGTTCGCTCATTCTGGTGAGCGTGACTCCGCGAAGCGTATCGACCGCGTCGCCGACGAAGAACAGGCTGTTGCTGCCCCGGTACGTGTTTTGCAAACTTCCCGCCAGCATGACGCCCAGCCGCCGGTTGAAAAAACGACTACCGACAGCGAAACTGCCGAGCAGGTTTGGTGGGGGCTGCTGACTCGTATAGGTCGCCGAGGCTTTGCTGAAGTCCGACGATTTGGCCGAAAACTGATTGCCAAACTGTTCGTAGGGTGAGGCAAACGGGATGCTCTTTGCATCAAAACCAACAAACGGGCGATTGAAAAATAGTTCGCTGTAGCCTGTTGAAAGGTTAGCGAGCAGGGTTAGACGGTCGGGTGCGTCCCGCATCACTACGTTAATGGCTCCCCCAATGGCGTCTCCTTCCATGCTGGGTGTCAGCGCTTTATATACTTCGAGACGGTCGAGGAGTTCGGATGGGAAAATGTCGAGCGGTACGTAGCGATAGCGGTTGTCGGGGCTGGGAATTTTCACCCCGTTGACTAATGTGTAATTGTAACGTTTGTCCATGCCCCGCAGAATCGCGTGCTGACCGTCGCCATTGCTGTTTCGCTCGATGGACACGCCCGATACGCGCTGAATGACGTTGGCAACGGTGAGATCGGGCGATAGTTCGATGGTTCGTCCCGATACGATGTTCGTTACCTGTGGCACATTTCGTTCGAGGTCGCGGGCGGTACGGTCGCTACTGCCATCGCGTTTGGCCGTCACCGTTACCTCGGCAATCTGGCGGTCAGTGTCGGTTTCCAGCAACAGGTCCAGCGTAACAATC
>JANPJE010000310.1:0-10186 GCA_031425355.1 Spirosoma sp. | reverse complement strand
ATCGTGATGGCCACCCAGCCGTATTTATAAGCGATGCTCCCCCAGGCCACGAACGTACCGGCCGAGAAGAAACTCATGAACAGCGACAGCCCGCCAATGAACCAGGGCACCGCTTCGCCCCCGGCAAAGAATGATTTCAGGTTGCGCCCTGTCCGGGCAAACAACATCCCGATTACCAGCACAAAGGCCGAAAAAATGACGATAACCGCCGTGTCGATGGTTGTATTCATAGAGTCAAAACGCGCATGAGTAAAAGAGCGGTTGTACCGAAGGCGACTTAGTTTGCCCGAGCTTCGCAAGTCATACTTTTGCTGATTGTGTGAGTTTTCTACGTTAAATCTACTTCCAGTACCGCCTGCCCAAACCCCGGCAAATTAATAGTGATGTCTCCAGCGGAAACAGTCTGTTGGGTCGGTAGCCAGCGGGTATTTACAATGGACTTCTGGATAGTCGCTGGATTTAGCTTTAGCGTTGTCTTTGTCGCCTGAGCGCGGTTGTTCAACAGAATAACATATAGCTTTTTCCGGTCAATAGAACGGGCCAGGATGTAGTCGATGGCGGGACTGCCGGGTTGAACGAGGCCTTCCTGAATCAACAACGCAACGGGTTGGCCGTAAATCGTCCCGGCACTGAAGCCATAGGTTTGATGCGGGCCCACTTTAGGCGTTATAAACCCCCGCGGGAAGACAATTTTTCCGCTGGAACGCAGTTGGGCTTCGGCCATCAGGTAATCGGTAAGCCAGCCAATTTGCCACCAGGCGTGATGCGGATATGGTCCCGAACCTTTGTTCATTCGTTCCCAGTAATACGAAGCAACACTGGTTTTTGGGTCTACGAACGCATCCCGCCCAATAGCGCCCGCCCGCGCCATGTCCGCGAAAATCGGTTCGTTGGTCAATCCATACATCCGGATAAACATGCCGGCATGACTGCATAACTGAATAGGGCCGAGCCGCGTCGCCGAACCAAAAATACCCCCGTGCTCAAAGCTCAAACCTGTCTGGCTGATCTCCCAATCTTCGCGCGGAATGCCGTTAGCCACTTTCGGATTATGGTTAGCAATCGGATGGGTATAAATGGAGGTCGTGTAGATTTTGGCCGCCGTAATGGCCGCACTTTTGTACTTAGCGTCGTGCGTCAAATCATATAAATCCAGTAGCGCTTGCGCCGACTGACCCGTGGCAAAATCAGGGGCGTAGCGCGCATCGCCACACACGCCCAGAAAACTGCCCGTTTCGACCGCGTTTTTGATAAACCAGTCGGCTCCTTTGCCGGCGGCAACCAGGTATTTCGGATCTTTGAGAATGCGGTAGGCAACGATAAGGCCGTAAAATGTGGGGCGTACATCCTGAATATCAGTGAAGATTTCCTGTTCCGTAGGCCGGTCGTAGGCCACCGCCCAATGTCCATCAGGCTTCTGCCAGGTTAGCAGGCGGTCGGCACCCAGCCGCAGCCGCTCTTTCAGTTCTGAATTAGCCGAATCGAAAAGGAGCATGTTGCCGATGTCGAGCATGGTATAATATGTCAGCCCAATCGGCTCGACAACGGAGCCCCATTCCTCCACAAACTTTTTGGACTTCGCCAGATAATACTGCCCTTCAGGAGCACCTTTGAAAAAGCTATTTCCTGTTTCCTGCTGGGCGAGTTTGAAATTTTCGGCATAGGGAAGCACGTTTTCGGTCAGAAGTGGGTCGTGGGTCGCCTGAGCCAGCATCCACATCGCGCCGTAATCCGAGTTTTTCATAGCGTCTTTGTTGGAGCCGACAACGCCCCCCAGGTACGACTGTGCACCAAGTTTTTTGCCCTCAAACTCTTCAATGTTCCACAAAGATGTTTGGGGATCAGTCAGGTATCGGTGCATCTTCTCGATGCGGTTTGTCAGCGATTGTTTGGATTGCCGTAAGGCCAGCGTTTCTTTAAACCGGTAGATGTCATATACAGCATGTTTGAGTGCCTTGAACCAGTCACCATCGGTCAGACTGTACCGAAACGTATAACTGATGCTTTCGCCTGAATGTAGACTGGATTTCGGCTCGCCCAGTACCGGATAGTAAAGCGTTGGCGACAGTTGGGCTTTTCGGTTCATGTGCGATAACCCAATAGTCCAGTCTGTTTGCGTGCTTTTGTTTACCGCCCATGGGTCTCGTGCCAGTCCTGGCTCAGGAATAACGGAAAGGGTTACCCCGCTTTTGGTAGTCACCATTGGGCAGAGGGTGCTGGCGCATCGCTCGCGGTAAATAACCGGTATCGTTGGGATACCATGACCGTAGGCGTAAGCCAGCGCGAAGTTCGGCTGGAGTTTGTTGCCCTGAAAATAGCCTGGTACGGTTGCCCATGCCAGATTTGGTGCGGTAATGGTCGCCAGCGTCGGGCTCGCTACCGAGAAATAACCCGGCTTTTTCGCGGTAACAGTCTGCTTAACGATTATGTCAGACGGAAATTTTGGATCAAACGACCACGTTGTACTGACCGTTGCGGCATCGGTTTCCTGCCGAAACGATAGGCTGTCCGGGCCCAGTTGCGTCGCTTCTTCAGGGAAAAAACAATAGGCTTTTCCGGCTTTATTTAATGAAACCGGATTGGTGCTTTCGGCCCATTGAATCTGTTGATAATGGTACTTCGGCCCTGGGAATTCTTCGCCTGTGATGGATTTGAAGGTAGTATCGGGTTTTTCTGAGGGCTTTTCTGTAGCATAAAGCAGGGTGTTTTCGCCCGAGGGATTTGCCATATTAGCCCAGGCTGCACCTTTCCGCACGGCCACCAGCCCAATGGTCCAGCCGTTGGGCGTGTTTTTCCAGCTGACCCTGACGCGCTCGTTTGCCAGCGACAGCGTCTGGTTCGACTGGGCCAGTGCGGCTGTATAGCCTGCACTTAAAAGCACTATTTTCCAGATATATTGCATTGAGGGAGCGTTGAGGAATTTTTACTTCCAGGCCGGGTTTTGCTCTATTTTCGAGTTAGTCAGCACTTCAATGTTCGGAATGGGGAAGTAGCGGTGTTTATCCTGAACAGGCCGCGAAGCGTAGTAGGAATTCAGCACGGTGGCCACCTGCTTGAATTTACCCGTGCGGGTGAGGTCATACCAGCGGTCAGCTTCTACATACAACTCCCACGAGCGTTCCTGCAACACGGCTTCGATAAAGGCCTCTTTGCTCAGGCCCGGAGTCAGGTCAGGAATACCCGCCCGCTTCCGAACGGTATTGATGGCGGTGTAGGCTACGGCTGTTGGCCCGTTTTGCCGCGCTTCGGCTTCAGCCGCAATCAGATATACGTCGGCCAGCCGTAGAATCGGGAAGTTATTTTCGCCGTTGGCCCCGTTGGAGTTGGGGTCCAGGAACTTCTTGATAATGACCCGGTCTTTCAGCGTTGCATCGGCCTGACCAATCAGCTTCCCGGCTGAATTTACGTAGGCCGTATCGAGCAGTTGCCGCCGTTTATCGACCGGGTTGAACGACTTATAGAACGACATATACCCAAAAGCCGATCCGAACGCCGTTTTCGAGAATACCGGTGGCGAATTGGCCGGGGCATAGAAGCCTACCAAATCGGAACCATTCAGCCCGCTCAGGGTCGAAAATTCAGCCGCAAAAATCTGTTCTGCGCGAGCCGCATCTTCTCGTGACGGATTATACAGATCGAGCACATTGGGGAGTAAACTGTAGCGGTTCGACTGAATAACGGCCCGCGCATTCTCGCCTGCCTTAGCCCAATTTTCGGCATACAAGTACGTTTTCGCCAGCAGACCCTGAGCCGCGCCAATGGCCGCCCGACCCCGGTCTTTAGGCGTAGCGGGCAGGTCTTTTATGGCCTGTTCAAAATCTTTGATAATGAAGGCATACACGTCTTCAACCTTGCTTTTCGCGACTTCGGTCGACGAAATATCTTTGGTACTTTCCTGCTTGATGGGGACTTCGCCAAAGGTTTTTACGAGGTGGAAATAGTACAACCCCCGCAGAAAATACGCTTCGGCCAGAATCTGCTTCTTTCGCGTTTCGTCCATCGTAATTTTCGGTACATTTTCGATGACCTGATTGGCCCGGTTAATGCCGTTATAGCAATGCTGCCAGTACTGCCCGATGAGGTCCATTGTGGCATCATACGAAAAAACCGTCAGTTGGTCGCGGCCTACAACGGCCCTCGGAAACGACTGATCGGCTGAATAGTCGGGCAACTGCGTACCCACCCGGCCATACAGATCGGTAATGGGTGTGTAGGAAGCGGTGAGGGCGGCTTCGGCATCAGAGGCCGAGGTATAGAACTGTTGGGCAGAGAGAAACGAATACGGCGTTTCGTCTAACTGGCACGCGCTCAGGTAAGTCAGCGCAAAGGCCAACACCAGGAACGAATAAATGTGGGCGATTTTCATGGTCTGTGTTGGCTACGGTTAGAAGTTGAGCTGAAGGCCTGCGATGAATGATTTGGCAACGGGATAGCCGATATTATCCACGCCGAGGTTGAGGTTACTCTGACCGGCGGTGTTCACTTCCGGGTCATAGCCCGAATACCGGGTCAGGGTGGCAAAATTGTTGGCGCTGACATAAATTCGGGAGTTGGCTAACCACGCCATCTTGCCCACCGCAGGCAGGGTATAGCCCAGGGTTATGTTCTTAAACCGCACAAACGAACCGTCTTCGATGTGAATATCTGATTGGTTCACCCGTTGGCCCGTCAGGGCTTTCTGATAGCGATTCGAGGGGTTCGTGGGGGTCCAGCGGTCAACATACGTAGCGTACTGATTGAGGCCACCCGCTCCACCTTCCAGACGTAGCCGGGAGATATTGTAAATTTGATTGCCCTGCACGCCCTGCACAAACAGGGCTAAGTCGAAACCCTTGTATTTGAGGGTGTTGTTGATGCCGAAAATGTAATTCGGGTTCGGATTGCCGATAATGCCCTGGTCGGCGGCTGAAATAGCGCCATCGCCGGTGCGGTCGCGGTAGCGGATGTTGCCCGCTGTGCGACCCGTCGGAATGTTATCGCCCGTCTGGAAAATGCCGTCGAAGGTATAGCCGTAAAATGAGCCAATTGGCTCACCAACCCGTAAAATACTGTTGTTGGTAAATGCTCCGATAGTGCTGCCTCCATCGCCCGGAACAATCTCGGTTCGGGTGCCATCAATCAGCGTGAGTTTATTCCGATTGGCCGATACGTTGGCGCTGATATCCCATTTGAGAGACCCGGTCAATACGCCCGCGTTCACGGTCAGTTCAATACCCCGGTTTTCGACCGCGCCAAAGTTGCCAAATACAGTACCAAATCCCGATGAGAGCGGAATCGTCCGTGACAGCAGCAAATCGGTCGTTTTCTTGTAATATACATCGGCCGTGACCTGAATCCGGTTGTTGAGCAACCCGAAGTCCAGCCCAATATCGGCCTGGGTGCTCTTTTCCCATTTCAGGTCGGGGTTGCTGATGTTGGCCGCTGCAATGCCGATGGTACGCACGTTGTTGAAGTTGTAGTTACCAACCGAGCTTAAGCGGGACAGCGAATTGTAGAGCGGAATGTCGGCGTTGCCCGTCAGCCCATAACTGGCCCGGAGTTTCAGGTCGCTGAACACCTTCTGACCCTGCATAAAGGCCTCTTCCGACACCCGCCACGCACCCGCTATCGACGGAAAGAAACCATACTTGTTGTTGGCTCCAAACCGGCTTGAGCCGTCTACCCGGCCCGTGAGCGTGAGCAGATACCGGCTTTTGAAGTTGTAATTGACTCGTCCCGTGTAGGAGTCCAGCCGCCAGGCTTGCCGGTTGCTGCCAATCGATACGATGGACGCCTGAGCCAGATTATCGTTCAGTACCAGATCGTTAGGGAACTGCTGCCCGGTCATGGACTCAGCCGATTGCGCCTGTCCCTGCGTCGAAAACACCCCGGTCAGGGTTACGTCATGGTTGCCCAGTAGCCGGTGGTAATTCAGCAGGCTCTCGTGCAACACTGTGTTCGTATTGTTATTGCCTTTGCCGCCAATTCCGTTCACCTGCGAACCCGCCCGGATATTGCGCGTTACATAGGAGTCGCGCGTGTCGGTAACGAGGTCACCTCCAAACGATGCCCGGTACGTTAGTCCGTCGGCAATTGTCCAGTCGGCGAAGATATTGCCCAAAAACCGCCGGGTTGTGTTCCGGTTGAGCACTTGCGAAGCCAGGGCCACGGGATTGTTGAGGTCTAAGTAAGGGCCGGTGAAAACCGTCGGCGTGCCGTCGGCATTAAACGGCGACAGCGTTGGCGGCACGGTCAGGGCCGATAAAATAATGCCGCCCGCCGGTCCGCCATCGCCCAACGTAGACGTAACGGCCCCATTGTTGACCGAGTAGGTGTACGTCAGGCTCGTCCCTATCTTAAAGCGTTTGCTAACCGTATTGTCTAAATTGACCCGTACGGAGCCACGCTTGAAATTCGAGTTGATGATGATGCCATCCTGGTCGAAGTAGTTCATCGACAGGGCAAACTGCGACTTCTCGTTACCACCCGATACCGATAGCTGATGGCTTTGCATGGGGGCTTTTTGGAAAACGAGCGACTGCCAGTCGGTACCCTTCCCCAACTGCTCGGGATTGGGGTTAATCGGTTGACCCGAGATCTCGTTCTCGTAGATGGCGTATTGCGTGGCGTTCATCACATCCAGCGTTTTACGAATCTGCTGCTGCCCATAATAGCCGTCGTAGCTCACGCGGGTTTTACCGGCTTTACCCCGTTTGGTGGTAATGAGTACCACGCCGTTGGCCCCGCGTGTGCCGTAAATGGCGGTGGCTGAAGCATCTTTCAGCACTTCCATCGACTCAATATCGTTGGGGTTCAGTGTCGATAATACTGACAGGCGGTTGCCGTTTTCGTTGCCCAATCCGCTACCGCCACCCGCCACCGGGTTATCGCCACCGGCAATCGGGAAGCCGTCCACCACATAGAGCGGTTCGCTGCTGCCACTGATCGAGTTATTACCCCGAATTCGGACGCTGATACTGCCACCCGGTGCGCCCGAGTTCTGGGTCACCTGCACCCCTGATGCCCGAGCCTGTAGGCCCTGCACAAAGTTAGCGATGGGCGTTTGCCTGAGTTCAGCCGCTTTCACCGACGACACCGAGCCGGTCAGGTCGCTCTTTTTCACCGTTCCGTAGCCAACTACGACAACTTCGTTCAGCGAGCGGTCATCGGGTTGAAGGCTGATAGTGAGTTTACTTTGGCCCGCAAGCGAGACTTCCTGGGTTTGAAAGCCTATCGACGAAACGATTAGCACGGCTTTTCCCTCCGGCACGGAAAGCGTGAACTCGCCCTCGGCGTTGGTGGTAGTGCCCTGTTGCGTATTCTTAACCACGACGTTGGCACCCGGAATGCCCTGGTTGCTTCCGGCTGACGTAACCAGACCGTTAATCGTTATAGAGCGGTTCGGTTGGGCCTGCACGGACAGACCCAGTATCACCAGCAGGCATAGAAGCCACCCGATCTTCTGCCGGACTAAGCATGTATTAGAAATTGGCATAAACAAGAGGTAATAGGTTAGAGGACGTTACTGGAAAAAGACAAAATCAGACTGGTTATATGAAGCCAATAGTGCGGCTGTGCAACACGTGATTATATAAGTAAGAGAGGTGCTTTTAGGTAAGCCAACTAATACAGACGCCTTTGATTTCTTTTTACAGCACAAACTTTAAAAAGTATAATGCAATAACTGTTTATAAATAGAACTTTATTTTATGGGAACGCTCCCATTTTGTGGGAGCGTTCCCATAAAATGGGGCTTAGAGTATGGTCCTATCTGAATAGGCTTCTTACTTTATTACAATATTGGATAACAGACATCATGAAACGACATCAAGTAACAATATTCGATATTGCCCGGCAGCTTAATATTTCTAAATCGACAGTATCCAGAGCGTTGACGGGTCATCCAAGTGTAAAGGAGAATACACGCCGGGCCATTTTAGACCTGGCTCAGCAACTGGATTACCAGCCCAACATGCTTGCGATAAACCTGTCGTCAAGCCAGAGTAAAACCATTGGCATTATCGTGCCTGAGTTTGTTACGTCGTTTTTTCCCATCGTGATTTTGGGTGCCCAGGAGATTGCGGCTCAGGTGGGATACACGGTGCTGATTAGCCAGTCGAATGAGCAATACGAAACAGAAGTGGCCAACGCCAGGGTGATGCTTGCCAATCGGGTCGATGGCGTATTGGTTTCGCTAACGCGCGAAACCCAGAACTTCGATCACCTGGCCGTGTTTCAGCGAAAAGCGATTCCCATGGTCTTTTTCAACCGGGTCTGTTATGATATCGACGTGCCCAAAGTCATTGTCGACGATTATGAAGGGGCGTTCAAAGCGACCGAACACCTGATTCATATTGGCAAAAAACGAATTGCCCACCTGGCGGGTCCACCCTCGCTTTACATCAGCCGTAAACGCTTGGAAGGGTACAAAGACGCGCTCCGCAAACACGGCTTTCCGATCATTGATGAGCTGATAATCAGCTACGATCTGAATGTGGAACGGGCTAAAATCTATGTGAAGTACTTGCTCGATCTACCCGAACCACCCGATGCGTTGTTTGCCATTAATGACCCCACCGCGCTCGAAGCACTGTTAATTATCAAAGCGCGGAGATTATCTATCCCTGACCAGATTGCCGTGGTTGGATTCAGTAATGATTATGTGTCGTCGTTAATTGAGCCGGGACTGACTACCATTGCCCAACCTACCAGAGAGATAGGCCGCGTGGCCGCTCAACTGCTACTTGAACAAATCAACACTGAGGCATCAACCTGGAAGCCAGTCACGAAAGTTTTGAAGACTGAGTTGATTATACGTGAATCGAGTGTAAGAAGTTGTTTGGATTGATTTACCCTTCTGTTGGTATATTCCATCTCAAAATCTACTGTTGATTATATAAAGTCAACACGGACAAGGATTTGCACCCCGTGTACATTAAATGGCTTAAAAACCTCCTCCGATAGTTTCTAACGTAGGTTGCGTCATGCTCTACTTACCTGATAGCTATGTTTATTTCTGTTTATGCTCCCCTCCTACCCGACCAACCGTTTTCGACCAACAAAAGGGTAGCCAACGCTATTTAATCAACTCTTTATTTGGCTATCAACGAATGAGAACGGGGTGTGTCACCATCAGCAACCGCTGAAAATCGTTCAACTAAACGTCCAGTTGTTTTTAGGCCAAGACACCATCTGGGAGCGGATTTTCAGGTAAAATGAAGTTGACGAAGCCTCATATAAAACGCCAATAGCCCTTTGAATTCAAGGGTCTATCGACGTTTTACTTTGTACGGAGTGACCCGCCTTACTCAACCAGCACCCATTTTATGTGCCGCTCAGATCCAACACTGATCACGAACTGATACACCCCAGCGGTCAGGTTCGCCGTATTGATCTCAAGGCTCGTCTGCCCCTGATTGACCCGCGTCACCTGCCGGTGTAACTCCTGGCCACCCGCGCTCAGCACACTGATTCGCAGCGACTGTGCCAGCGGACTGTTTACCAGAGCCCCAGTCTGGCCGTAGCCATAATCGCTTGCGTTACTCTACCAGCGCCGGTTTCGCGGTTAGATGCGGACGCAGCATAGCCCAGCTCGAATTAGGACTTAGCCTTGGCCGTATTACCGGCCACACCGGCCTTCCGCTTAGTCTGACGATAGTTCAGCACGTGAGCGATCATCTCACGGGTGGTTTTCAGCCTGCCTTCCAGCACGTCGGGCCGGTTGATGGACAGTTTGCCGTTCTTGATGGTCGATACCTTCGGATCCATGAAGGCATAAGTATAGAAGGCTCCCAGCAGGGCCTTGTCCGTCGCACAGACCTCCTCGTAGGCCATGACCGTGCGCAGGGCCATTTCGCGGCTGGGCGGGTCACTGGCGTAGATGTTGATCAGGAACCACAGCGCCTTTTTTATTTCCATCTGCTTCAGCAGCGCCACGGTCAGTGGCCAGGTGTAGCGTGCCGGGTACAGCGGTTTCCGGTAGTTGGCATCGTTGAGCACCCGGCGTGATTCCGGGCCGATGCGCAGCGTATCGCCGGAGTTGTCGACGCCCATGTCGTAGATATGCCGCAACCATACCTCGTTCGAGACAATCGGGGGCGACGATGCAGGGCGGGCGGAGGCAGGCAGGGGTTTTGGGGGACACAAAGGGGGCAGCCAAAAACCGCCTAAGGGGGGGGAGAGGAGGTAACGGCTGATTTGTAGTTGT
>JANPJE010000309.1:0-17902 GCA_031425355.1 Spirosoma sp. | reverse complement strand
GAGCATCCGGGGCGCGTTGGTGCCGGGGTTCTGCCCCATAATCATGATTACATCGGCCTTTTCGTAATCGTCATATTTAACGGATGCTTTACCCAGCCCAATCGATGCGCCCAAGGCCACGCTGGTCGATTCGTGGCACATATTTGAACAGTCGGGCATGTTATTGGTGCCGTACATCCGGACGAATAACTGGTACAGAAAAGCCGCTTCGTTACTGGTTCGGCCAGAGGTATAGAAAATTGCTTCGTCGGGGGATTCGAGGGCGTTGAGTTCGCTGGCAACGAGGTGAAAGGCAGCTTCCCACGCAATGGCTTCGTAATGCGTAGCGCCGGACTTCAGGATCATCGGCTGGGTTAGCCGCCCCTGCTGACCCAGCCATAAATCACTTTTCTGGAGCAGTTCGGCTACGGAATACCGCTGAAACAAAACCGGCGAGGCCGTGTGCTTGTCCATGACTTCATCGGCAACGGCCTTTGCGCCATTTTCGCAGTATTCGGCAATGCCGGAGCGATGGCCGTCGGGGTCGGGCCAGGCGCAGGACGGGCAATCGAATCCGTCTTTCTGATTCAGTTTAAGGAGCGATTTCCAGCCACGCGCCACGCTTGTTCCATCCAGCACGTGTTTAAATGACTTTACGACAGCAATGGCACCAGCAGCTTCGGTATAGGGCTTTCCGGTTTCGAGGTTGCCGGTGAGTTCTTCGGGGGGCGTATTCTGATTCATGAGTTTTGTATCAACCAGCATCTTTCCGGCCTATTCGACAAGGTTTTTTGGACAGGATTACAGGATTATTTATGGCTGTAAGAAAATCCTGTGATCCTGTCTAAAACCTTGTCCTGCCTACGTATTACGTAGCGACTAATCCCATATCCACCGAATGCTGGCGGGCGTCGGCACTGTGAACGAAGTAGCAGCAAGGTACGCCATTCGCTTCGATTGTAGCCAGTAAAGTCTCTGTTCGGGCTTTATGTTCAGCATGAACCTGTCGAATATACACACAGCGAATATGGCCCGGAAATTGCCTGACAACAGATTCGTAGATGATGGGGTCCTGCTGCGAATCGTCGCCCAGCAAAATAAATTGCTGATCAGGATAGGTGTCGATAACCTGTTTGATACGGTCAAATTTAGTGTGGTGTTTTCCCCGGCCCGTTTTCAATACCTGCGATAACTGTTTAAGCGAACTCAACAGATATATCCCATCCGGCAGACCGTTTTTTCGGGAAAATTCCAGAATATAATCATACAGATTCCACTCGCTGCTCGATACGTAAAAGAATGGATTACTCGCAACAGGGCCGCTATGGGCCTCGGCAAGCAGTTGATAATGAGCCACTACGCCCTCAAATGGCCGTCGGCTGTGGGCATTTTCGGTCAGTAGCACCTGCAACCGTTTAGCAATCGTTGCCGAGTGCGAAATCAGGAACGTATCGTCAATATCGGAAATGCAGATAAGCTGAGTTGGGTGCGGTATCAGCACCTGCCCCTCGCCTTTTGCCAGTATCGTTTCGGGCGTGAGCGTTTGGGAAACAAGTTGCGCCTGTACGGGATGCCAGCCGGGGGGCAACGGTGTATTTATGGGAATATCGACCCGAAAATAGCCGCTGGCATCGGTTTCTACCTGTACAACCTGCTCGCCAAAACGCACCCGGACCAATGCCTTCGGGTACGGACGTACTAAAAACAACCGGATGACCGCCAACATATTGACCAGATCTCTGTCACGGTATTTTTTGCGGGGCAACGCGCTCCGTCGAAAGATATGCCCGAAAACTGTGAGTTGGCTGGGTGTGCCAAAGCCGCGATATACCTTCACCACGGGCTGGTCGGTGAGCCGTAGTGCTGTTAAGAAATAGTGAAGCAGCTTACCCTTCAGGCTTTTTTTTTGTTTATGTATCATTGGCAGGTTGCCGGGTTTTCATAACGTAGTTGAATCTATGCCATTTATAACACTTAACCGGCCTATAAGTTGACTTTTTTATTCGCAATTAATCCCGTTTCCGGTGGGAGCGACAAAACCAGTTGGGAAGATGGTATCCGGAATTTATTCGCCGATTCCCCTCACACGTTCCATCTGTTTCATCTGGATGGAAACACGGACGATGACGTTCTCCGGCAGCAGATCGCTCAACACAAACCAGATTGCGTCGTGGCCGTTGGGGGCGACGGCACGATTAAATTGGTAGCCTCTGCCCTGCTCGGTACTACTATTTTGCTGGGCGTATTACCAGCGGGTTCGGCCAACGGAATGGCCCGTGAGTTGGGAATCCCGCCCGATATTCAGGGCAGTCTGGCGGTTTTGCTTGAGGGCGAACGCAAACCGATGGACGTCATTTCGGTCAATGATGGCGATATATGCCTCCATTTAGCCGACATTGGTCTGAACGCCCAGTTAGTCAAACACTACGAGCAAAATAACCTGAGGGGTAAGTTTGGCTACCTTCAGGGCGTAATAAATGTGTTGCGAAAACGACGCTTGTTACGTGTATCCATCACCGTTGGCGACGAAATTGTGCAGCGGGTCGCGTTTATGGTTGTCCTGGCAAACGCCCGGATGTATGGCACCGGAGCCGTTATTAATCCAGATGGTTCACCATTCGATGGGAAATTTGAAGTCGTTATTTTCCGGCGGTTATCGTTCTGGGAGATCCTGAAACTGTTCTGGCGGTATAAACCGTTCGACCCGAAGCAGATCGAGATTTATCCGGCTACATCGATCATTATTGACACCCACCGACGGGCTTATTTTCAAATAGACGGCGAATATCGGGGGCGGATCACGACGTTGAAAGCCGATATTAAACCCGGTGCCCTAACTATGTTAGTGCCGAAGTAATTGGATTGTTTGGATTGTCAAGGGTAGTCAGGAAGTAGTCAGAATTGGTTAAGGGTGGTCAGAAGAGGTCGGGTTACACCGGACTAAAGCCCGGTGCAAATCATTTTTGCTCTGTTGAAAGACATTGAAGCCCCATGCAAATCATCCATGTAAAGTCAATCACTTGCACCGGGCTTTAGTCCGGTGTGCAGTAAATCCCATCCCTTAACCCTTGATAACAATCACCTGACAATTTTTGACTATTCTTGATCACCTCCTGACCACCCTTGACTATTTCCTGACGATAGCCTGACTCAAAACCACCCGCTCCGGTTGGCTGTAGAGATTAAACCGGTCATTCCGTACGAAACCGGCCATTGTCATATGGGCCTCTTTCGCCATTTGAACCGCCAGGCTCGACGGTGCCCCGACAGCCGCCAGCAATGGAACGCCCGCCCGCCAGCTTTTCTGCACCAGTTCGACACCAATCCGACCGCTCAGGAGAATTCCGAACTGACTGAGCGGCAGCCAGTTTTGCCAGAAAGCAGCACCAATCAGTTTATCCAGCGCGTTGTGTCGGCCAATGTCTTCGCGAACGAGCAGTAGTTTTCCGACAGCATCGAATAACGCGGCTGCGTGGATACCACCCGTGTGGGCAAAGGCCTTTTGCGTTTGCCGAACCCGCTCCGGTAAAGCATGTAAGATGTCGGGTTCGACTGAAAAGGTGGAATCAATCGGGCCGGGTGTGAGCGCCATTACCGCGTCGATGGTGGCTTTGCCACACAGTCCGCAACTCGATGAAGTGACCGTATTCCGGGCCAGCCGCGACCAATCGATCAGTACGTCGGGGTGCAGTTCAACGCGCAGTACGTTGCCTTCTTTCTGCGAATCCTCTACGCAGTGTCGGCACGAGATAATATCGGTGGGCTGTTGAATAATGCTTTCGCTGAATAGAAAACCCATCGCCAGTTCCTCATCGTGTCCGGGTGTCCGCATTGTAACCGATACCGCCCGTTGCTGCCGGTCATGCATTGGCCCGAACCCCAGCCTGATTTCCAGCGGCTCTTCAACCGCCAGCAAGTCAGGCACTTCGGTCAGAGTTTGGCCGGAAATTTTGTGGATGATGACGGGCGCGACAAGGGACATGCGTGGTAAAATCTCAAAAGTTAAACGAGGCTGAAGCTTTCAGCGCGAATGAATTGATCGGTATACCATTGCGACCATCGTCCAAATAAGTCAATCGGTGAATGGCCTGAATACGTATCAGTTTGAAAATATTGTCGATTCCGTAGCCAACTTCAACATAGGGTTTGTTGGAATCAAGCGCGCCAAAGTAAACAGGTTTTGTTCCACTCGGCAGCGGTTTCGCTGTTTCGACGGCATGGTTCGCCTTCGTCATACTGCCCCATAATGCATCAACATTAGCCACTAACCGCCAGTTCAGTTTCCGAATCCCCGGTATCCGATTGAACAGTAATCCCTCGAACCGATGCTGAACATGGATGGCAACGTAGCGATCACTGACGAACTCATAAAACTGCATTCGGTTAAACGTATTGGTCGTCAACAGCGGTGTTGGATTGCCGATGTGCGGAAACAGCATGGGAGCGGGTAACGTTGTCGGCGTGTAACCCGCCGATAGCAGATACGTCATCCGGCCCAGCGCACCAAGCCGCAGCGATTGCTGTGCCCGGAGCGTAAAGCGGTGATAATCAAAGTCTCCGCCCAGCATTTTAGACCCGCGCGTGTAGCGAAGCGTGAGGACAGGAGCGCGTTTTGTTCCGAGAGTGATGCGGTCATTGCCATCCATAAGGTACTTTTCTTTCCGGGCCAGCCGCGCTTCAATCGACCAGTAGGCATCGAATATATCGGAGCGCAGGGGGGATAATTCGTCCAGTTCAGGTTGCACCCGGTAATGAAACGGAAAAAGCGGATCAAATGTCCGGCTGCCCAGCGTGGCCGTCAACAGGATGCCTTTAACGGGTTCTGTTCTAAAATAAAGCTCTTTCTGGATGCTTTTGTAGCCGCCCCGATACCGCCCGAATCGACTTAGTGCGTAAAAAATTCGGTTTCCGCCAATCAGTTCGGGTGTCAGTCCAAGCCGTTCCAGATCATTCGCTACCCGAACGCCCGCAATTGTCCAGCGCTGCCGCGAAAACAGGTAATTTATCTCTCCACCAAATTTAAACCGACGATCTAACGTACCATAGGCGAGATAACCGCGCAGAATCCAGTTTCGGCTGAAATCCTCATTGGTCCGAAAACCAACGCGCGTCCGCAAACCTTCCACGCTGTTCACGGCGAACAAATACGGATACGGGCCAATATCGAAACCACCAATTTTATAAAAACCAGTGACGGCGACCTGCCCAACGGCTTCGGCCATTTGAACCGCCGGAACAGCCCGTAGTTTATCAATTACCTGACGGGTTTTCTGGTCTTCTTTGCTAAGCGAATCGGCCCCGGCGAGCGTCGTTTGTACGGTGTGCCAATACGTATCGTTTGTGGTAGCGACGGTATCGTTTAGTTCAATGGGCTGATCGTAGAACGACGCCTGTCGCGGCCTGTTTACCACAATGTTGCTGTTGCGAAGCGTCACCTGCGCCCGCAATCCAAGCGATTGTTTGCCTACTCCGGTCAAATCGGCTTTGAGGTGAATACTCACGGGAAGCCAGCCCGCCAGACCCGTTGTTCCGGAAGCCGAGTCGGTGGTAGCTTCCAGTTCCTGCTCAATGGTCAACTCGCGTACGTAGTTCAGATTCGCGCCCTGGCCGATTCGCGTTTCTATCTGGCAAAGTGCAAACGACGTCGTGTCGATCCAGGCTTTACCAACGAAGGCTAAATCCTCTTTCCGTTTGGGATCAAACTGAATTTCGTAGCAGATGTGATCGCCGATTTGGGTGGTATCGGCCAGAAAAAACTCGTACCAGTTTTTCCAGTTATCACCGATGGGCGAAGCAAAATCTTTCCCCAGAATAGGAATATAATTGTCGTAGAAGTTCTGACTAACCAAATTGGTGCCGCCCAGCAACTGCGAACTTAGCCCGGCGTCGTCAACGGCCACGCCTTTGATCCGGGTTTTACGAATGTCTTCGCGTTTGCGTTCGGGGTTGGCTTTGAAATAATACCTCGATACGGATTCGGACGCCAGAAGCGGCAGCAACCGATGACCTTCGTGGTCGATAATCGAGTCATGCTTACTCATGGCTTCGTTGATGCGCTTGATGAGCGGATTCTTACGCATACGATCCGTTACACGGCTGAGGGCAATGTCAGTTTTCACGTAGCTGTCATATTCGTAGGCCGATAACCGTTTCCGGTCGTTGATAGGCCGATTTTTACGTACCTGCCGCAGCACACGCCATGCCGGATTTTCGCCCGCTCGCACCGTTACTTCCTGCAATGAATTACCGCCCGGTTCCAGTTTAATATCAATGGCCTGCGAAAGTCGTTCCCGGTCAATTCTCCGCCGAAGTGCTTTGTAACCCAATGAGCTGATCGCTATCGAGTCTGTTAAAATCTTGGCGACTAAATTATACCGGCCTTTATCGTCCGTTACGGTCCCGTTACGGCGACCAACGAGGGCAATGCTGGCAAATGGAATAGGCTCCCCCGTGTGCGCATCGGTAACAAGGCCCGTGACCGTATAAACGGTTTGCGCCTTCACGACAATACCTGAACCGGCAAGCGTTAAACAGAAGAGAAAGAGTAACAGATGGTGCAGAGGTTTCATTTTTATGAATTACGGTCGGCTAAGCTACAAAAAATGGGCCAATCGTACGTTGCCAGATGATGCCCAAACAGCACAAATAATCACCTAACTGTCAATAGTTTGTCCTCAACTGTAACATACCGTTTTAACCCACTAACCAGATACGGTCAGCGTCGGCCCCCTGCTCGGTCCACTCGACCAGTACCTGCTGCGACTCAAGCGTGTTGACGCGCTTGCCGGTATAATCGGGTTTTATGGGTAAATCACGGTTGTACCGACGATCAATCAGCACAAGTAACTCTACTTTTCGGGGTCTTCCAAAAGCAGTCATGGCATCGAGAGCGGCCCGAACCATGCGGCCCGTTGCCAGTACGTCATCAACCAGAATAACGCGCTTATTTTCGATAATAAACGGCACGTGGGTCGTGTTGGGACGTAGTGGTGTGTCGCGCCGACGGAAATCGTCCCGGAAGAATGTAGCATCTAAATAGCCGAGTGGTACCTCATGGCCCAGACTACGATTCAGCTCCCGCCCAACGCGTTCCGCGAAGTAAATACCCCGAGGCTGCATGCCCAGAATAACCGTATCCGTAAAATCCTGGTAATTTTCGATTAGCTGCTGTGCCAGTCGGCTCACGACAATTTCGAGCAAAGGGCTGGACAGGATCAGGCGTTGTTGGTTCATGGGGTAAAAATAGTCGGTAAGTCAGTAAGTTGGTAAGTGGTAGGTCAGTAAGTGGCTGACCACTTACCGACTTACTACTTACTGTCTGCCACTTACTCCTTATGACCAGTAACTTGCTCTTCACCCCTACGACCAATTGATAAATCATACAAATGCAGTATTGTCGCCCGCCAGAGTTTCTTTGTAGCTTTGACTTATCCATCAGAAAATCACAGCGTATGTACATGAAGACTTTTATCGGGCTACTGTGGTTATTCTGCTCCAGTTTTTCGCAAGGTCAGGCGCAGAACGTATCGGGGTTCTGGCTGGGCGTTACCTACCCATCTGACCCGAACCAGGCGATCTACAATTATACGATGACGCTCACGCAGACGGGCAATACACTGGGCGGAACGGCACAAACGGCTAACCCAAGCGTTCCATTCGGTGGAGTAGCCTACATTTCGGGACAGGTTGGTACGTCGGTGGTGACGTTCAGCGAGTCGGATCAAAACGGCAGCACCGCCGTCAATAATGTCTGTTTCTGGCGCGGTAAACTGGTATACAATCCCGTTGAGGAGAGCCTGATTGGTAGCTACGAAAGTATCGCCAATGGTACGACCTGCACCAGTACGTCGGGCGGGAAAGTCGAATTGTACCGGATTGTGCTCAAATCCGGCACCACCTATTGCAAAGGAAAACCAATAAATCTGGTCGTTACGGGTAAAGATATCCGGTGGTATTCATCGGCAGCCAAAACCAACGTGCTGGCCAGAGGCAATACGTACAGCCCTCAGCTTTCCCAAACAACTACGTTCTATATCACCCAAACGCTCTATCAAAATGAGAGTCCGCCGGTACCCATCACGGTTACCGTCACCGACGGACCGGCGTTTAAAGCGACATCATCCGGCACGGGCTGCGACAAAGCTAACGGCTCAATTGTCGTGACCGCTGCGGATACTACCGGCTGGCAGTATAGTTTGAATGGCGGAGCATTTCAGAAAAAAGGTTCGTTTTCCAGCCTCAACCCCGGCTCCTACACGGTTGCGGTGAAAGATGCCGCCGGTTGCCAGGCCGAACAGTCGGTTACGATTACGCCCGATGCCGCCCCTACCATCAGCAGCCTAAGAAGCACCCCGCCCCAATGCGCCAGTGCCAACGGTGAAATAAGCATAGTAGCCGCTGGGGGGAAATCTCCGCTAACGTACTCGATTGATTACGGCGTTACGTTCCAGACCGACCCGACATTCAAACAATTGCCCGGTGGTGCCTACACCGTTCGGGTGCGCGACGCTAACGGATGCGAGGTGAACCGAGCCATTAGCCTGCCCGCCTTCAAACCCATGAACGTACTCAGCACAACTGCCGTACCGACCACCTGCGGACAGGCGAACGGGCAGGCAGCTATGACAGTTGGGGGCGGGCGAAATCCGGTGCAATACAAACTGGATACCGGTCCTCTGCAGAATACTACGCTGTTTACCGAACTTAAAGCGGGTACGTATCAACTGACTGCTCAGGACAG
This sequence comes from Spirosoma sp., assembly GCA_031425355.1. Lineage (GTDB taxonomy): Bacteria > Bacteroidota > Bacteroidia > Cytophagales > Spirosomataceae > Spirosoma. The sequence goes on along the minus strand of JANPJE010000309.1, from coordinate 9,183 downwards.
TGCGGGCTGTACCCTTAGCCAGTCGGTCAGTATTGCCGCCAGCACCGGACCGCCGGTGGCCGAGGTTCAGGCAACGCCCGAAGGCTGTGGACTACAGAACGGAGCCGTTGCCATCACGAACAATCGGACTGTGAGCCTGATTGATTACTCGCTCGATGGGCAGATGTTCCAGCGCACTACGAATTTTTCGGGGCTGGCCGCTGGCGAGTACACGCTTACTATGCGCGATATGAAAAATTGTGTGGTTGCCCAAACCATTCGCGTCCCGTCCGACTGCGCCAACCGTATCCACCTGCCAACGGCCTTTTCGCCCAACGCCGACAATCGGAACGACGCCCTCACCATCTATTTCAGCCTCCCCTCGCTGGCCGTTTCGCGGTTCACTGTTTATGACCGATGGGGCGCAGTCATGTTTTCTCGTGCTAATTTTGCCGTATCGAACGGTGAACCGCTTTGGGATGGTCAGCTAAATGGCCAGAAAGCACCGGCGGGTATGTACATCTACCGGCTGGATTGCCAGTTTCCCGACGGCACCCAAACCAGCTATCGCGAATCGGTAGCCTTATTGAACTGAGTACACATGAAATTTCTGATTGTTGGTCTGGGCAACGTTGGCCCCGAATACGCGCTCACCCGGCACAACGCCGGTTTTATGGTTCTCGACCGGATGGCCGCCCAATATGGTTTCGACTTTTCGATGACCCGCTTAGCTTACACCGCCAAGTGGCAGCACAAAGGCAAGCAACTGTTCTTTGTGAAACCCACCACCTATATGAATCTGAGTGGGCGTGCTGTGCTGTATTATATGAAGCAGGAGAACATACCGGTAGAGAACGTACTGATTATCACGGATGATAAAGATTTGCCGTTTGGCAAACTGCGCCTGAAACCCAAAGGATCGGCGGGTGGGCACAACGGATTGAAGAGTATTGACGAGGTGTTGAACACCCAGGAATACGCCCGGCTTCGGGTAGGTATCGGCAGTAATTTCTCGAAAGGACGGCAAGTGGATTTCGTGCTGGGACAGTTTCCGGAGGACGAATTGATTCAATTACCGGACTATCTGGACAAGGCGGGCGATGCGTCACTCACTTTTTGTACTATGGGCATACAGACGGCTATGAATAATTACAACCAATGATATAACTTTTTAAAGAATTTTTCACTATTTCAAGAACATATAATTATACGGTGATGACTACTAAAGCAAAATAATATTCTGTTTAAGCAATATAGTTTATGCATCGCACATGTTTTTCAACGCTTTTCAGGATTAAATTCGGCAGAAAATTTTATGAAGGGCGCATAGTGCTCTTGATAATTCAAACTTTCTATAGACATTTGTGTGTTATCTAATTGAAAACAAAATAGAACAAATCAATGAAAACGCGTGTTATCTTTGCGTCGATGATTCTTGGATTAGGATTAGCGACAACTCAGGCAAACGCGGCTACCACCACCAACACTGATGATAGCCCGGCAGCCAACAAGCCGGCAAGTGCTATGCTTGTCAATGGTTCGCAAATGCAGTTCGCTGCATACATCGGACAAAACGCTGGCAAGTTTGCGCAGACTACCAACTGGCAAAACTTTACGAGTGTGCTCTCGTTGTACAATGAAAGCCCATCGGCCGTGCTGACAATCAGCCCTGCCGACCGTGCTACCTTCAACAAAGCAGCCGCTCAGTTATCAAATACACTGGCCAAGCAAAAAAATGCAAACGCCAGCCGCTGGATGAACCAGGTCGATTACACAACCCGGATGATTAATTTCCTCTGGGATACGAATCAGCCCGTTGTCGAAGCAACTGACGTTCAGTAAGATATACCAGATTTCGATTTAATTTGGAATTTGGAACAGAAAAGAGTAAAAGTTAGTTTTTCATGTAGAAAAGGTTAAGGGTTTAGGAATAGTCAGTATAAGGTTCTCCGCACGATCGGGGAACCTTATCTTTTTTTAGGGGTATTTGGTTTAATGGGCCACTGAAGCCCGGTGCAAGTCATTTTGCTCTGCTTAGGGACATCAGGATGAATACCACCAAACCGCCAGTATATGCCATTATTCACGGCACAAATCACTTGCACCGGGATTCATCCCGGTGCTCCCTCAAATTTACATTATCCCTCACTTCACCTCCTGCATATCCGACGGATCGATCAGTAAAAAGCCAGGGTTGATACACGCTCCATGCCAGCGAACGCCGAAGTGCAGATGTGGACCTGTAACCCGCCCCGTTTCGCCTACTAATCCGATTTTCTGTCCTTTCGTGACCGTCTGATTTGGTTTGACGGTGTAGCTTTTTAGGTGAAAATACTCCGAAATGAGGCCGTTGCCATGGTCGATGAACACCGCATTGCCGCTGTAGAACAGATTGGCAGCCAGTAATACCCGCCCATTGCCAACGCTCAACGCCGATTTACCTTCGCCAACGGGATAGTCCTGCCCTGTATGACGGTCGCGGGGTTGCCCATCGAAGGTGCGGCAGGCACCAAAGTTTCCTTCGCCTTTTGGCAGCGGATCGGCAGGTTTGTTCACCGGCAGATCGAACACGGCGGGTTTTACGTCAGTTTTGTAGGCAATCAGTGGGTTGACCTGTTTAGCTTCTTTGGCCGCTCGAGCCTGATTCTGAGCTGATACGTTGATGAATTCTTTCTTGGGGAAGTTTTTTATATCCTCCTGAATACACGGCTTTTCGTTCACCGTTAGCTGGGCACTTTCGAGTTTGCCGCCCGTTGTCCGACGCGAAATGGTGTACGTACCGGCTTTCATATCCATATCGACCGGGTAATAGCAGGTTCCGTTCACTGCCGACCAGGCGCGTTTTTCAAAACTGCACCGCAGGCAATTTCCGGCCCACCGGGCTACTTCGCCCTGCGCAATGGTAACTGATTTGGGAGCGGCTGCCGCCGTCGCTTTTTTCGATTGGGCGTGTGTTGTGAACGGGACTGCGCACAAACTGAAGGCAGTCAGGCAGAAAAGTGTTTTCATAATTAGGCAGTAATTAGATGCATTCTATCAACTTGAATGACAGAAATGTGTTTATAACCAATGAATCAAACTATACAGTATAATGCCATCTATTATAAGTTATCAAGGTGGTTAATTGATGGAAGAGATTATTTTTCATTTTTCTTGCTCACTAACTCTTGCACAATCCAATCTTTTTCTATTACATTTGCCGTATGATTTTACGCAGCCAATATCAGCCCAAACATTTCTTCTGCCAACAGCAGGGGTGGGTTCATATTGACTAAGCGATCCAAAGACTTTTTCAAGTGACTCAGCCCCTGTCGTAGCCCGACAGGGGTTTTGTTTTTCAGAGTAGTATATTAATTGGCAGATGCCTGGTAACCCATGTGGCGTGGGAACTGTCTGCAAAACAGTAGGATTCGGTTCGATTCCGAAACCAGGCTCTATGACATCGTAGCTCAGTTGGCTTTAGAGCACATCACTTTTAATGATGGGGTCCTGGGTTCGAACCCCAGCGGTGTCACAAATGGAACTGTTACCAAGATGGTCAAGGTGCTGGTCTGAAAAACCAGTTATGTCAGTTCGAGTCTGACCGGTTCCACAATTACATCTGTCGTCCAATTGTTAGGAGAACGCTCCTCAAAACCGTTGATGGGCGTTCGAGATGTAATATGACTCTATGGTGTAATGGATAGCATCACAGTCTTCGGAACTGTTGGTTGGGGTTCGAGTCCCTATAGGGTCACAAATTGGGAGAAGTTCGAGTACGTATTTTATAAGATTTGTTATTACTAATGACAGAAAAGGTTGTTTTCAAAGGAACGTGGTTTTTGCCCTCTAATATTGAACAAAGAGTGGCAGGCACACTAACCCACAATGCAGATACAGGTACTCAATTAGAAATAGAAGATTCCTTTGATGACCAAGATAAGCCGTTCGAGAGTAAATTAAGAAACGTTGACATAATTTTAGGTATATCAAAGGAGGGTGATTGTATAACTTTATTTTCGTGTTTCTTGATACGAACCATTTGGGGTAATAGTTATAAAGCTGTTTGGGAAGCTAATAAAGTTTTTGTTGGTTGCCACGCGCTCAAGCCATCCGATCTATGCTTTGCAGAAGTTGTATTGCAAGTCCGACCTCTATTCCTATGGCTTAATAGTTCAGGCATACAGATCACAGACTTTACGACACCGATGCAATCAACAACATTTACCTATAGCAAACCTGATAATATTACCTTTTCAATAGATGAAAAAGTTTCTGGTGAATTAGGGTTCAGTAACAGTTTTAGTTTCCCCTCTTCGCATTCGGAGGCTATAGAATTTACTCATTCAGCAGCGTTGGTTATTAAAACACTTGGAGCCGAGGAAATCGAGTATAATGAATTGTGGATTTACGTTCAACGGTTCATTAACTGGCTAACTGTAGCAACCGGTTATTCATGTGAGGTTGAGAAGGTAAGTTTTTATCAAAATAATTTAATTAAACATGAATTGTCAGATGGCACTAAAATTCGCCAAGAAATAGTTAGCTATTTCAAAAAGCAACGGATAAGTAGAAAACCTAATAGTCCAGATCAGTTTCTGTTTGATTTTCCAAAATTAAAGCCATATATGCCTGATGCACTTACAAGTTGGTTTAGATTATATGAATCCATAGAAATTATCCTACAAATATTATCAGAAAATATGGGTAGAGATGTAGCTTTTAGCGAATTTCATTTCAAAGATATTATACAGGCTTTAGAAGCTTTTCATAGAAAATTAATTCGTAATGAACGGATGAATAAGACTAAATATAAAGCGTTTAAAAACAAAATACTTTCACAAATAGGCGATGAAACAGAACGCTCATTTGTGAAAGAACAATTAAATTATGCTAATGAACCTAAGTTGAGAGAGAGATTAGTAGAATTAATAAATCGTTGTGATATTCCCTCAATACAATCTATCATTGGTGACAAAGAAATTTTTGTTAAATTGGTTATAGAAAATAGAAATTACCATACTCATTTAGACAAAAGCGGAAAGAAAATGATCTTAACACCAGTAGAACTTTACCATTTAAGTGAGAAAGCTCTTGCGCTGTTATTCGCAACGATTCTTAATGAAGTAATACCTGATAAAGAATTTATAAATCAAACACTAAGGTTATCTAATCGTTGGGGATTTAGAGTCGAACGAAGTAATTCGTGATTACTTCTAATTAGTTAGATTAATTAAGGCGTTTCTATTATCCCTATTCAATGAATCTTTAAAATACTCTCAAATACATTTGACGCCAACTCACAATTCATTTACTGCACAGTATAATCTATCAGTAATTAATTACCATCTGAATAAAAATTCAACAAAAAAGCCGCCCCTCAATGCGGGGACGGCTTTCGCGTTTTCTTAACCTAAACTAAGTCCGTTTTTACTGTCTAATGTGACGTTGATGTGATGCACAAGGCATATCATTCGATAATTTTAATTGCCTGATTTCACCCGGTTTTGCTCGGCAGATGTGGCCGAATTGCGGTCGCGGGCACTTTTTACGTTCTGATTACCAAAGCGATACGTGAACGTCAGCCGGAATTGGCGGCTCTCCCACCGCGATCCAACCCGGAAGTTGATGTCCTGAACCACCGCCCGGCCCCGGAACTGATTCAGCCAGAACGGATCGTTTACGTTCAGTTTCAGGTTCCCCTTGCCGTCCATGATTTTCTTCTGTACGCCCAGGCTGAAACCACCCATCGGCTGTGCCCGGTAGAACCCATATTGCGAGGCCGAATTATACCAGCCCGATACTTCGCCCGACAGCGTTTTGCTAAAGGTAAAATTGTTGGACGTGTACAGATTATAGGCCACTAATTTCACCTCATAGGGCGTATCCGAATAAACTGTCTGGTAGTTCTGGTAATAGCCATTTACGTTGTTCTGCATCCGCCACCATTTCGTTACGGTTACCGGGAAACTGACGTTCAGGTTCAGGTTATCCAAATGGCCGAGGTTTTCAGGCGTTACGTAGGTGATGTTCTGCGAGGCAATTTGCCGGGGTGTTTCGCGGTTCATAAAATCCGTTGTGCGGCTGAAACCCAGCGTAGTCGTAATGGTACTTTTGTACACGTGCGTCAACTCAACCGAATTGGTGTATTGGGGCCGTAGAAACGGATTGCCCTGCTGGTACGTGTACGGGTCCAGATAGAACACGAACGGGTTAAGATTCTGATAATCAGGACGGTCTATCCGGCGGCTATACGACATATTCAGTACGTTGTTGGTGTCTAATTGCCGCGACAGAAACACCGTTGGGAACAGGTTCACGTAGTTGCGGTCAACCCGCTGATTCAGCGTAATCGACGTACCGACCGAGTGCGTATGCTCGGCACGAAGGCCCGTCTGGAATTTCAATTTGCCCACTTTACCCGCATAATTGATGTACGCTGCGTTGATATTTTCGTCGTATTTGAACTGGTTCGAGCGGCTGGCATCGAACAGCCACTGGCGGGTTTCCTGTTGCAGCGTATCGTAAATGGTGTTATTATCGGCGTTCACGATACTGCTCTTCAAACCGGCTTCCCATTTCGATCCGTTTGCCATCGGATGCACGTAATCCGTCTTGAACGCCAGGATGTTAATGACCGAGGGCATGTTATTGCGCACATCCTGATTCGGGCGGTTCAGGCTGTTATCGGGGTTGTAATAAATCGTGCTCAGATTATTGTTGTTCTGCCCATTGTACCGAACGTAATCGGCGTCGATGGTCCATTCGCGGCCTTTTCCGTCGAAATCGTATTTATAATTGACGTTTCCCGTTACGTTCGTCATGAACTCACGTGCATTGGTTTTGGTCGATGGCATACTGATCAACTGCCGATTTTCGTCCCGGATAAATGTGTTGTTCTGACCCGCCGACTGCCAGTCGTTCGTGAAGCCGTTGAACAGTACGCCAATCGTGCTTTTCTGATTGATAAAGTAATCCAAACCGGCTTTGTACGAGTGTCCGACAAACTCGTTCGGACGAAATGAATACTGGTCGAAGTAGGTCGTGCGGCCATTAAACGGAATGGCCCGGTTAATTTCGTTGGTCTGGGCACTCTGCCGGTTCACGTAGCTGTAATTACCAAACAGATTGATTTTACTATCGCGGTGATTCAGGTTCAGCGACGTATTGAACTTCGGCAGGTCATCGCGGGCGCCGGTCAGGCTCTTTACCCAACCGTAGCCGGTGCCGAGAATGAACGTACCGTTGGTGCCAAAATTCTTGTTTTTCTTCATTTTGATATTGATAATCCCCGAGTTACCAGCGGCATCGTATTTGGAGCCGGGGTTAGTGATAATCTCAATCGTGGCAATGTTGTCGCTGGGCGTATTTTTGAGGAAATTCGACACTTCCTGCTGCGAGAGGTACGTTTGCTTCCCGTCGATATAGACGATAACGCCCGCTTTACCCTTCAACTGAATCTGGTCATTCTGGCGGTCGATGGTGACACCAGGGGCTTTTTCCAGCACTTCCAGCGCGGTGTTTCCGCTGGCGACAATGCTGTTTTCGACGTTCATTACCGTGCGGTCAACCTGCTGTTCGATGAATGGCTTCTGCGCCACGACCTTTACTTCGTTCAGGCTTTTGGTTTCGTCGGTCATCGAAAGTGCAGGCAGTTCGACCGCCGGATGAGCTTCATCGACGGCGAACGGTGCACTATACGTTTTGCGAAAACCGATCTGCTGTGCAGCTACTAAATACTGACCGGCACCAACATTATCGAAGGCATATTTTCCGTCGGCATCGCTGATGGCCCCTTTTACCAGAACAGAATCCTTTGCTTTGAGGAGCATCAGCGTACTGAATTCGAGGGGCTTACCGGCGACTGTCCCGACGCGCCCATTGACGGTTCCCCGCGTCAGAACCTGCCCAAACGCCGTTGTCAGGGTTAAAAGTGAGAGGATAGATACAGATAAAAGAGTTTTCATAAACTTAGTTTTTTCGAAAGGTTGCTTTTCTACCGGCTGTAGTACATGGCAAAGGTAGGTAGTGGGCATCACAAAGTACCTGTTCTTACACAAGCGGTCTGAACGGCAGGATAAGCGGATTATTGCGGGGAAATGGGGTTATTGACAGGAAAGTTGGAAGAAAGACACGGGCGAAAAATAAAACGTTGCACAGGACAATTAATTTTTATCCGTACTTTTCGACATTTCCTGTCAATCTATTATATGGCTATTGTGCCTATACTCTGGGGTTTACTGAACATCATCCTGCTTGTCGGTTTATTAATCGGCTTATCAACTGCATTCGGCTCTTTAAAAAAACGGTTTGGGTTTTTAGGCGCCCTGTTGTTAGTGATGATGCTTGTCAGTATGTGCCGTTCGATTAATAAACAGGGAGAGAAGAAAGCAGAATCGGGCGCGTTTCAGAGTACAGTTTTACAACCGAATCTACCAGTCAATGCCTTCCGACGTCCTTATGATATACTGTTAGATAACCAGATTACTTTTGCCATACGTCAAACCATTTCCCTTGCTCAAATTCACCAATCGGATTCTATTCAGATTAACAGCCAGTCCCACCTAACCGGTTTTATTGCGGGTATTTCCTGGTTGCCTGTTCGCACGTTGGTGAGTGTTCAATCAAATCAGCGATTACAGTATGAGACTGCTGGTTTTCTGAACTGGCAATTGCTTGGGCTACCAATCTACAGCCAGCCCAAGCAATTTGACGGTCACCTGAACCTGTAAGCTTACAGCTTCAGACCCACCGACCAAACGCTGGCGTCTGGCCCCTGCCCCGCCCGAAACAGACTGTTGGGTTCGTAGCGCCCAAATAATTTAGCTTGTCCCCGGAAACCTACTTCGGTCATCAGCCCCCAGCGAATGGGATTCAGGTTGTAGGAACCATGCGTCCGAACCGTCGAGCCGCCTTCGGGTTTCACCTTCGTGTAGCTGTCCAACCGAATTCCGGCATACGCACCGATGCCGAACGTAAACCTCGACCGAAACGCTACGTTGAGCATAACGGGCAAATTAAGTTGCGTGGTCACGAGTTTGGATTTGCGCAGATCGACGTCCGCCTGTTCGATAGTGAGTTGGTTGTTACGTTCAACCAGCGTAGTCCGGTTCTCGAACATGAAGTTGTTCCAGGCGATTTCAGGGCCAGTCACCAACCGCAGTTTTGTCGGGCCATTTACCGAAAGCGGAATCCGTTTTTGCCACGATAAAGCGATAAAGCGCG
>JANPJE010000308.1:0-26004 GCA_031425355.1 Spirosoma sp. | reverse complement strand
GCTGCAACCAAACTCTGGTGCGCAGGGCGAGTATGCGGGTCTGATGGTGATTCGCGCTTATCACGAAAGCCGGAATGATCTTCACCGGAATATTGCCCTGATTCCACAGTCGGCGCACGGCACTAATCCGGCGAGTGCGGTTATGGCGGGTATGAAAGTCGTCATTGTCAAGTGCGATGAGCGGGGCAATATCGACGTGGCCGATTTGAAAGCCAAAGCCGAACAATACAGTACTGACCTGTCTTGTCTGATGGTCACGTATCCATCGACGCACGGCGTGTTTGAAGAAAGCATCAAAGAAATCTGCTCGATTATTCACCAGCATGGCGGGCAGGTGTACATGGATGGCGCAAACATGAACGCGCAGGTTGGTCTGACTTCGCCCGCCATTATCGGAGCCGACGTTTGCCACCTGAATCTTCACAAGACCTTCTGCATTCCTCACGGTGGGGGTGGGCCGGGTATGGGGCCAATTGGCGTTGCTCCGCAGTTGGTGCCGTTTTTGCCGGGCCACGCGCTGGTGCAAACTGGTGGTGATCAAGCCATTCATGCTATTTCGGCAGCACCGTATGGCTCGGCCAGCATCCTCACCATTTCGTATGCATATATCGCTATGATGGGTGGAGAAGGGCTAACCAATGCCACGAAACTCGCGATCCTGAATGCAAACTATATCAAAGCCCGCTTAGAAGGTCATTACGAAACGCTATACACTGGAACGAACGGACGTTGTGCTCACGAAATGATTATCGACTGCCGCCCATTTAAAGCGGTGGCTGGTGTGGAGGTTGAGGACATTGCCAAACGGTTGATGGACTACGGTTTCCATGCGCCGACGGTGTCTTTTCCGGTAGCAGGCACGATGATGATTGAGCCAACTGAGTCGGAATCGAAAGCCGAACTCGACCGGTTCTGCGAAGCCATGATTGCCATTCGCAACGAGATTCGCGAAATAGAAACGGGCGAGGCCGACCGCGTAAGCAACGTACTGAAACACGCACCCCATACGGCTATGGTTGTGTTGTCTGAGAACTGGAATCGGCCATACAGTCGTGAGAAGGCTGTTTATCCGTTGCCGCAGGTTCGCGCCCGCAAGTTCTGGCCGAGTGTGAGCCGGATTGATTCCGCCTACGGCGACCGGAATCTGGTTTGCTCCTGCGTACCGACTGATGCATATGCGGAGGAAGTAGCTGAGGAAGCCGGTGTTGCGCAACAGGCGTAAGCCTATACAAAATGACATGCCGACGGTACGGGTTTTAGCAGCGCAAATCTGCTTAATCCGTACCGTCGGCATTTTTAACCAAGTTGTTCAACTGATAACCCGCTTATCTTTAGCAACGTACTGAGCATAAATCAATAGTGCGCTCATAACCATGAGGTTTCTGAAAATATTCAGCATATCGTTTTCTGAAGTTGCCGCTCTCGGAATATGGACAAATAGAATCATCAGTAGTACGTAGAGTGCCATCAATACAGCCGCTAATTTGTCGTACCGACCAACCAGGCAACTTATGATAAAGGCCAGGATGCATATGCCCGTGAAATAATTCCAGAATAAAGGCAAAGGAAGCCATAAGGGGACAAATGAAGCACCAGCGGCCGGTTTCCCAAAATGCAATCCAACATACAGCAGAAAAGAGAGCGGGAAAAGCCAGCGTCCTGATTTTGTAATGGCGTTTATCATCTCCTTTGAGGTTAGTTTGCTGGAAATGGAATAATTGGCCGAATCTCGACACGACCATCCGTATACTTCAAAATAGGACAGCTTCGACTCCATTCCTGTACCTCATTCAGACTGTCGGCTTTGCAAAGTAGATAGCCCGCAACCAGTACGTTGTTCCCCCCTTTGTCAGGACCTACTTCGATACCATCTCTGGAGATAATTGCGCCGGCGTAGTCAATCGGATGGGTAGAAATTAATTTACCCTGCATGGCTATATTGCCAATCCAACCCTGCCAGGCAGGCATGTCTTCGGCCATGTCCTGCGGGGTAGTAATGTATGTTCCATCCCCGCTGATATTACGGAATAAAAGCAAATACTCGTTCATTGTCAGATAGTTTATACGTGAGTGATGGTACAAAAGTCCGTCACTCAGAACCGTCTGGCAATGACATTTGTCAACGTTTTAGAGTTTTACTTTCAGACGGCTGAATGTTTCCTGAGAGATGCCCAAGTAAGAAGCAATCAGTTTACTGGAAAGGCGAGACAGGAGTTTGGGCCGATAAGCCATTAGCCATTTGATACGTTCCAGAGCCGAAAAGGCCACAAACGTGTTGATGCGGTAAACGGAATTGGCATACGAGGCTTCTAAAATTTGCTTGTATACGTTGCCAAATTGCGGGACGGTTTCAATCATTTTTTGAAAACCCGACCGATCAATGGCAAAAAGCTCAGACGGTTCAACCGTTCTTATGTTTTCGGTGGCTGGTTTACCGCTGCCAAAACTGATCAGTTCTGAGCACCAGTTATTTTCGATGACGATATCCCGCGTCGTTTCATTCCCTTCCTGATCATACACGTACACCTGAAGGCAACCCGTGGCCACGAAGTAAACAAACTGGCAGATTTCGCCCTGTCGCAGGAGTTGTTCATTTCGCTTCGTTTTGACGTGTTTAAAGTGAGCCAGCACGTCGTCTAACTGATCGACGTCATCACCAATTTGGTCAATGATATGCTGTCGAAGTACGTCAATCATGGTTCATTCCCGACTCGGGTTAAAGTTGACAGATTTAGGAACAAATATAGGCGTTTGCGATTCGGGCAAAGGCATTTTTACCCGCTTCGGTACCCAAAAACACTCCTCAATAAAAATGGATTGTATTCGTTAAATGTAAGACCCGCTCAACTTTAGAGTATCTTGAGCGCGAAACGACGATTTGCTTTTTTATCTATATGAGAATCAATACGTTATCAGTCCTGATGGGGGCATTAGGTCTGGCCTTTGGACTGACGGGCTGTAATTCGGCCATGCAGGCCTATAAAAAAGGTGTCCGTCACTACGATGCCGGGGAATATAATCTGGCAGTTACTCAATTTCAGAAGGCCGCAAAAGGGAGTATCGACCCCGCCCGCTTAAACTACTACATGGCTGAGTCGTACCGTTTGTCGAATCGTTTTGGCGAAGCTGCTCCGTTTTACCAGAAAGCGATCGAAGCCAATACGACCGAGCCGGACGCTCGTTTCAATTATGCGTATGCCTTGAAATCGCAGGGCAACTATGCCGGGGCGTTGGAACAATTGCAGCAGTACGTCACAAATACCCCGAAAACGACAGCCAAAGCCACACTCGACAAGGCACGGCGCGAAGTGGAAACCCTGCGGGCCATCGACATCATCGCCCAAAACAAATCGCTCATCAACCTCCGCAACATGGGCAATCTCAACTCGCCGGGAGCCGAGTTCGCGCCCGTTGTGCGGGGAGAAGAGCTGGTTTTTACGGCCTCGCGAAAAGAGAATGTGTATAAAAACAATGGCCAGCAAATGCTGGGTCTGTACAGAACGAAACTAAACCAGAAGCCCGACGAAACCGGCGGAACACCCGCTCCTGAACTGTTCAGTTCAACTGTTTTTCAGGGTGATGTGAACGAAGGAACGCCCGCTTTCTCGAAGGATGGCAAGACGATGATTCTGGCGCGGGGAAACAATGGAAAGCGCAAAGGGGGAGTAGATGTTGATCTGTATATCAGTCGGTTAGGTGACGGAAACGCCTGGAGCCAGCCGCTACGTCTGCCCATTAGCGACTCGACCGCCTGGGATGGCTCGCCTGCGTTTTCGGCAGATGGTAAAACACTTTATTTTGCGTCCAACCGGGCCGGTGGTGCGGGGGGAATTGACCTTTACCGGACCAGCATCGACGCGTCGGGGCGGTTTAGCCGTCCGGTCAATATGGGCCGCGACATCAATACGCCGGGCGATGAAATGTTCCCGTATGTTGCCCAGAACGCCAAGTTGTATTTTGCTTCCGATGGGCATCCGGGCTTAGGGAAATTAGACGTTTTTGTGGCAACACGCTCCGGGGGTGTCACACGGGTGGAGAATATGGGCCAGCCGATAAACTCCCCTGCTGATGATTTCGGCTTGATTTACACAACGCCAACCGAGGGGTTCATGGCCTCGAACCGGTCGGGCGGCAAAGGCGACGACGACATTTATTTTTTCCAGGAAGGCGTCGCTCCCGGAACACCAACGATTACACAAACGCCACCCGCCGACGCGCCGAAGACGGTACGTTATTTTATTGCCGGAACGGTTTCGGCCAACGAAACGCCCGTTGCTCCGCTCGATTCGGCACGGGTCAGGATTCTGGACGATGCAACCGGTCAGCCCATTGCCGAAGTGACAACCGGGCAACCCGGTACGTTCGGAAAATACCCGTTGCAGGAAGGGAAAGAGTACACGATTCTGGCCGAGCGTCGGGGTTATCTGACTCGCCGGGAAGCGTTTACGATGCAGGGCAAAAGCATTCCGCCGATTTTTCTGACCAAACCGCAGACCGATACAACGTTCAACGTAGCGATTTTGCTGGACAAGCTAACGCTTAACAAAACGTTTGTGCTGGAGAATATTTATTACGACCTCAACAAGTACAACATCCGCCCCGACGCGGCCATCGAACTCGATAAACTCGTAACGATCTTGCAGGATAATCCGACGTTAAAAATTGAATTAGGGTCGCACACGGATGCCCGTGATACGGACTCCTACAATCAAAAACTGTCGCAGAATCGCGCTAAATCGGCTGTTGAGTACATTGTTTCGAAAGGAATTGATGCCAGCCGGATGACTTATAAAGGGTATGGCGAAACACTGCTAATTGTTAAAAGCGCGAAAACGGAAGAGGAACACCAGCGCAACCGTCGGACGGAATTCAAGATTCTGGAGTTGTAAGGATCGAGCGACTCCGTCAGTAATCAGGAACATTCATACGAACCCGTTGGTTGATACCCGTATCAATCAACGGGTTATTTTATGCAGAACGATAGACTTCGGCAATTCTTTGTGGTGTTCAGTATCGTCACAATGATCGTGATGAATTATCTGTCCAATGCGGGCGCATTTGGTGGAAAAACGAATGGCGAAATTTCCGATAAGTACCACACGCTCGTAACCCCGGCAGGATACGCTTTTTCGATCTGGGGAATAATATTTCTGGGTTTACTGGCCTTCGCTATTTATCAGGGATTAGGTTCGCAGCGGACTAATCCACGCTTCCGGGCTATTGGCTGGTGGGTAGTGCTGAACGCGCTCTGCAACGCCATCTGGAGTCCGCTCTTCAACAACGAGCAAATCGGTATTGCTCTGATTGTCATTCTGGTAATGCTATTCTCATTGGTCGTCATTGAGCAACGCCTGCTGGAACGACGGCCTCTTCCAATTATAGCCACCGATCGGGACGTAACGCTACCCGAATCGGCAACGTCATCAATGGAGACGTGGCTGGCCCGAATTCCGTTTTCTATCTATTTCGGCTGGCTCACCGTCGCCACAATTCTGAACGTAGCGGTCTATCTGAAATCGACTGAATTTAGCCTGATGGGCTTGAGCGAAGAAACCTGGGCTATCGCCATGTTGATAGTCGGGCTGGTCGTTGGCGCAATCGTCTTTAATCGGTATCGGAGCGTGGCTTATATTCTGGTTTTTACCTGGGCTTATGCCGCCATCGCCGTGGAGCAACAAGGTATTGGTCAGATACCGTTGGTAGCAATAGCCGGGGCAATTGTGGCTGTATTATTAGCTATTACCGGCCTTATTTCCCGGAAAACGCCGGTTTATTCGTGATTATCAGAAATGGCGCGGACGAATGCCCGCGCCACTTTATTTAAGCCGACGGTGCGTCGTCCAGTACTGTAATGCTGTTGATTTTGTCGCCCTGCTGAATCTGATCAATGACGTCCAAACCCTCAACGACCTTGCCAAAAACGGTGTGGTTGCGGTCGAGGTGGGCGGTATTCTGGCGGCTGTGGCAGATGAAAAACTGTGAACCGCCTGTGTTACGTCCCCGATGCGCCATCGACAATACACCTCGGTCGTGGTACTGATTTTCGCCGGTTAGTTCGCAGTCGATGGTGTAGCCCGGCCCACCAGAACCCGTACCCGTTGGGTCGCCCCCTTGAATCATAAAATTAGGGATAACCCGGTGGAATTTAACACCGTCGTAGAAGCCTTTTTTGGCTAAGGAAATAAAGTTATTGACCGCTTTGGGAGCATCTTTCTCGAAAAATTCGATGAGCATCGTCCCCTTATCGGTATTCATTTGTGCGGTTGGCATAACCAAAGATCGTTTTGTTTCAATGACAAAATTACGACGATTTCCGGTTAATGTCAGATGGAGTTCAGTAACTCACTAAGCCAAATGTTAAGGAAAGACGTTTCAATTTATTCTTTGAATAAGTCAATTAGCGTATTCTGTTATTTCAGATAAGGGCCTTGAATTGACTCAATATCAATCGAAATCTGAAATAGTTTGACTTTGATGTCTTGCTTTTGTACAATTATGCCGAATTTATTGCCGGAAATTAGGTAGTATTACACCCATTAAAGCTCATACTTTCGTAGTATAAAATAGTAGATGAATGGGATCATTTATCACATCGTTTCGGCCAAAAGCTGGGCAGAGCACGCATCGGGCTTGACGTACGAAGCTGAAAGTTTACAGACCGAAGGCTTCATTCACTTATCCCGGAAAGAGCAGATCGCGGGCGTAGTGAATCGGTATTATCAGCAGGTGCCCGACTTATTACTGCTACACGTTGACGCGGCTAAACTCACCCATGAATTGAGGTACGAAGCGGCTACAAACGACGAGTTGTTTCCGCATCTGTACGGCCCGCTTAACAAAGACGCGGTAGTGGAGATAGAAAAAATAAGCTAAGGATGAGAAATGCTTGGAAACGTACGGCGCGAAAGTGGAACTTGCCGAAAAGCAATGGCTTACCAATGAAGAAATTTCTTAGATACGTTTGCGTAGTCATTCTTTTTACCGCTCGGGCAGCCGCTCAAACGGCACCTGTCAATACGCCGGGCGGCTCGGTCACGATTCAGCCGGGTAATGGCACCAGTAATACGCCAGGGGTGGTTCAACCGCAGGCGACCAATACGGCTACTAACGCGGCACAATCATCAACCCCAATGGTTGGCGATCCACTACCAGCGCTCTCCATAAGCGGGTTTCGCCGGTTTAACGATTCAACGCTCGACTCGCTGATTCAACTGGGGCTGGATAACAGTCCAAACCTGCGGGCGGGATTGAGTCGGCTGGAAGAAGCCCGGATTCGGGTAAGAATAGCCC
Organism: Spirosoma sp.; assembly: GCA_031425355.1. Lineage (GTDB taxonomy): Bacteria > Bacteroidota > Bacteroidia > Cytophagales > Spirosomataceae > Spirosoma. The sequence continues at coordinate 18,714 of JANPJE010000308.1, read as the reverse complement.
AGTCGTTTTTGTCGCCATCCTTGCGCAGTTCAGCCCTGATAACGACGCAGAGTTTGTCGGAACATCGCCCGCTTGCCGTTCCGAATCAGCCTGATTTGCTGCCTCGCTTCCAGTTAAGTACGTTTCAACTACTACCCGTTGACGCGAGTTATGAACTGGATTTATTCCGTCGTATTCGCAACGGTATAACTGTCGCTACGTTGCAGGCACAGGCCACCGATGCTGACTATCAGTCGTTTCGTCTTTCACTGGCGTCCGATATTGCCCGGACGTATTTACTCATTCGGGGAAACGATGCTGAGCAGGCCGTTTTTCGGCGAACGATTCAGTCCCGTGATACAACCCTGTCGATTCTGCGCGAGCGTTTCCGCGTTGGGCTGATTAACCAGATTGATGTGCAACGGGCCGAAACGGATTATGCCGGTTTGCAGGTTACGCTCAAAGGATTAGAGCGTGCCCGAATCGAACTGGTGAACGGCCTTGCCCAACTTTGTGCGCAGAATCCGACGCAGTTTTCGGTTCCGTCCGGTACGTTGCCGACTGCTGTGCCAACGTATCCATATACCAGCATTACGACCGAGCAATTGCAGCGTCGGCCCGATTTGGTGCAATTCATCCGACAAAATCAGGTAGCAGCCGCGCAGGTAACGCTTCAACAGTCCAGCACCCAGCCGAGAGTGACGCTGATCGGATCGGGTGGATTATTATCGGGTAAAATTGGCCCCTGGTTTACCCCCAGTAGTGCAACGTACATCGTTGGCATCAATGCGTCGGTGCCCTGGTATGAAGGCCACCGCGCCCGTCAGAATATCGCGTTGTCAAAGCAGCAAAGTCAAACGAATCAGCAAGTCTACATACAGGCTCTCCAGCTTGCCCAGCGCGATGCAGAAACCGCTCTCGACAATTTAACATTCCTGCGGGAGCAAATCGACTTACAAAATCAGACATTAGCGTTGGCTCGCCGGACGGCGCAATTCAACCGTGAATTGTATATTCGAGGACTGGCTACGTATCTCGAAGTGCTTGATGCTCAACGTACTATTTTAACTGCCGAACAGCAATTGGTGCAGCTTCGTAATCAGGAAGTTCAATATGCCGTAGCGTTATTGCGGGCCATTGGTGGAGACTACTGAAGAGAACGTAAGTTCGTTCATCAATGGACAGACAGAATCACTAGTGAACTGTAATCGACATACCGTAAATTATAAATTTATTCCGTTCGTAAAATCGAAACTCGTGGTCAGGCTTTATAAATCAGTCAGATAGTCGCAACTTTGTCACAAAATACTCTCGTATCAATGAATCACACGTATGTTATTATTATGGCGGGGGGCGTCGGAACGCGATTCTGGCCTTTTAGCCGAACGAGTTATCCAAAGCAATTCCACGATGTACTGGGTACCGGTCGTACCTTACTTCAACAAACTGCCGACCGTTTTGATGGTGTTTGTCCGCCAGAAAATATATTCATCGTTACCAGTTCGCTCTATAAAGACCTTTGCCAGCAACAACTTCCGCAGCTTACCGACGATCAGGTGCTGTGCGAACCCATTGCCCGCAATACGGCGCCCTGCATTGCCTACGCCTGTTATAAAATTGCTCAGCGTGACCCGGAAGCAAATATTGTGGTGGCCCCGGCCGACCATATTATTCTGAAAGAGGAAGAGTTCAAACGCACGATTCAGACCGCCCTCGATGCAACCAAAGAGCAGGATATTCTGGTAACGCTCGGTATTCAGCCAAGCCGCCCTGACACTGGTTATGGGTATATACAGTACGTTCCCACAGTAGATGCTACCGAAGCGGACACGTCAATCAATAAAGTAAAGACGTTTACTGAAAAACCGCATATTGAATTGGCCCGGCAGTTTCTGGAAAGTGGCGAATTTGTCTGGAATGCGGGTATTTTCGTCTGGAATGTACAGTCGATTATCAACGCGTTTGGCGCCTATCTGCCGGAAGTTGCCGAGATTTTTGAGGGTGGTAATGGTGCCTATTACACCGACCGTGAGAAAGCATTTGTCGATAAAGCGTACTCGCATACCGGAAGCATCTCCATTGACAATGGTATAATGGAGAAGGCTGATAATGTGTTTGTTGTATTAAGTGATTTTGGCTGGTCGGATTTAGGAACGTGGAAATCGTTATACGAAGCATCGGAAAAAAACGACGATATGAACGTAATCGACGGTCATATTATGCTTTACGATACCAAAAACTGCATCATCAAAACCCCGAAAGATCGGCTGGTAGTGGTTAACGGACTGGATGGGTACATCGTGGCTGAATATGACAATGTACTGATGATCTGCCGGAAAGAGGAAGAGCAGAAAGTGAAAAGCTTCGTGGCCGATGCTAAAGCACGGGGCGCGGAGTTTGTTTAGGTAATGTATGGATACGGTTTTTCGTAAACAGGCGAGAAACCGTATCCGTTTATCAATGCATCTAAAGCCAGTAGGGCAATGGCGGGAACGTACTGTTCGTTAGCTTTGCGAACAGCCGATTAACTTGTGAAAAACGTAGTTTACCTAAGCCTGACTTTGTTTCTGGCAAGTCTTCTTATCACTTGCAAAGACAGAACCGCCAACTTTTCGCCCGGCGAGGCTGACTCGCGCATTGCCGGGACGTGGCAGCTTGTGGAGCGTCGTTTCCAGAAAGATTCTGTTCAGATTATTGATAAAGACACCATTATTACCCGGCGGGATACCAGCACAGTCCTGGTGGGCGGGGTTCCTGTTAAACGCGATACGCTCATCAGCACAAGGCAAGTGACGCGCACAACGCGTAATCTGACCATAGACACGGTTCAACGTTACCCGTCCACGCCCTTGCAAACGCTCACGTTCGACACGGACGGTAAACTAACCGCCAGGGGCAACCAGATGACGTATTACAACCCGATCAGGTACTTTCGGGTTGACAAAACCTATCCCGACAGTCTGTTTGTTGATTTTTTTATCAGTACGAATGGCGCTACTGTTCCATTCCGACAGGGTCTGGACGTTCAGCCGGACGTACTGATGCTGAAGCCCAACTGTGAACGCCCTTGCTACTCGAAATTCGTTCGGGTGAAGTAAGAAAGCACTATTACTCCATCATTTTTCCCCAGCCCTGAGCGCGAATAGGCGTTTGCTGACCGGCTTTCGTAGCCAGCATAATCTGTTCCGGCGTACCTGTCAAATACCCAATCGCTGTGATTCGGGCGTTGCTTGCTAATTTTTCAAATTCCTGCGGTCGAACGGTAAAGAGCAGTTCGTAATCTTCACCGCCGTTCAGCGCGGCTGTAATGGGGCTGATCTTGAACTCATCAGCAGCCAAATGCGTCTGATCGTCGATGGGAATATTCTCGTCGAAAATGACCGCGCCCGTGCCCGATTGGTGGCAAAGGTGTAGCAGTTCAGACGCCAGCCCATCCGAAATATCAATCATCGCCGTCGGTCGAATGCCGAGGTCGCGGAGTTCGTGAACAATGTCGGTACGAGCGTCGGGGCGAAGTTGACGCTGCACTAAATAGGCTCGCTCTTCCGACAGGTTGGGTTGCATGTTCGGGTCGGCCAGAAACACCTGCTTCTCACGTTCGAGCAATTGCAAACCCAGATAAGCCGCGCCGAGGTCGCCCGTTACGCAAACGACATCGTTGGCCTGGGCGGTGTTTCGGTACGTGATCAGGTCTTTGGGAACTTTGCCCAGCACCGACACCGAAATAATTAGTCCTGACCGTGAGGCTGTTGTGTCCCCGCCAACCAAATCAACATTATAGGCTTCGCAGGCGGCCCGAATGCCTTCATACAATTCATCGACAGCCTCGACGGGAAACCGGCTACTTAAGCCAATACTCACCGTAAGTTGTATGGGAAGCCCGTTCATGGCAGCAATATCCGACACACCAAACGTTACGGCTTTATAGCCGAGATGTTTCAACGGTACGTAGGTGAGGTCGAAGTGAATGCCTTCAACCAGCATATCTGTGGAGAGCAGACCATACTGATCGCCCCAGTCAAACACGGCGGCATCATCGCCAATGCCGCGCAGGGTTTCAGAATGGATAGGTGCGGCTGTTGCCTGTCGGATGCGCTCGATCAGGCCAATTTCGCCAATGGTATTAAGATCAGTCATTTGAATTGCTAACGAAAGGATTTGCCCGGTAGGTGGGAAAATGTGGTTGTAAGTATTGAGCCAGATCACACCGGGATAAATCCCGGTACAAGTGATTAACTATACATGGATGACTTGTACCGGGATTTATCCCGGTGTGATCTGGCTCAATACACTTTCTTTGCCCACATCTTCCCCGAACAACCACAGAAAAAGCCGCTCCGATTGATATACGGAACGGCTTTTTCGTTGAATTGGTTTGCTAAAACCTTATGGGTTGGTCAAGGAATAATCATTAGTCGTGCCGCCCGTCTTCTGGCTGGTTGATGTTCGCGACAGGGTCAATGAATTGTCTTCCAATGAGCCAATCGTAAACTCAACAGTACCATTGGCACCCGTTGGTGATGGCGTTAAATCCGTCAGAACAAGGCGTGTATCAGATGGAAGCGAGTATTTGCCAACGAACGTGTTCCCATCATACTCTGTGTAGCGTACGGTTGGCGGAGCACTCAAGTCAAGTTTAAACGGGGCATAATTACGAACATTGGTCGCTCCACCTTTTGTGTAAACTGTCACCTTGTTCTCGTCCACTTTGCTGGCCGTCCAGGCTTTCGCAATACGTTCCGAAACGGGGGCAACTTGTTTTTTGCAGCCCGTCAGGACGCTAAACAAGGCTACTATCGAAAGAAAAGTGATAAAAGAAGTCGTTCTCATGGTTAATCAAATGCAATAGATCAGAAGTGGCTAAGTTACGCTAATTTTGTTGTCACTCGCAAAATTGATGCCGAAAAATTGCGCTCTTCCGACTCAATGGTCAACAATGAAATACAGCTCCCAACGTACACTCGTTCGCAACTGGCCTTACGGAATGGACAGGACCGCAACGAAATCTGGTGCGCTTATAAAGGCATCATTTACGACGTATCGGCCTCTCGACTCTGGCGCAATGGCAAACATTATGAACACTGGGCCGGACAGGATCTGACCGATGAACTGGTCGATGCACCCCACTCAACGTCTGTTTTTACCCGCTTTCCGATAATCGGAACGTTAATACCGTAACGCGAACCTTACAAATATATGCTCCTTATTGCTGATAGTGGCTCTACCAAAACGGACTGGCGACTCGTTGCCGACGATGGTAAAGCCTCTGCTATTCAAACGGATGGCGTCAATCCATATTATCAGACGACAGAACAAATCGCCGATACGCTAACGACACAGTTAGTGCCGCAACTTGGCAATGCGACCGTATCGAACGTGTTTTTCTACGGAACAGGCTGTACGGGTCCGACCGTGAATCATCATGTAGCCGATGCATTGCGGGCGGTGTTGCCGGGATTGCAAACCGTTGATGTGAACAGCGATATGCTCGGCGCTGCACGGGGAGCAATGGGTCATACTTGCGGCATTGTTTGCATTCTGGGCACGGGTGCAAACGCGTGTTGTTACGATGGTTCCCAAATTACACGGGGTATTCAGTCGCTGGGGTTCTGGCTCGGCGACGAAGGGAGTGGCGGTTACTTGGGCAAAACGCTGGTGCGGGAATTTTTTCAGCAGCAGCTACCCACCGACCTGCACGACGCATTCCAAGCTCAGTACGCTCTTGACCGTCCCACCTTACTCGAAAACGCGTATCAGAAGCCTTACCCGAACCGTTACTTTGCAGCATTCACCCCGTTTTTATCTGAAAACATCACGCATCCACACGTCGTTGGACTGATAACGGATGCGTTTATGCTCTTCCTGACTACGTATGTGAACCGTTTTCCCGAAGCTAACGCGTGGCCGGTTCATTTTGTAGGGTCCATCGCGCATTATTTTGATGGTCCGTTGCGTCAGGCCGTTGCTCGTACGGGTCTGGTTATGGGGAATATCGTGAAGGCCCCCGCCGAACAATTGGTTCGGTTTCATCAATCACGAGCGTGACGTACCTTTGTAAAACGAATAAGAACACAGAGAAACGGAGAAAAAAGATAGTGAATACAAAGAACACTCCATGACCTCTGTGTTTAGAATACAACAACTTAAGAATAGTAATGGCAAACCGATATTTTTTGAAAGTTAAAGACGTCGTTCGGGAAACCGCCGACGCCGTGACACTAAGTTTCTGGCATCCTATCAACGAAGAAATCCGCTATCAGCCCGGTCAGTTTTTGACATTTTTGTTGACTATTAACGGCCAAAAAGTGCGCCGGTCGTATTCAATGGCCTCATCACCCCATGTCGACGTATCGCTGGCGGTGTCGATAAAACGCGTACCCGGTGGTCTGGCTTCCAATTACCTATGCGACCGAATCAAACCCGGCGACATTCTGGAAACACTGGAGCCGATGGGCACGTTTGTGCCGAAACTTGAGCCACAGGGCCGTCGGACATTGGTGCTTATTGGAGCGGGCAGCGGTATTACGCCCCTGTTTTCGATGGCAAAGTCGGCCTTGCACGTAGAGCCAAACAGCCGCGTGTGGCTGATCTACGGTAACCGCAACCAGGAATCAATCATTTACAAAGCGCATTTGGATGCGATGGAGCAGGCGTATGGCAAATCCCGTTTCCAGGTGACGCATGTTCTGAGCCAGCCGACGACCGGCTGGACCGGTGCCGAAGGTCGTTTGAATCAGCACACATTGACCAAACTTTTCGAGCAGATACCAGCAACGGATCGCCAGAACGCAAGCTTCTTTTTATGTGGTCCCGATGGCATGATGGCTGAAGCCCGTTCGGCGTTGGCATTGGTGGGCGTTGCTACCGAGCGTGTTCATAAAGAAAGTTACGCCCTCGCGCCCGTTGCCGCCGGAGACGTAGTGGAGGAGCCGATGACAGCCGCCGATAGTGGTTCGCCCGAAGTGACAATCCTGTATGAAGGCAGCGAATACAAATTTGCCGTAGCTCCGCACCAGACGATTCTGGAAGCTGCGCTGGATTTAGATATTGACCTGCCTTATTCCTGTCAGGCGGGGATGTGTACGGCCTGCATGGGAAAATGCACGTCCGGCAAAGTGAAATTAGACGAAGAAGACGGCCTGTCAGAATCGGAATTGAAAGCAGGCTATATCCTCACCTGCGTGGCGCACCCCGTTGGGCGGGACGTAGTAATTGAAATTGACTGAACCAAGGCTTTTTGCGAAAGTCCTGTAAACATCAAAAAAAATGCCCTGCACAAACAGCAGGGCATTTTTTTGATTAAGGCTTTGGCGGCTTTGGAGCAGCCGCCGGTCTGGGCATTGGCGCAATTTTTTGGCTTGGGGCTACTGGTATTGCCGGCCCTACGCGGCCACGTAACGGTGCTGCTGGCGCTGGTGGATGTACTATGTTCGGAGCAATTACTGGCCGGGGAGCACGGGCTGGGCGTGGCGGGCGAGCCGGACGGGCGTTCATGCGAACATCTATCATATTGTTCAGGATAACGTTCGGATCTGTCGGCATCATATGCGCGATACCATCGCCATGTTTGCCTATTTCATTGGACAACTTCTCGACTTCCTCCTCCAATTTCTCGGCATCCTTTTCTAATTTTTCGAGCGGCTGCTGGCTTGCTTTCAATTTCGCCTGTGCATCTTCCAGCTTCTGATTCATCTCCTCGATACCGGCTTCCTGCTTTTTGATTTCGGGTTCAAGAGCGGCCAGTTGTTTCTCAATATCGGTCTGAGTCAATTTCTGTTTTCCTTCGTTCTGTAGCAGCCGCTGGTGTTTCTCGATCAGGGTGTTACGTTGTTCCATTAGTTTATCCTTGCGCCATTCCAGAACCTGCTGGCCCCGCTCGGATTCTTCGACCGGAAAACGCAATTTCTCCATTTGAAGATGAATGGCCTGCATCTGCTCCGACCGCTGCGACATAAGCTGACTCAGACTGTCCATCTGACGTTGATGATAAGCACGCTGGCGATCAAGAGTGTCATTAGTAGCCGTAAGGGTTGATACCGAAGCCATTGCACTGTGGATAATCTCGTTGTAGTTGACTTTCTCTACCTCTTTCAAAACCTCATCCACATTTACCGGGAATGTGCCAGCTGCATTGGCGGCATCCATGCCCGTTTTTATGATTGAATTGTAATCAATGTGCGCCAATCCATCCGCCAGTGCTTCCATGCCTCCATCGAATGCATTGTTTTTTTCGATAATGGTCAGCAGAATATCGCGGTTGGGCTGTTGAACGTCATCAATGTTAAGCTCTCCATTCTGCACCTGATTGAGTAGCTTTTGCAACGTAGCAACACGGGACGCGGGTAACTTTTGCCCTTTCCAGATCACATAACTTACTTTTTTATTGTCAACCATGCCATATTCCGAATTGCCATCGACCTTGTGGCGTCGCGTGGCCGGAGCCTGAGTTTTACGGGGTTTCGGTGTTTCCTGTTGCTGCACCGCATATACCGATACGCTCATCAGCAGAAGCGTTGCCAGCGTCAGGCCCGCCAAGCTACCGTTCGACACAAAGGGGCGTGTCGGCACACCGAGCATCCGCCGAACGCGGTGTAACAGATGCTGACGTTTTGAGGCAAATGCCATTGCCAGTGCGGGCGTTTGTTCGATTTGGGCTAAGCGCAACTCTTCAACCCGCGCCAGCGCCTGTGCCAGAATCCGGCCATCGCCCCCGCAGGCAGCAACCGCGAGGTCGTCGCAGCAATGTTCCCGTTCTTCCCGCACCCGCGCTGACAACCACCACAAGGCAGGATGGAAGAAATAAAGCACTTCAATGACTGACTGCAGCAAATTGACGGCGTAATCGTGTCGCTTGATATGCGCCAGTTCGTGCGCTAAAACCGCTTCAATCTCCCGCGTGGTCAGGTTTGTGATCAGGCCGATGGGAAGGAGCAGGACGGGTTTCAGAACACCCACAACCATTGGCATCGCAATCCGGGCCGACTCCCGCACCTGTACCACACCCTGAATCGCCAACGCTGACCGAAGGCGGTCAGTCAGTTGCATCCAGATCGGATTAGTCGGTTGATTGGCTGTTTGCGTCAGGCGTTGCAGATAAATCCATCCCCCCGCCAGCCGCAGTCCGAACAGTCCCACACCGATCAGATAAATCAGGACAAACTGACTCAGATGATTCTCCAGAAAAAGCTGCATCTGCTGATGCCAGGGTATTGTTTTGGCTACCGTTTCCCACCGAATGGCCATGGCGTACCGGGCTGTCGTAGCTGGCGCAAGGGGTGAATGATCGGCTACCGGCTGGTAATACCAAACGAACGTAGCGGCTGAGCTAATGAGTTGAGTAAGAAGCGTCAATACGCCCACACGATACCGGAGTGAGCTTGATTGCGTACGCAGAAAATGAAGCACCACCGCTGCGGGTAGCACTAAGGCAAAGCCTTGCCAGATGGCATGAAGCAGCGTCCAGCCTAATGCATCGGCTACCGGACTTGATAGATAAAAATCGATGTAGTTCATGACAAAATTCTGTTAATCGGTTAAATCCTGAGAATCCGGGTTCAGATTATTGAGTAGGTTTTTGATTTCATCCAATTCCTCACGTGAGGCTTTATGCTGGCCCAGGACCTGCATCACTAATTTCGACGCCGAACCCCGAAAGGCCGTTTCCACAAAGCGATCCACCAGATTTCGCTGGGTGTCTTCCTCGCTCACAAGAGCTGTGTACGTGTGCGACCGGGCATCTTCTTCGCGGGATAAAATCCCTTTTTCGTTCATAATCTGCATGAACTTAAGCGCTGTGGTGTAGCCAATATCGCGGCTTTGACTCAACTTCTCGTGTACCTGTCGCACTGTGCTGGGGCCATTCGCCCAGAGTACATGCAGGATTTCCAGTTCGGCGTCAGTTGGCTTCATAATCTATGTACGAATCATTTCGTAGCAAACATATACGAAGGATTTCGTAGATGCAAACTTGTGAACAAAAAAGTTTTATAAATGCTTACAATAGAGTGTTAGATTGATGTTACAATGGGATAAATCCCGGTGCAAGTGATTGACTATACATGGATGACTTGCACCGGGATTTATCCCGGTGTAACCCAATCATCAACTAACGAATTAGCTTACAACTTTACCGGCGGCTTTTCAGCCGCGTTACGTATGACTGCTGATCAAACAATAAACCTTCCGGCCCGGCCAACCCGCTCTTTCATCGGCGAACAAATTGAGTTGACAAGCTGGGACGATGTTAAATCGCTTTATGAGGAACTGCTGGATCGCTCGATTGATAATGTCGATGAACTGAAGCAATGGTTGATTGACCGGAGTGAACTGGAATCGTACCTGTCCGAAAATTTTGCGTGGCGATACATCCGAATGACCTGCGATACGGCCAATGAAGAGTTGGTCAATCATCTCAATGTGTTCATTTCCGAGATTCAGCCGCCCATGACGACGTTTGGCAATGAGCTTGACCTGAAAGCCGTTAATAGTCCGTTTCTCAGTCAGTTAACCGACGATGGCTACGACGTAATGGTACGGGGAATGAAGAAAGCCATTGAGATTTTTCGGGATGAAAACATCCCGCTTCAAACGGATTTGCAGACCGAAGAGCGTAAATACGGCGCCATTGCCGGGGCCATGACCGTAACGATTGATGGTCAGGAAATGACCCTGCCCGAAGCCAGTGATCGGCTACAATCCACCAACCGGGCGGTGCGTGAAGAAGCCTGGCGCAAAATCTGGGAACGACGCTATAAAGATCATGAGGTTCTCGACCAGTTATTCGACCGTTTGCGCGATCTGCGCCACCAGATTGCGGTCAATGCTGGGTTTGCCAATTTTCGCGACTATTCGTTTGCCGCCCTGGGCCGTTTCGATTATACACCACAGGATTGCTTTGCCTTTCACGAATCGGTGGCCGAAGCGGTTGTTCCGCTTTTGAACGAACTGGCTCAGGAGCGAAAACAAAAGTTACTTGTAGAGCCGCTTCGCCCGTGGGATGCCAAAGTGGATATTGAAGGCCTGCCACCGTTGAAACCCTTTGCATCGGGGAATGAACTCCTCGAAAAAACCATTGCCTGTTTCGATAGGCTCGATCCCGAATTAGGGGATGATTTACGTATTATGCGGGCAATGGGCCACCTCGATTTAGAATCGCGGAAGGGCAAAGCACCGGGCGGTTATAATTACCCGCTCGAAGAAATTGGCGTTCCCTTTATTTTCATGAACGCTACGTCGAGTCTGCGTGATTTAGTCACAATGGTCCATGAAGGTGGTCATGCCGTTCACTCGTTCCTGACCCGCGATTTAGCGCTCAAAGCCTTTCGCAATCCGCCGATGGAAGTTGCCGAATTAGCATCGATGAGCATGGAACTGCTGTCAATGGACCATTGGGATGTGTTTTTCGCCAATCCCGACGACCTGCGCCGGGCTAAAGTACAGCATCTGGAGTCCATCATTGAAACCTTGCCCTGGGTAGCTACCATTGACAAGTTTCAGCACTGGATTTACGAGAACCCGACGCATACGGACGCAGACCGTCGCGAGAACTGGCTTCGAATCTACAACCAGTTTGCCGACACCGTTACTAATTGGGATGGCTTCGCTTTTTATCAGGAATACCTGTGGCAACGGCAGTTGCACCTCTATGAAGTGCCCTTCTATTACGTTGAATATGGTATTGCTCAATTGGGGGCTATTGGCGTGTGGCGCAACTACCGGCGCGACCCGGCAGCGGGTTTGGCCGGATACAAAAAAGCGTTGAGCTTAGGGTACAAAGCACCGTTGCGGGAAATTTACGAAGCCGCCAACGTGCCATTTGATTTTTCCCGCGAATACATCCAGGAATTAATCGGGTTCGTGTGGGAGGAGATCCGGAAATTGAAAAATCAGGACCGGTAAGAACTAAGTGCCGCCGTTTGGAAACTTTATGGGTCTAACCTATTTTTGCAGAATCAATTCGTAATCAAGTAGCTATGAAACGCGTACTAAGCATAGGTTTACTGGCTGTGGCGGTGGTATCGCTCGCATCCTGCGACTATCAAAAATATAATTCAGTCCGCCAGCACGACTATCGGTTCGACGACTACCGGCCTGATTACCGGGCGGGCGATCCTGAAGTGTATGGAGCGGGAAAAGACTCGGCGGCTGTGCAATCGAAATACAAGTACACACCGAATCCAGCCTTGGACGAACGGACTCAGAAAATCCGTGAAAAACTGTTCGGCGTTAATTCGTCAACACAAGGGGCATAAACAATACATAGTATTAAAACAAAAGCGATTATCCAGGGTCTATATACTGGGTTATCGCTTTTATTTTGTCTAACCATTCGCTAATAAAGTGTTGAAATGTTTGTCGGACAGGCTGCTGAAAAGTAATCTAAGTGTTAATTTTTGCGTTACTTTGTTCTGTTAAACTACTCAGGAAGTAGTATTATTTGAATAGACAAGCGGCAATACACATTTATAATGATATGAAAATTGCATTAGTTACAGGTTCTGCTGGTTTGATAGGCAGCGAGGCCGTTGCCTTTTTTGCTGACAAGTTTGACCTTGTCATCGGTATAGATAACAACATGCGACAGTACTTCTTTGGAGCCGATGGCTCGACGGAATGGAATCGCAATCGATTGGCTGAAACGTATTCAAACTACCAGCATCGCGCGGCTGATATTCGGGAGGTGCCACAGTTGGAAGCGATTTTCAACGAGTTCGGCACAGATATCAAACTGGTTTTGCATACGGCAGCCCAACCGAGTCACGACTGGGCTGCCCGTGAGCCGTTCACCGATTTTGGCGTTAATGCTGTTGGTACACTCAACATGCTCGAAATGACCCGGTTACACTGCCCTGAAGCAGTCTTCATTTTTACCTCAACCAACAAAGTATACGGAGATAATCCGAATTTTTTACCGCTAATTGAAACCGAAACGCGCTGGGAGATTGATCAGAATCATCCGTATTTCCAGAACGGCATTGACGAATTTATGAGCATCGACCATACCAAGCATTCGGTTTTCGGGGCCTCTAAAGTAGCCGCCGATATCATGGTGCAAGAATATGGTCGGTATTTCGGTATGAACACCGGTGTATTTCGGGGTGGGTGCCTGACGGGTCCTAACCATTCGGGTGCGCAACTGCACGGTTTTCTATCATACCTGATGAAATGCGCTATTACGGGCAATCAGTACACTATTTTTGGGTATAAGGGTAAGCAGGTTCGCGATAATATCCATAGCTGGGATTTGGTGAACATGTTCTGGCATTTCTATCAGAATCCTCGCCCCGGCGAGGTGTACAATGCAGGCGGTGGCCGCTACGCCAACTGTTCGATGCTGGAAGCCATTGCCCTTTGCGAAAAAATATCGGGCAACAAAATGAACTACCAGTATTCGGAAACCAACCGGAGTGGCGATCATATCTGGTACATTTCGGACCTGACAAAATTCAAGCAGCATTATCCAGGCTGGGACTGGACATTCGATTTGCCGGAAACCATGACCCAGATTCATGACAGTATGGTGGCTCGCTTAGCCCCAACTACATAGTTATTATTCGTTGCCGTCCTTCATCACAGTGCGGATTACACAGCAGAAGACCTGAATTTAATGAGTTGGCAGAAAAAAGGATTCGTTTATAAACCCGATGGCTCACAGCCGTTTAGCCGTACGCACGCACAGGTCCCATTTGGCTATCCCATGCAGGATAAATTGCGGGTTTATTTTTCTACCCGTGATGACAACAGTGCTTCGGCGGTTTCATTCGTTGAACTGAATCCCAATAATCCATCGGAAATAACCTACGTTCACGACCAACCCTGCCTGACAAAGGGCGCGGTTGGTATGTTCGACGAAACAGGAACTATGCCTTCGTGGTTTCTACCCGTGCGGGCTGCCGATGGGCGTGAGGAAATCTGGTTATATTATACGGGCTGGAATAAAAGCGAAACCGCCAGTTACCGGCTTGGTATCGGCCTGGCCATCAGCCGCGACGGTGGACTAACCTTTCAGCGCAAGTACACAGGCCCACTACTCGACCGTTCGATTTACGATCAGGTTTGGGCCGCGCAGCCGTGCGTAATGCGGGAGGAACAGGCTGATGGGACCGTCCGGTGGCGGATGTGGTACTTGTCGTGTACGAAAATTGAGGTGATCAATGGGCACCCCGAACCGTTTTACGACGTTAAGTACGCGGAATCGACGGATGGGATTGCCTGGGAACGTACCGGCCATGTTTGCGTAGGCTACGATGAGTTTACCGATGCTATTGGCCGACCAACGGTTTACAAGGATGGAAATTTGTACAAAATGTATTTCTCGTACCGTAACGCGACCAATTACCGGACCGATGTTCAGCGCAGCTACCGTATCGGTTATGCGGACTCAACGGACGGCATAACCTGGGAGCGGAAAGATGAGTTGGCGGGTATTGAACGGTCGGCTGACGGCTGGGATTCCATGATGATGGACTATTGCCACATCTTCCGGCACCAGAATGAATGGGTAATGCTTTACAATGGTAATGGCTTCGGTGCTTCGGGATTTGGCTACGCAACTCAGCCCGGGAACTGATTAAAATCAGTATCTGTAATTTGTGTTTTTCCCAGATACCGCCCTACTTTGTAGCACAATTTAAAACAAGTAAGAACAGCAGCGGATATCGCTCATTTACACGTTTTATGGTATGAAAGAAGTTGCAAAATACCTGATAAAAGTTGACGCCGAATTTAAGAATGGGCAGATCATCCCGGAAATTCCTTTCGATGAAGTGATGCGCTTGGTCAACGAGCCGAATATCGTCATCATCAAAACGGGCCTTCCGGAGACCACGCTTCGCGCAGTTATCGAAACAACCCGTGCCTGGGCAGCTACCGTTCCTCCTGCCGAAAGTCCTGATACGTTCGATAATAACCAGCATAAGCAGCGGCTGCACATCGCCAAAATTCAGCAGGCACCGCAGTTGTTTCACGACCATACGTTCGATGCCATGCTGGACCTCGGTGAGTCGACAAAACAAACGCTGTTGGGCGTATTTACACCCATGCGCCAGTTCTGGAACAGCCTGACGGGGAATAACGAAGAATATGGAATTCGAAAAGGTCAACCATATTTCCACCCGCAGGTAACGCATTACCCGCTCGGAGGGAGTTTCTTCGGTCGGCACTGGCACCCGCTCAATCCGCAGAAAGTAGGGACGATTCTCGCCCTGAATCAATACGGAAAGGACTACAATTCGGGTGGAACGGGCTACGTCATCAACGACCATATCGTTGAAACGGAAGGTTTTCAGGATGTTGGCGATCTGATATTGTTTCGTTACGACCTGCCGCACTGGGTTAGTCCGTCGAGTTTTGCAGACCGTTTCAGTTGGGATGACCCCGCTGGTCGGTGGGTAGCAATCCTGCCCTTTTATGATCCCTGGGCGAAACCTGCCGATAAGGACGAACCACAGGGTTGGAAAGCGCAGATTCATGCTCCTAAAGAAGTGACTATATAAAGTTTGTGGTTTGTAGTTGGCTGACGCACGAGCGTTGCTTTCGCACGGTCCTCCGTTGCGGTCAGCCAACGACGAACTACAAACCACAAACGGTAAACTTTGCATTCATGCCCAAAGTCAGTGTCCTGATTATCACCTACAATCAGCATAAATTCATCCGCCAGGCCATTGACAGTGTTCTGGCGCAGCAGACAACATTTCCTATCGAAATTTTAGTCGGCGATGATTTTTCGAGTGATGGTACGCGGGATATTATTCAGGAATACGAACGCCAGCACCCCGGTTTGGTGAAAGGGGTGCTGCACCCACGTAACATGGGCAAAAACGGTGGCATTAACTTTCTGGAAACCCTGAAACGGGCTGAGGGGGAGTATTACGCCCTGATGGATGGCGACGATTACTTCACTGATCCGCTTAAGCTGCAGAAACAGGCCGATCTGTTAGACGCCCATCCCGATTACTCAATGGTATTTCACAACGCCCTCATTACGTATGAAGATGGCAGTCCATCTCACGTATTGAACGGGCCGGACACGAAGCCATTTTATACCATCGACGATTTGATTGGCGAAGAGGAAATCTGGTTTATGGCTACGTCGAGTACCATGTATCGGAACAGCATCAGCGAGTATCCGGCCTGGTTTCGGGAGTCGGTTAGTGGCGATATTCCCCGGCTGATCCTGAAAGCGAAGAAGGGTAAGATTGGCTATGTACACGATGTGATGTCGGTTTATCGGAAAAATAGCAATGGAACCAGTTTCTCGGATAAGTATGACGACGCTGTATTTCTGAAGAATCGCATTGATATGTACAGTAATATCAACCGCGAATTAGGATTTCAGTATGACACTGTGCTCAAGAAAAATATAGCCCGGTATTATCGGATGATGATGAATAGCCGACAGTACCGACGTTCATATTTGGCAAAAATGCAGTTGCTAACCCAATATTATTCACTGGCAAAACCAAACTGGGACGATCTGAAATCGGTTATGTATGACCATCTGACGCCACCGGTTCTACAGCGTGCTTACGGAATGCTGGCAATTGGCCTGCACCGTATTCTAAATAACTGAGTGAGTGGTTGTGCCATTTTTGGCTAACCGCCTGACATTCCTTAATTTGTGAACCAAACACTGAAACCAACCAGGCTATGAATTTTTTTCAGCAAGTTGTTTATACAACGCCGGAAGAAACAATTCAGAACGTAAAAAAAGCCGTTCAGAATAATAAATTAGTTTACCTCTCCGACTATCGCGAGGATTTGCCGGTACATGATTTCTATAGCAAACTATCGGAAACGATTGGCCGGATTCATGCTGCCGATGAAGATATTGCCACGGGTCAGCAGACGGGAAATCGCTGGATCGACATTACGTATGACCCGCAAATTCCGGACCGCTACCGGTCCAGCAACACACGTCAGCCGCTGCATACCGATGATTCGTACGTAGAGTTAGGGGGCGAAGAAGCGGTTAATTTCTTTTATTGTTCCTCCAGGGCCAAGATCGGCGGAGCCACTACGTACTTCGATCTGCCCGATCTGGTTGAGTGTATGAAATTAGATGGCGAAGAAGCATTATTGGCCGAATTGATGGCTACGGATGTGGTTCACGCCAAAGGTGGTGGCCGTAAAGTGCGGAAAATCATCGACAAAGACGGCGAGGGTTACTTAGCCAACTGGAATTACTTCTGCCTGTCGCGGGAGGAAAACTCTCCCGAAGTGCTGGATTTGTGCGAGCGTTTTCATCAATATCTCGAAACACGTATCATGAACGCCGGGGTTATTCTACCCGTTCAGTTGCAGAAAGGAGAGGCCGTTTTCTTCCATGACGACCGCGTTCTGCACGGACGAAACGCATTCTTCGCTGAATTTCCGGGGCAGCGCAGCCTGATTAAAGGCAAAATTATCATCACCCCCGCTGCCGACGCCGTTTATTAAGTACATGTTCGGGTTAGACACATTCTAGCTGAGTAATCAGCAAAAGGGTCGTCCCGAAAAATGCAGTCTGGTATTTCGTATTTCGACTTTCGTTGAAAAACTGCGACGTACCAGACTGTTTTATTATCCATGAATGAATCTATAAAAGAGAAATTGACTTCACGTTTAGGCTTTGGCACCTGGCAGTTTGGCGGGCCAAATGTGGTTAATGGTAACCCGACCGGTTGGGGAGACGTTGACAAAACCGAAGCCATTCGGGCTGTGCATGTCGCTCTGGATCAGAATATTAACTTTTTCGATACGGCCGATAGCTACGGACGCGGGCAGTCGGAAACCATTTTGCAGGAAGCCTTTGCCCAGAAGCCGTCGTCGGACGTAATCGTGTGTACGAAATTTGGCAACCGGCAAATGCCCGACGGTCAGAATGGCCAGGACTACAGTCCGGCTTACCTGACCGAAGCGGTTGAGGCAAGTCTTCGTCGGTTGGGTCGCGATACACTTGATATGCTGTTGCTGCACAGCCCGCCCGATGCCTTCGATTGGTCTAATTACGACACTACGCCGTTTGAGGATCTGAGGAAGGCCGGTAAAATTCGAGCGTATGGAGTTAGCTCCCGAAGCGTTTACGGGGCTAAACGGATTCTGGATGCCAGGTTTGGGAGCGTATTGGAAGTTATTTATAACGCCCTCGACCGGCGCGCCGAAGAGTTGCTTTTCACCGCACCGAACGCCAGCGACTATTTTTTTATAGGCCGGGTGCCGTTAGCATCAGGTTTTTTGAATTCGGCTTACCTAACTCAAAATCCGGTTTTCCCCACCGACCAATACCGTCATTACTTACCTGACCGCGACCGGGACTGGCTTTTGGAGTCGACCCGAAAACTGGCGTTTCTGGACGAACAGCCGGGTGGTATCGCTACGTCGGCGCTACGGTTCAGTCTGTCGAACGAAACAGTGGACGTAGTGATTCCCGGAATGCGTAATGAACGACAGGTGCTATCCAATCGGCAAGCTGAAGCACTGGGCCCTTTATCGTCCGAGTTATTGGACCGTATTCGCGAGGCTGTACCCGAAGTAGCCGAGCATTGGAAACCGAAAAACTGATTTTGCCAGCCATTGTCTTTATTTTTGTCCTATGAAATTAAGCGTCGTCATCCCTGCTTATAACGAAGAAGAATCATTACCGCCAACGCTTCGGGTACTTTATCAGACGTTGGCCAAACATGGTATTCCGCACGAAATCTGTGTTACCAACGATAACTCGAAAGATGGTACGCTGAAGGTGCTGGAACAGTTAGC
>JANPJE010000307.1:0-9255 GCA_031425355.1 Spirosoma sp. | reverse complement strand
GACCTTGAAATCTCGTTTTGAAACGTTGCCTCTGGTGAAAAAACAAGTGGCATCTGTTAAGGCAATTGCACGTATCGAAGCGCCTATTGCAGTACGAGCCAAATATTTTGGTGACCTCTCTGGTGTAGACTTAAGTAGTGCTACCTCTGTGGACGAACAGGTAAAAGCCATCACATTTCCCGCTTCTCTCAAATTCTCGGCCAGTGAACTAACTAAATTTACCAAAGGTCAGGAAGGAACTCCGATGGTTGCCGCGTCAACAACTAACAAACTCGAACTACGCATTCACAAGGTAAAGTGTGTGGACGAAACAGGTGGTTTTTTTTCTGAAGGAGCAGGCGATGATGAAATAGATCTGGGCGGAACAACCGTAGATGAAACCGGCGATGCTAAAAAGGTGGCTGCTTTCCGGGTTAGCAGTAGCTTCGACGATGGAGAACAAAAAGTTTATTCACCACCCAAGCGATTCACAGATTTTAGTCTTTTGGAAGGAACCACCTTCCCTAAATCGTATTTCGTTACGTTGGTTCTGTCGGAGGCAGACATGGGTGGGTTGCCAGACTTTATCAATAAACTTCTGGATTTGGTGGAAGCTCGGGTAAAAGCTGCTCTAATTGCCGCTGGAGGTGCAATCGGAGGATCCATTGGGGCCATTATTGGTGCAGCAGTTGGCTATATTGTAAACCGCATCTTCGATTTTCTCGAAAGCATCTGGAGCGATGACGTTTTTCAGCCCGTTACGGTGTCCATAACTATTCCGTCACTTGCGGCCCGGTGGGCGGGGGGTAAAACGGACAGTCCTGAAAGAGTTATTACCTTTTCAGGTCACGGCGGGAAATACCAACTTACTTATGATTGGCAATTGTTTGCTTAGGCTCACGTTATTATTAAAAAGAGTTTAAGTGATTGACTGATAGATTATTATATGTCCCACCCAAACCTGAATTACAATCAAGGCTTGGGTGGGACTATTGGCGTATAAATGCGACACCACAGTAAAATGTCGCATTTGTACAATTCTGCTTCCCAGCTACCCGGTAGTTTTGTCGACAGGTCCACATAACAGATACGACGATGAACCGACTGCTAATTCTTATCATTTTATTGCCCGCACTGGCCCTTGACTCCGATGAGCCGGTGAGTAAACTCAATGGTGCCTTTCGCCAGACAAAAAACAAGTACGGAGCCATGACGGAATGGAAAACCCGCGATTCCGTTACGGTCATTAAGGTGTTCCGGGATGGCTACTGGTTCGGTGCGTTTTATGACGATAAACGACTGGATCGATACGATGAGAAAACGGCTGGTATCAAGCCGTTTAATGGGGCCTGTGGTGGTACGTATGAACTCAAGAACGGGAAGTATGTCGAGAAGGTTAGCTTCTATTCCTGGGATTCGACGGCGGTTGGAAACGTTTTTTCATTCGATTATAAAATCGGCGACAAGCAGTACGAGCAGTCTGGGGTTATGACTTCCGGGAAGTACCCAAATTACCCGATCAATGAAGTCAGCGAACGTATCAAAGCGACAGAGCGGCTGAAAAATGCGGGGCTGGAAGGCGTTTGGTTCATGAAAGAAGGCTACTGGGGTGGAGTCAGCCGCTTCGGCGAGGGCCAGTATAAAAACGTTGAGGTGGTCAAGATATTCAGCTATCCTATGGTCGTTTATGCCTACTACAATCCCACGACCCGGAAGTTTGATGGCGCGGGCGGAGCCACGTATCAGTTCGATGGGAAAACACTGACTGAAACCAACGAATTCTGGTCGTGGCAACCCGACGGTAAACGTAAAGGCAGTGCCGAGACATTTAGAATTTCAATCCAGGATGGTCGCTACGTACAGCAGGGCTGGAACGAAAAACTCCGCGAAGTATGGGCTAAAGCTCCATCACCGACAAAATAAATTAGTTCTATCCTCACCATTTCAACGACAACTATGCGAACGTTGCTTGCCATCCTACTGGCCTTTTTATGGGCTACTCCAACCACCTACGCCCAGAAACTCTGGACCGAGGCCGACCGGAAATATACCGTCGATAACCTCAAACGTACCCGCGACGAACTCACCCGCGAAACGGAAAATCTGACCGATGCTCAATGGCATTTTCACGAATCGCCCGACCGCTGGAACATTGCCGAAGTGGTTGAACATCTGGCCCTCTGGGAGATTATCTGGGCACGGGAAATCAGCATGGGAAGCCGTAGCACACCCCGCCCCGACCTTATTGCGACCAGCAGCCCGGATAGTTATTACCATGATTTCATCATGGAGAATAAAGCGCATAAATCACCCGACTTTTCGCGGCCAACGGGCTTTATCAAGGGTAAAAATAATCTGGTGTTTTTCCAGCGATTACGTGAGCAGGCTATCGGTTTTGCCGATACTACCCAGATCGATATGCGGGCACAGTTCGAATTAACGGGTACGAAGTTTCCGCGCAATATGCACCAGGTGTATATCTACCAGTGGGGGCACGTTGACCGGCATTTGCGGCAGATTCGTAAAGTCAAAGCACATCCAGATTACCCGAAAGAAACAGCATCGAAAAACTAAATTCCCTAAAAATAATGGAAACCCTTAGTAAAACTGACCTGGCCGAGCAGACTCGAAAAGGTGCTTGCTTAGCTTTTTTTTCGGCGTATCAGGACATGGATACGGCCCGCATGATTCAACTTGCCACACCTGATGCAACAGTGCATTTTCTGCCGATGGGTGACGATGGAAAAGGGTCATTCTGGGAGTTTGGCAAAACCGTTTGGCAACTGCTGATGGACTGCTTCCCCGATTTGGACAATACCGTCGACAGCCTGACCTCTGAAGGACAAGTTGTTACGGCCCACGTTGCTATTTTCGGCACACAGGCCCAGGATTTTATGGGCATCACAAACAAAGGATTACGCTTCGATAGCGAC
This sequence comes from Spirosoma sp., assembly GCA_031425355.1. Lineage (GTDB taxonomy): Bacteria > Bacteroidota > Bacteroidia > Cytophagales > Spirosomataceae > Spirosoma. The sequence goes on along the minus strand of JANPJE010000307.1, from coordinate 6,343 downwards.
CATGTTTTTGTGTTTCACTTCGACGACGCAGATCGCATTACAAACCTCGACATAAACTGGGATCATGCCAGTTTCAGCTCACAGTTAGGGGCCTGATTAGGAGACAGGAGTGCGGGGCGATTTCACATTCATCGGAACGTACCGGATACCCGGTTTAGAGTTCGCCGATACGTTTGAAAAAATGGTGTGGTCGGCAGGGTAGTATGACTACTTCGAACAGGTCAATGCCAGAGGGTTGCTTATGGCTTCACCCGATGTACTTGGGCATTCGATCGGCTTGTAACTATTTTTTGACAGTCGCCTGTCCGTCATATTCTATAGTCTAACGCCCCTAAGCTACGATGCCCGCTATCTGGAGAAAATAAATGGCGTCTGGAAATTAGTGAGTGTCTATGGAACCCCTGCGCCCTGACGATTTTGTCTATCTAACCTTTTGATGGTCATCGACTAAACCCACAACCCAAATCATGATTTCGCTAACAGTCCTTTACCCAAATACCACTGGAACCCGGTTCGATATGGACTATTACCTCAGCACCCATACTCCCCTTGTTAAAGAGCGGCTGACTCCTATAGGCCTAATCGGTGTTGACCTCGAGACGGGTATGGCGGGTGGGGCGCCCGATACGCCACCCGCTTTCACGATGATTGCCCGGCTGAACTTCGCCACTCCCAACGATTTACAGGCTGCTCTCGCTGCTCACGGCCCCGAACTCATCGGCGACATCCTGAACTTCACGGATGTAGAACCCATCATGCAAATCAGTCAGAAATCATAACCTCTCACCATCAATACGTTATCTCTCATGGCAACTATCCTCATCACCGGCTGTAGCACCGGAATTGGGTTCGCTACCGCCGAACTCATGGCCCGTGGCGGCCATACCGTTTACGCAACGATGCGAAATCCAGAGAACGCGCCCGAACTGCGGCAACTTGCTGAAACGCATAATTTGTCAATTAGTATCCTGCCAATGGATGTCGATTCGGATAAATCAGTGAAAGCGACTGTGGCCGAAGTGCTGACACAAGCCGGACATATCGATGTGCTGGTCAACAACGCGGGCATTGGACCGCTTGGTCCGGTTGAAGAAGTGCCGATAGCTGAATTTCAGGCCATTATGCAAACCAATTTTTTCGGGACGCTACGTTGCATTCAGGCCGTGCTGCCGGGTATGCGTCAACGCCGAAGCGGGTGTATTATTAACGTATCGTCGGTAGCGGGCAAACTCTACAGTCCGTATCATTCAGCCTATTGTGCCTCAAAAGCGGCTGTCGAAGCCCTGAGTGAGAGTCTGGCGGGCGAGGTGGGGCCACTGGGTATTCGGGTAGTTCTGGTTCAGCCAGGCGTTATCGACACCCCGATTCAAGACAAGTTGGGGGATCCACTTGCTGAAACAAATTACCCGAATCAAATTCGTCTGAGAGCGTATCTGAATGCATCGCGGGACAATCACGTACCAGCCTCGACGGTGGCCGAAGTAATTCAGGCTATTATCACAGGCGAACAAGGCGAGTTCCGAAATCCGGTGGGATTGGATGCCGGTCCGTTGCTGGGCTGGCGGTCCTCGCTTTCCGACGAAGACTGGATTGCATCGGCGGGTATGGATGAAGAAACCTGGATTACCGGTATGGCACAGTTGGGGGCCGATGTACGGCCGTATTTGAGCACTATGAGTACAGTGAGCTAATTGTTTGCTGGCAACATAGTGAAGAAAAACGAAGAGTTAACGCTCCAGCTAATCAGTCAGCAGAAACGTATCGAGCGGTTAGAAAAACAAAATGATACGTTGCGTGAGAAGTAAATAAGGCGATAGCAAGGGTAAGCGGGTGCAGGAATCCGTTGAAACGGTTCAGGATTTGATATTTATCGCGGATTTCCCCACGGCTTTAGTCGTGGGCTGGTCGGAAATAAACGGGCCCTTCATTAAAAGCGGGTTCCTGCTTTTAATGAAGGGTTACGCGGTCTGAATGGCGAGCCAGATATTCCAGATTCCCAGAATAGCCGTAACGATGACAACCGTTCCCATCGCCAGATTCTGTCCCAGTGAGTTGCAGTAGTTACCCAGTAACGTCCGGTTGTTAACGGCCATGAACAGGAAAATGGTTACGAAGGGAAGCAAAATTCCGTTAATGGCCTGTACCGCCACAATGACCGGAATGGGCGTAACGTTCAGCAACCCGAACGTTAATCCCGTCGCCATCACAACGAGCCAGATAGCCCGGTAGGTTGGTGAATTTTTACGGACACCCAGCAAGCTATGCGCCGTTATCGCAGCGGCCAGCGGGGCCGTAAGCGAGGAGGCAAAACCTGCCGCAAACAGCCCGAAGGCGAACAGTGAACCTGCCCACGTACCGAGTTGATCGCTTAAGACCTGCGCCATGTGCGGGTACGAAAAATCGTTCGGAATAAGAAGACCTGCCAGTAGCAGGACAACCGAAATAATACCGCCCAGCACAACCGCCACCCAGATACCCAGCCGCATTTCGCCAAGCGACTGCCCGGACGCGCCCCCGGCCGGTACAATACTCGACCCGAAAAATAAATTATAAGGCACGATAGTAGTACCAATCAGCCCGTTGATGAGCAGCAGCGAGCCAGACGGAATACTGGGTGTGACGAGTGCTTTGGTCAGTTCGGCGGGGGTAACGGGCGTACCAAACGCGACATACACGAATGCACCGCCCATCGCAAAAACAATCAGTCCAAGGAGATTAGCCAGCCCCTGCGTCGAGCCGATCCACAGCAGCAGAATACAAACCAGACCAACTCCAACGGTCAGCGATGGAACGGCTAACCCGGTGAGCAAGGCCAGACCCGTAACGGCGCCGAGAATATTACCGGCCTGGTAGGCGGCACATCCCAGAAAAATAGCGAGAAATAAGCTCCACGCTACCAACCGGCCTTTTTTGCCCGAATACGTCTGCGTAATAATCTGGCCTAAATCGCTTCCGGTGGCAATGGTAATGCGAGCGGCAGCTTCCTGTAGCCAGACTGTTCCCAACGTAGCAAACGTGAGTACCCAGAGGAGTTGTAAACCGTAGGTCGACCCGGCAATGGCGCAGGACGTAACGGAGCCTGGACCAATAAAGGCGGCTGAAATAACCGACCAGAATAGTACGCTGCCAAGACCTGAACGAAGGGAGAGGGATTTGGGCACAATAAAAAGTGAAGAGTGAAGAATGCAGAGTGATGAATATAGGGAAATATTCTTGACACTCTTCACTCCTAACTCTTCACTCTACATTTTTCACTACTAAGAAAGGTACTTCCGGAGCATCCAGGCCATCGCTTCGTGGGCAGCCATCAGACCCGTCAGAAAGTCGGTAGTACCGGCGTCGTTTAATTCCTCATCGCATTTGTCGATATCCTCACGCAGCTCACGAACGATCTGCTCATGATCGGACAGGAGGTTTTTGAACATATCCGCTGTGTCTTTGGGCTTTCCGGAATCTTCTTTCAGGCTGGTGTTATGCACAAATTCAGCCATTGTGGCTATTGGTGTGCCGCCTAATTGGCGGATGCGCTCAGCCACTTCGTCAATTTCTTTTTCGATGGCCGTGTACTGATCCTCAAAGAATTTATGGTATTCCATGAAGTTCGGTCCAGCCACATTCCAATGGTATTTTCGGGTTTTGATGTACAGAACGTGGAGGTCAGACAGGAAATCGTTCAGTAAACTGTTTTCCTGTTTGAGGACGTCTTTTTCGAGGCCAATGTTGGGTTGCATACCGATAACGTGAGTTTGATTAGTTAATTGATGGCGAGATGCGTCGTGCAGGCTGCCTAACAGAATAACCGTCAATCAAACCGTTTGTTTCGTCAACCGATCAACCCCGCAAAGACATCGTTCGCGTACACCAAATCCTGCTTGTGGGCTTCTGCCGGTCCCATCGTGTTGGGCGACCCTTTTTCCAGACATTGTTCCAGCACCAGATTGGGGCGAATACCGAGCGATTTCAACTCGGTGGCAAGGCGTCGGTAGTCGATGTCGCCATCGCCAAAGGTCTCCTGCCAGATGCCGTTTTTCGACTGCCGGATATGTACTTCGACGACACGTTTGCCATACAGTTTGACCACATCGAACAGGGCTACCTGGGAATTGCCCGACCCGCGATAAACCCAGTGGGCATCCAAGCAAAGCGATACGTTTTTCGGGTCGGTGCCGAGCAGCATGTGATGAAACTCGCGGGCCGCCTGCCGATGTTCGGGAGCGTGTGTGTGGTAGGCGAGTGTGATGCCGCGCTTGCGGAGTTCGGCACCGAGCCGGTCGAGGTTGCGAGCCTGCTCAATCAACTGAGCGTCGGTTTTATCGTCGTCAGTTCCCCATTTAATTGGATTAGGATTGGTAACGATAATCCGTGCGCCCAATGGTTTGGCCGCATCCGCGATGGCCAGCACTGAGTCGATGGATTTCCGGGCTTCGGCGGCCTCATGCAGCGAACTGTTCACGTACAGCGAGGGCATTGTCAGTTTGTATTTTGTCAGATACGACCCCAGTTTTTTAACCTCATCGGCGTTGTTAAACGAAGGCTCATAGGCCGTCAGTCCCGCGTTAACGTAGTCGGCCAGCGACGCGTCGGGGTTGGCCATCCATTGCTTTTTCTCCCGCCCGTAGAACGTGTTCCATGTATAGGCGTTGCAGGAAATGGGTTGAGATTTGGTGACTGGACTTGCCTGAAGTAGCTGACTGTCAGTCAGTAATGAGGTTCCGGCAAGAGCGGTGAGCGAGGTCAGGAAACGGCGACGGGTTGCGGACATGATTCTCGGTGGAAATACCCTGTAGAACAATACAGAGTAAGCAGTAACTGGTAAAGGTTGTACATCTTTTGCTCTACTCGACCACTAAACGATACTGACGTGTCTGAGCACGCTCTTCGACCGTTAGGATATACATGCCGGTGGGCAACTTTTGCTCGGTTTTAAGTTGGAGACTTCCTTCTCCATTTCCCACTTTCCGAAAGACTACCGGTTGTCCTTCTAAGGTATAGAAGTTGATCGTAGCCGTTAGTGGTTCATCCAACTGTAGACTGAACTGCTGATCACTTATGGGGTTTGGCGACACTCCATAAGCCTTTTTCCGTACAATAACCGACTCCCAGGGGTACGTAGTGGTTGTACCATTAAGGTCAACCTGGCGAAGCCGATAGTAACTGATACCGCCGTAGGGTTTTTCATCGGTATGCGCATACGTATAGCCCTGAAAAGAGCCGCCTTCTCGAGCCTTTATTTTGGCTAAGGGTTCGACTTGAAGCAGGTCTTTGCTACGTTCAAGCATAAAATAATCGTTGTCTTGTTCAGAAGCGGTTGTCCAGTTTAGCTTGACGGCCTGATTATTGATAAGCTGCGCTGAGAAGGAGGTTAAATTTACAGGCAAAGGCGCATTAATACTCAACTGAATTGTTTGTCTACAATCATCTCCATCTCCGATCAGAACCGTGAATGTCTGAACCCCGCTGTTGATGATGGTGGCCGAGACCACAGGATTAGTTGTAGGACTGCTGAGTATGGCACCCGATGGAGCTATCCATTGATAAGTTTCCCCGCCGGATGCACTCAGGCTAAGTACACTGCCTATATCGGCTGATGTGGCCGATGCACTGGCCTGTCCGGTTCCACTATTGGCACCACGACTACAAAAAGCGGAAAAATCGCCCCCACCGGGCAAGCCTGAATTAAAAGAAAAATCGATGATTCCGGGGGATCTTCCACATAATGACGTCAAACTGGTTGGAAAACAGCCAGTTAACTGATTGTGTTGAAGGTAGAAATATTGAATATTGGGGAGATTACCCAAACTGGCCGGGATGCTGCCACTCAACTGATTGTTATTCAGACGTAGGGATTCCAGGCTTATTATCGTACCCAGACTGGCTGGAATGCCTCCGCTCAACTGATTCTCTTCCAGATTGAGGTAAGATAGATTCGAGAGCGCGCTCAGACTGGCCGGAATACTTCCACTCAACTGATTCTTTTCCAGATTGAGGTAAGATAGATTCGAGAGCGCACCCAGACTGGGTGGAATACTACCACTCAACTGATTTTCGCCCAGAGCGAGAGTTAGCAGGTTGGTTAGCGCGCTCAGACTGGCTGGAATGCTTCCGCTTAACTGGTTGACATCAAGGAAAAGTATTGTCAGATTCGAGAGTGCACTTAGACTCTCCGGGATACTACCGCTCAACTGATTGTTATTCAGTCTAGTGTCTTTTAGATTGGTGAGTGCACTCAGGCTGGCCGGTATGCTGCCACTCAACTGATTTGAGCTTAGATAGAGTTCCTGCAGATCCGAGAGTGCACTCAGACTGGCTGGGATACTACCACTCAACTGGTTATTACTCAGTT